>NZ_JBYIQW010000006.1:0-209781 GCF_057707815.1 Actinacidiphila sp. bgisy160
CGGCACGGCTGCCCCCCGTCCGAACGCCCGCCCCGCGTCCAGGCCGGGTTCCGCGTCGGCCGCTACGGCCCCGGCTGCGGCTGCTTCAGCTGCCTGCCCCTGGCGGGCGCCGCCCTCGTGACCGGGTGGGCGGTCGCCGCCCGCCGCGCCGCACGGGGTGCGCGGCGCCGTCGCTGAGCACCGTGCCCCGTGCGCCCCGGGACGCTCCGGCACCGCCCCCGCACCCCCGCCCGGAGCACCCGGGTCAGCGGTGGGGCGCCGTCCGGGCCCCGTACGATGGGCACATGACCGCTACGACTTCCCGCCGCGTCCTGCTCGCCGCCCCGCGAGGCTACTGCGCGGGTGTGGACCGTGCCGTGATCGCCGTCGAGAAGGCCCTGGAGCAGTACGGGGCCCCCGTGTACGTCCGCCACGAGATCGTCCACAACAAGTACGTCGTGCAGACCCTGGAACGGAAGGGCGCGATCTTCGTCGAGCGGACGGAGGAGGTGCCGCCGGGGTCGATCGTGATGTTCTCCGCCCACGGCGTCGCCCCGGTCGTCCACGAGGAGGCCGCCAGGGGCCGGCTCGCCACGATCGACGCGACCTGCCCGCTGGTCACCAAGGTCCACAAGGAGGCCGTGCGGTTCGCCAATGAGGACTACGACATCCTCCTGATCGGCCACGAGGGCCACGAGGAGGTCATCGGCACCTCCGGCGAGGCCCCCGACCACATCACCCTGGTCGACGGCCCCGGCGACGTCGAGAAGGTCGAGGTCCGCGACCCCTCCAAGGTCGTCTGGCTCTCCCAGACCACCCTCTCCGTGGACGAGACCATGGAGACGGTCGACGCGCTCAAGGAGAAGTTCCCGCTGCTGGTCTCGCCGCCGAGCGACGACATCTGCTACGCCACGCAGAACCGCCAGCTCGCCGTGAAGCAGATGGGCGCCGAGGCCGAACTGGTCATCGTCGTCGGCTCGCGCAACTCCTCCAACTCCGTGCGCCTGGTCGAGGTCGCCAAGCTGGCCGGGGCCCGCGCGTCCTACCTGGTGGACTTCGCCGACGAGATCGACGAGGCGTGGCTGGAGGGCGTCTCCACGGTGGGTGTCACCTCCGGCGCCTCCGTGCCCGAGGTGCTCGTCGAACAGGTACTGGAGTGGCTGGCCGCCCGCGGCTTCGAGGACGTGGAGATCGTCAAGGCCGCCGAGGAGTCGATCACCTTCTCGCTGCCCAAGGAGCTCCGCCGGGACCTGCGCGCCGAGGCCGCCGAACTGATGCGGGGCGGCACCTCCGAGGGGTGACCGACCATGCCACGTCGTAGCGTTGGGGCATGAGCGTTTTCGGTGTGGACATCGGCGGATCGGGCATCAAGGGTGCCCCGGTCGACCTCGGGCGTGGTGACCTGGCGGAGGAGCGCTTCAAAGTGCTCACCCCCCACCCCGCGACCCCCGACGCCGTCGCGGCAAGCGTGAAACAGGTCGTCGACCACTTCGGGTGGACGGGCCCCGTCGGGGCCACGTTCCCCGGAGTGGTCACGCACGGCATGACACGCACGGCGGCCAACGTCGACAAGGGCTGGATCGACATGGACGCCGCCGGGCTCCTGTCCCAGAAGGTCGGCTGCGCGGTGACCCTGCTCAATGACGCGGACGCTGCGGGCATGGCCGAGATGGAGTACGGGGCGGGCCGCGGCCGCAAGGGCACGGTCATCGTGCTCACCCTCGGCACCGGCATCGGCAGCGCCGTCTTCATCGACGGCAACCTGCTGCCCAACACGGAGCTGGGCCACCTCGAACTGCACGGCCACGACGCCGAGACGAAGGCCTCCACCAAGGCCAAGGAGGACGAGGGCCTCACCTGGGAGCACTGGGCGAAGCGCCTGCACAAGTACCTCGCCCACGTCGAGATGCTGTTCTCGCCCGAGCTGTTCATCCTCGGCGGCGGCGTCAGCCGCAAGGCCGACAAGTTCCTCCCGCTCCTGACCGGCATCAGGGCCGAGATCGTGCCGGCCGCGCTGCAGAACAACGCGGGCATCGTCGGCGCGGGCATGGCGGCGGCCGCGGTCCGCTCCTGACCGCGGCGGCCGGCGGGACGTGGCCGGGGGACGGCGGGCGCTCAGCGGCGCCGTTCACGCATCACATAGGCCACCTTCCGCGCGGCCGCGATCACCGCGGCGCCGACCGTGCCCCCGTACAGCCAGCCCGTCTGGGTGGCGAGCCCGGTCAGCAGGCCCATCAGATGGCCCGTGAAGCCCCCGCCCTCGCCGTCGGCCGTCACGGCCAGCGCGAGGGTGAAGGCGATGGGCGCGCTGACCGGCGCCGCCGACAGGTCGTACGGCCGTACGAACCCCGCGGCAGCGAGGCAGGCCAGCAGGAAGACGACCCCGAAGAGGGTGCCGGGCTCGCCCGTGATCAGCGAGTCCGCGGCCCCGCCGGCGAGCGCGGTGAGCGTGATGAAGACGAAGGTGCCCAGTCCGGTCAGCCGGGGCTCCGTCCGCCGCAGCCGGGCCGCCCGCAGCAGCAGCGGCCCCCGGGGCAGACCGCCCCGGACGGCCGTCGCGCCCTGCGGGCGGCGCTGCGGGCGTACCGGCCGCGGCAGCGGGGAGGCGGCGGTGGGTGCACCGCTCTTCTTGTGGGGTGTGCGCGCACTGTGTTGCTCCACGCACCCAACGTAGGGGCCGAGGAGGGGGAAAACAGGGGCAGGACACGACTTTTCAGTGCCTCAGGGGGCCGCTCGGGGCGCGGGCCCTCCGGGGGCCGGTGCGTTCCGTAGACTGGTGGATCGGTCCGCCGGTCGCCCCGCCCGGGCGGGGCGGCCCATTTCACCCACATCTCGCTACGGGAAGTCGTCACGTGTCGCTCACGATCGGAATCGTCGGCCTGCCGAATGTCGGCAAGTCGACCCTGTTCAACGCCCTGACCAAGAACGACGTGCTGGCGGCCAACTACCCGTTCGCCACGATCGAGCCCAACGTCGGCGTGGTCGGCGTCCCCGACCCGCGCCTGGACAAGCTCGCCGAGATCTTCGGCTCGCAGCGCAAGCTCCCGGCGACGGTGGACTTCGTGGACATCGCCGGCATCGTCCGCGGCGCCAGCGAGGGTGCGGGCCTGGGCAACAAGTTCCTCGCGAACATCCGCGAGTCCGACGCGATCTGCCAGGTCATCCGGGCCTTCGTCGACCCGGACGTGGTCCACGTCGACGGCAAGGTGTCCCCCAAGGAGGACATCGAGACGATCAACACCGAGCTGATCCTCGCCGACCTGCAGACCATCGAGAAGGTCGTGCCGCGGCTGACCAAGGAGGCCCGCCTCCAGAAGGACAAGGCGCCGGTGCTCGCCGCCGTCCAGGAGGCGCAGCAGATCCTCGAGGAAGGCCGCACCCTGTTCTCCGCCGGCATCACCGCCGGCACGGAGAAGGGCCGGCTGCTGCACGAGCTGCACCTGCTGACCACCAAGCCCTTCCTGTACGTCTTCAACGTCGACGAGGACGAGCTGACCGACGAGGCCTTCAAGACCGAGCAGCGCGCCCTGGTCGCCCCGGCCGAGGCGATCTTCCTCAACGCCAAGATCGAGTCCGAGCTGATCGAGCTCGAGGACGACGAGGCCCTGGAACTGCTGCAGTCCATGGGCCAGGACGAGCCGGGCCTGGCCACCCTCGCCCGGGTCGGCTTCGACACCCTCGGCCTGCAGACGTACCTGACCGCGGGCCCCAAGGAGGCCCGCGCCTGGACGATCAAGAAGGGCGCCACCGCCCCCGAGGCCGCCGGTGTCATCCACACCGACTTCCAGAAGGGCTTCATCAAGGCGGAGATCGTCTCCTTCGGCGACCTGGTCGAGGCCGGCTCCATCCCCGAGGCCCGGGCGAAGGGCAAGGCCCGCATGGAGGGCAAGGACTACGTCATGCAGGACGGCGACGTGGTGGAGTTCCGCTTCAACGTGTGACGGCTGATCCTTCGACAGGTCAGAGGGAAGAAGCCCCAGGTCAGGGGCCAGATCGCAAGGTCTGGCCCCTTCTTGTTTTCTCTGCCTGATTCCGGCCTTTTCTGGGGAGCGTGCTGACTTGGTGCTGACTCTCTGGCGGTGCCCGTACCGTCACTGACCTGGTGTTCTTCCGGTTTCCGTAGGCGGCTACGGAAACGGGAGCCCCAGGGGTGCCAGGGCGTCCCTGCACGGGTCTCTTGCGACCTCTCTTTATGCAAGAACGCGCATAGTCGCGAGACCGCATAGACGGTCGTGCATGACGCCCCTACGGTCGTTGTGGGCGGCTCCGCTGGGGCCGGAGACCAGGGGGTTGCGCATGTCCGAACGTGCCGGGCTGACCCGACTGACAGGCAACGGGAACGGAGAGTGCGGGCAGGGCGACTGCCCGAACGTATACCGCACCGAGAAGGGGACGTTCGTCGTGCAGGGCGACCTGTTCGACGGCTTCGCGCCCCCGCAGGGCGAGGGCCTGGTGGAGATTCCGGAGAGCGTGTTGAGGGAGGCCGTCCGTGCTCTTGGCTGGTGAGGCGTGGCAGGCGCAGTTCCGCGACTTCCGAAAGGAGGCGTGGCGGCTGGAGACACGGCCCGTCTACCGGGTGCCACAGGAAGCCGACGAGCTCGCCCGGTTCCTCGCGGGGGAGCGGTTCCCCGGCCCGTACGAGGACGACTGGACGGCCCTGATCCGCAAGCACAAGGAGACGGGCGGCACGATCGGCCGCGTGCACATCGTGACGCGCCCGCTCTCGGACTACCTCCGCTTCGAGTTCGAGCGGTACTACCGCCATCAGGCACCTGTCGGCGAGGACATCCGCATCCTCGATGTGACGGAGCGCGAGAACCCGCTCGCCGACATCGACGACTTCTGGATGTTCGACCGCTCCACGATCGTCCTCATGAAGTACGAGGCAGACGGCACGCAAACCGAACGTGAGCTGTACAAGGGCGATCCTGCCCCATTCCTCGAATACCAGCGCATCGCCCTCGCGGAGTCGGTCCCGTTCCTGGAGTACGTAGCCGAGTGACGGTCGAGCCCGGGCAGCTGGGGCAGTCTTCCCGAGAACTCGCCGCGATGCTGCGCAACCTGCGGAAACAGGCTGGTCTCTCCGGGAACCGGCTTGCCGCGCGTTGCAACATGTCGCAGTCCAAGGTGAGCCGCATCGAGAACGGGAAGGTGCGCCCGTCCCTGGTGGACGTAGAGCGCATCCTCAGGGCCTTGGAGGCTCCGCCGGTCCTGGTGGCAGAGGTCTCCGCGCTGGCCCGCATCGCAGCCACCGAGTGGCAGGACGCACGCTCGATGCGCCGGAAGGGCCTGGACAAGAAGCAACTGGAGTTGGCCGGACTCGAAGCGGCCTCGACCGACTTCCGGTTCTTCCTGCTCTCGATGCTCACCGCCCTGCTCTCCACTCCGGAGTACATCCGGGCCAGCCTCGCCCACATCCCCGGCGACCACAGCAAGACCGTGGCGAAGAAGCTGGAGCGGCAGGAAGTCCTGTACGACCGTCGGAAGCGGTTCACCTTCCTGGTCACCGAGCAGGCCGCACGCTCCCCGTTCGTCTCCGCCGACGCCATGGCCGTACAGCTCGACCGGCTGGCTTCCCTCGCTCGACTGCCCCACGTGCGCCTCGGCGTTCTGCCCATGGGCACCCGTCTGCCGGGGTGCCCGTTGAACACCTTTACCGTCTACGACGAAGCGCTCGCGACGGTCGAGACGACAACGGGAGTGATGGTCTTCCGCGACCCGAGGGACGTCCGGATGTACCTCGACGAATTCTCCGGCTACGACGACCGCGCGCTGTTCGGGCAAGCAGCGCAAGACAGGCTGGCCGAGTGGGCGGCCGCCTTCCGCCCGTGAGCTTTAGTCCACATCGCGACTGAAGCGTGATTCCACCGCTGCCCCCGGCAAGGATTCCGTGCCACGGAAGAACGCGTGGGAAGGCGGACAGCATGCGCAGAGAGCAGACCACCATGTCCGGGCCGGTTCACCTGCCGTTGCCGACGGTCCGACCGGAACCTGTCTCCGGGTGCCGGGACTGTCTCGACCTCGCGGTGCGGCGAGTCAACGCCGTCTCGACGGGAGACCACTCGAAGGCGTCGGACGTGAACGTGTCCCTGCGGGCGCACCTGCACTCGGTGCACGGAGGTCGGTGATGACGCGGGCTGTGCTGCGGTTCGCGGAGCACCGGATCACCCAGCACCCGGGCACAGACGTGACGTTCGAGGCGGAGTGTCTGACCTACCCGTGCGGATGGTCGGCGCAGCCGTCAACGGACGGTGCGGCCGTGGACGTCGAGTGCATGAGCCACACAGGCCGTACGGGACACGTGAGCTTCCGACGCGTGTGCACGTCGTTCGCGTTGGTGGTGCGGACCGAGTGAGCCATCACGGATCCCCTGTGGTCGAACTGCTGCCCCTATTCCGAGATCCACGGAGATGAAGGTGAACCGGTCGGGTCCAGCCCGTACTGCCACCTTCCGTGGCCCAACAGTGAGCGGATGTGGCCAGCGTCGGCGGCGTGTCCGTAGAGGGCTTCGGCGCCTTCTTGGTCCCAGCCTGCTCCAGCGTCCGTGCCAAGTGGGCATGGGTGGGGCCGCTGTTGGCCTCAGCGGCCTGTCGGAACACAGATTCGGCGCCCTCAAGGTCCCCGGCGTCGAGCCGCTCCCGCCACAGATCCAACAGAGGGGACAGCTTGATCATGCGCGGATCGTAGAGGCGACGGCGAAGAGCAGGAAGAGAGCGGAGGGGGTGGGGTATGACCCCTGAAGTCCCCCCTCCCCGACCGCCTCGTCTTAGCAGCGCAGATTCCGCCACGGTTCCAGACCCGCTCTGGCCCTCAGCCGATGACTTGATAGGGGTTTTGTATCCGCAGGCCAGAGCAGTGTCGGGGCTGTATCCGTCGGCGGCCCGAGTGTATGGGAATGGAGAGTCTGCCCTTCGCTCGACGCTAGGGCTAGGTGCTAGGGTCCCTGGTGGTGATGCATGAGAACGAGGTACGGACCGACGCCGCGCTGGTGCGGCGGCTGCTGGTCCGGCAGTTCCCGCGATGGGCGGACCTGCATATCGAGGCCGTACTCTCGGCGGGCACCAGCAACGCCATCTACCGGGTCGGCAACGAGCTGGTGGTCCGCCTGCCCCGGATCAAGGACGCCGTCGAGCAGGTCGCGTTCGAGCACGACTGGCTGCCACGGCTCGCCCCCGGCCTGCCCACCGCCGTACCCGAACCGATCGCCCAGGGACAGCCGGGAGAGGGATACCCCTTTCCCTGGGCGGTCGGCCGCTGGATCGACGGGGCGCACCCTACGGAAGAGACCCGCGACGAACCCGGATTCGCCGTGGACCTCGGCGAGTTCGTCGCGGCGCTGAACACGGCCGACACCACCGGTGCGCCGAGGGGCTACCGTGGCGGGCCGCTGCATGACTGGGACCCGTTCGTCCGGGAGACGACCGCGAAGGCGGCGGACGTCATCGACTCTGATGCCGTCCTCGCCGCCTGGGAGGAGGCCCTCGCCCAGCCGGAGTGGGAGGGCCCGCCCCGCTGGGCGCACGGCGACCTCATCCCCGGCAACGTCCTGGTCGACGCGGGACGGCTCCGCGCCGTGATCGACTTCGGCACCGCTGGTACGGGCGACCCGGCGTGCGACGCCATGCCGGCGTGGACCCTGCTCTCCGCGCGGACACGGCCGGCCTTCCGTGAGACGGTCGGCTTCGACGACGCGACCTGGGCCCGCGGCCGGGGCTGGGCACTCACCTTCGTGGGCGCCATCGACTACTACCGCGTCACCAACCCCGCCATGGCGGAACTGGGACGCCGCGCCGTCGCGGAGGTCCTCGCGGAGCTGTGAGCCCCGGCCGGCCCGGCCGGTTGCTGATGCTGCTCGGGGTCCCTTTTCGGCGACGTGCGAAGTGCGGAGCTAGGTCGATGAGTCCTGCCGGAGGCGTTCATGGATGCGGAGTCGTCCCCGGCAGCTTCGGGACGGTTGAATGCTCAGGTGGTGGACTGGGCGCAGATGTACGACTGTCACGGGGATGTTGATCGCGTCCCCGAGCTCTTGGCGCGGGTCGAGCGCGAGGACGACGCAGAGGCATGGGACGAGCTGGGTTACCGGCTGGTCCTCGAGCACGACCTGGTGTTCCCCGCGAGTTTCGCCGCACTGCCGCATCTGGTGCGTCTCGCGTCGCGGAGCGCGCGGGCGCGCGGGCTGGCCGGGGCGATCGTGCGGTGCGCCGCAGGGGGCCACGGGTGCGACGATCTGCTGGCGGGCTGCGCCGACGCGATCGCGGAGTTCCGTGAGCTGCTGGATCGGCACCTGCGGTCGCGGCCGGACGACTACTTCGCGACCTTCCGTGACTTGCTCGCGGTCGAAGAGCAGTACCACTGGAGTGCGGCCTTGGGTGACTTCTCGGATGACTTCTACCAGGTCGCCTGCCCTCACTGCGCTGTCGAGGTGACGATCGCCATCGGCGGTTACGGTCGCTACTCAGCGATCCGGGACTGGAACCTGGGCGACGTGGACCGACGGGGACTACGGCCGGCGTCCCCTGAGGGCCTCTCCGGCATCGGTCGATGGATGTATGAGACTGCCGTCGGCGATGGCGAAGCCGTGCTCGCCGACGGTATCGCCCATCTCTTCGGCCATGCAGAATGCCCCCGCTGTGCCAGCGTCTTCAACATTGCGGATGAGTACGCGTCTTCCAATCGTCCCGTTATGTGAGTGGCATGTCGTGAGCGAGCGGCTCTGTTCCTGCAGCAGAGCCGCAGCCCACCCGAGGCGACAGACAGCGATCGTGTCGGGGAACTGAGGCCCGTTCGTTGAAGCGGGTAGCGACCCCGTGGGGAGAGGGCGGGGCTCCCTCTCTATGCGGCGTTGGGCGGAGTGATCAGCTCACGGCGTGCTCCCGGCTGGTTATGCAGGAACAGCCACATGCGGGCCAGCTTCTGCGACTCCTTGGCCGTGTCGGCGACGGGTGAAAACTGACCGCTGATCGGCGGATGAAACGGGACCCGCTTCGCGATCTTCTGATCATCCTGATCTTCATCGAGGGTCAGGAGGAGAGGGTGATCCGCGTGGAGGACTGGGCTGAGATCCGTCGGTTGCACCGGGCCGAGCAGATGCCGATCCGGGCGATCGCCCGGTATCTGGGGATTTCGAAGAACACGGTGAAGCGGGCGCTGGCGACCGACCGGCCGCCGGTCTACCAGCGGCCGTTGAAGGGATCGGCGGTCGACGCGGTCGAGCCGGCCATCCGCGAGCTGCGGCGCAGCGTCTGGCGGTGGGATTCGACTTGAATCCGGCCACTGTGAAGGGGTACCTGCGCGCCGCGCGGCAGCGGGGCTTCCTGACCAAGGTCGAAGGCAAGGCGGGCGGGCAGCTCACGGACAAGGCAGAGCAGACACTCAGGGGGATGAAGCGTGGCGCAGGTACTGAAGAAGTGTGACTGCCGGAACAAGGCCCGCTGCGCGCACCTGTGGACGGTCCGCTACCGGGAGCCCGGCGGGCGGAGTGGGCGCCAGCGGGAGCGCTCGTTCCCCACGAAGAAGGAGGCCGAGAACTTCGGCATCAAGGCGGAGAACGACAAGCGCGAGGGCGTCTACATCGATCACCAGCTAGGCCAGGTCTCGCTCCGCAGGTGGGCCGAGGAGTGGCTGAAGCAGCACCCCGCGAACGAGTCCACCCGGCGTAACTACCAGGGCTTTCTCTCCAACCACCTGATACCCGAGTTGGGCTCCCGGACCTCGCCGGCCTCACCGTCGCTGACGTGAAGAAGCTCCAGGCCGCCATGGCGGCCCGCGGACTGACCGCCGCCACGATCAACGACCGCATGAACATCCTGCGCAGCATGATGATGGCGGCCGTGAAGCAGCGCCGCATACCGGACAACCCCTGCGACGATGTACCGCCACTCAAGGCGGCGGGCGCCGCGCTCGACCCGGATAAGATCCCGACGCTCGCCGAGGTGTATGCCATCGCGGCTGCCATGTCCGACCAGTACCGGCTGACCGTCTGGCTCCAGGCTGGCGCTGGGCTGCGGATCAGCGAAGCGCTGGGTTTTTCGGTGGACTGCCAGCGAGACGGCTTCCTCCGGCTGCGCCGGCAGATCAGCGCCAAGGCGAACCAGGGCGACTGTGTCACCCGCTTCGTCCCGCTCAAGCACCGGACGCCCGAGGAGTTTCGAGACGTCCCCACGCCGCTCTTCCTCGACCAAGAGATCGGCTTGCACCTGAAACGCTGGGGGACTGTGCAGCTCGACGGCCTGGAGGTGCTTTTCGCCCCTCGCGAGCGGGGCAAGGGCAAGATGCCCACGGCCTCGACGTACGGCCATCACTGGGGTAAGGCGCTGAAGGCGGCTGGCGTGCTGACGCCGGACGGGAAGTCGAAGTACACGCCTCACTCCCTGCGGCACTTCTTCGCCTCCACGGCGCTCGCGAACGGCGTGCCGATCCACGAGGTGAGCCGCTGGCTCGGGCACCGCAACATCAAGACGACTGTCGACACCTATGGGCACCTCGTACCGGAGGCGTGGGACCGCTGCCGGGATGTGATGCAGCAGGCGCTGCGCCCCGGGCTTCCCCGCCAGGCGTCGGCGACCGAGCTGGCGGCGTGACGTGCTGACCGGCCGACACGGTGCTGACTTGGTGCTGACCCAGCACCCTCGTGGACGGCAGGAACCCTTGCAAATACTGGGGAGTGTGCGACTTCTTGAACGTTCCGCTTCAACGTCTGACGCTATGTCAATATCTGTGCCCGATCCGCCTGTTGGAGGGTCGGGCACAGCTGTCGCGTCCGCAGTGAGTCCTCGATCCCGCGATGCGGTGACAGCGTTTGGCTGGCGGCCGTGGCGGCGACGCGGTCTCAGACCTTGACGACCTCCACGGAAGGGCCGCACAGGAGTGTCAGATCCTCGGGGTCGGACGTGAGGACGGTGGCCGGCCGGGGTGCGTTGCGGGCGATGACGGCGAAGGCGGCATCGATGGCGTACTCGTGGCCATGGAGGTGATGAGCGCGCAGGAGCGCGGCGGCCTGGTCGGCGATCTCCTTGGTGACGTCTTGAACGTCGACGCGGGAGAGGACCCACTTGATGCGGGCCGGGTGGATGCGCTCGTAGTCGGCCTCAAGCGTGGTCATGGCGCTGGTGGCGACGCGGACGCCCTCCTCCGACGCCGCCTGGACCAGAGCCACGACGGTGCGGTCCTTGCGGTAGAGCCTCGAGAGTCCTTCGCTGTCGAGCAGGAGGGTGCCGGGCATCAGGCGGCGGCCCCGCCGGCCTGCCGGTGGTCGTGGCGCAGCAGCGCCCGGGCGGCCTCGACCTCCTCGCGGGTGAGGGCTTCGTTGTCGGTCTCGAAGTCGACGACGATCTCCCGGAGCTTGTCCATGGCGACCCGCTGTTCGAGTGCCTCGGCGACGTAGGCGGAGAAACCGCCCGGGCCGACGTGGGCGCGTACGGCCTCGGCGAGGTCTTCGGGGAGACTGATGGAGTACTTCCTGCTACCGCTCATGCTGCCGATCCTACCGGTGGTCGTAAGTTTTCGGCGGTGAAAAGCGCCGCAGGTCTTCCGCATCCCCGAGATCGCGAGAGGGTGGTCTCTGGCCTGCGGCAACGCAGGCCGGGAGCCCCCGTCCGATGGGACACCGGCATCTTGCCCGGACTGGACGGGCACCCCGTCCAGGGCCGGGGTGGGTGGTGGGAGGATGCGGGGACTGCGAGAGAGGGGCGGGACGCGTGGGGCGCGGTGAGCGGGACGCGGTCGCGAGGGGAGCGCGACTGTACGAGGCAGCGCAGGCAGTGGCCGGTGACCACGGTAGGGCGGTCGAGGCGGTGCAGGCGGCGCTGAAGCCGATTCACGAGGCTGCAGTCACGCGGGAGCTCGACGCCATCCCCGTCGCCCGGCTGCAGGACGTTACCGAAGGACGCCTGCGGCTGGGGAACGTCGAGAAGAACGGCCTTGGCACGGTGGGCCGTGTTCTCGAAGCGGGCCCGTATCGGTTGCGGCAGATTCCCGGTGTCGGGCGGCGCACTGTCGACCAGATCCTTGCCGCTGCTCGCCGCCTTTCCGAAGCGGTGCACGAGACGGTGGCGGTGCACATGGACGTGGACCGGCCGGAGCCGAGCACCACCGCGCTCGTCATGGCGCTGCACGTACTGGTGGAAGCCGGCCCGGACGCCCGGCGCGCGGTGGACCGAGCAGCGGCCCTGTCGCAACGGCTCGGCCCGTTGCTGGTCGACGCGAGGCCCGCCGCCGGGCGTTTCAGGATGCTGCTGGCCGGCCGGGAGAAGAAGGCACGTGCTCTGGCGTCGGTTGCCGAGATCCGCTCACTGGTGGACGAAGCAGAGCAGGCCGGCCTGCCTGAGCTGCTTGCCCAAGCCTCGGTGGACCTGCTGCGTGGATCTTCGTCCGAGATCGCGGCATGGGCGGACTTCGAACTCCGCTCCGCGGAGTACTACAGCCTGCTCGCCGAGATCTCCGGGCGGCTGCCGGACGCGGCAGCCGCCGAGGGGTTCCTGCCGGAGGAGATCGCCGAGCGGGTACGGACGCAACGGCTCGACGACTCGCACCGGCGGGTCTCCCTTCGCGGTTACCAGGCGTTCGGCGCGGGATTCGTCCTTGCACAGCGCAAGGTGATACTCGGCGACGAGATGGGTCTCGGGAAGACCATCCAAGCGATTGCCGTGCTGGCACACCTGGCCGCCGAGGGGCAGAGCCATTTCATGGTCGTCTGCCCGGCGAGCGTTCTCGTGAACTGGACTCGGGAGATCGAGGCCCGCAGCGCCCTTCGTGTCATGGTGCTGCACGGCCCCGACCGGCACTACGCGTTCGCCGACTGGAAGGGACGGGGCGGGGTGGGGGTGACCACGTTCGACGCACTGCGCGGATTTCCGGCGCCGCGCCGCGGGGAGGTCGGACTGCTCGTCGTCGACGAAGCGCACTCCGTGAAGAACCCGAAGACCAAACGGTCGCAGTCGGTCGCCCTGTGGACGGAGCGTTGTGAGCGCAGCCTCTTCATGACCGGAACCCCGATGGAGAACCGGGTGGTGGAGTTCCGCAACTTGGTCCAGATGCTCAATGGTGGGGTGGCGGACTCCCTCGGCGAGCGGAACGCCTTGGCAGGATCCGTCGCCTTCCGCAAGGCCGTCGCCCCGGTCTACCTGAGGCGCAACCAGGAAGACGTGCTGACGGAACTCCCGAGTCTTCAGCAGACCGATGAGTGGGGGGAGCTGAGCGCGACGGACGAGGAGGCGTACCGTGAGGCCGTGCGCGCAGGCAATTTCATGGCGATGCGCAGGGCCGCGTACATGCGCCCCGAGAAGTCGGCCAAGCTGGAGCGGCTGCGCGAGATCGTCCAGGAGGCCTGCGAGAACGGGCAGAAGACCGTGGTCTTCTCCAATTTCAAGGACGTGCTGGGCGTGGTGAAGGCGGCGCTCGCTGCGGGTCCTACTGCCGGTACCCCTATCCTTGGTCCGCTCACCGGCAGCGTCCCGGCCGGGCGACGGCAGCAGATTGTCGACGACTTCGCCGGGGTTTCGGGACCAGCGGTACTCCTGGCACAGATCCAGGCGGCCGGAGTCGGCCTCAATATGCAGGCTGCCTCCGTCGTCATCATCTGCGAACCGCAGATCAAGCCGACCATCGAACACCAGGCCGCGGCCCGGGCCCACCGCATGGGCCAGATCAGGTCGGTTCACGTGCATCGTCTTCTCGCCGTCGGGGGAGTGGACGAACGCATGGTGAAGATGCTGGAGGAGAAGACCCGCCTGTTCGATGCTTACGCCCGCCGCAGCGCCGTGGCCGAAGCCACCCCGGACGCGGTCGACGTGTCGGACACCGAACTGGCCCGCCGGATTGTCGAGGAGGAGCAGGCGCGTCTCGGTATGACGGACGGGAGGCCCACGGCATACGAGTGAGGGAGTCCTCCGGTCCGCAACCAGTCCGCAGGACACCCGTAAGCGACCGTCGGGAGCCAACGCATGAACGCGTACATGCCAGGCAGTAGTCGGTGGGTGTACGCGGGGCCGCCGCGCCGATCCGCTCCACCGCCTTCGAGCTCGTCCGGCCGATCCTGGCCGGGCTGCTGGAACGCATGACCAAGCTTCAAGCGGCTCGTAGGTCACAGCACGGCGACGGAAACCGCGCACCGGCGAGTGCCGGGGGCGTCACGGGCCACCATGACGGGCATGCGTACACGCCTCAGCACCGGAGTGCTCCTCGCGGCCGTGCTCCTCGCCGTCCCCGCCTGCGGCTCCGGCACCGACGACACCGGCGGCAAGCCCGAAGGCGGCGCCACGCCGTCCGTCGAGGCGTCCGGGTCGAAGGTGCCGGACATCAGCGAGGGCATCCCCGAGGAGCCGACCGGGGCCAGGCGCGCGGCGCTCCTGGCCGCGCTCAAGGCCGTCGACCCGGCCCTGGCCGCCGACGCGGACAAGGCCGTCGCCAACGCCCGTCAGCAGTGCGCCACCATCACCGGCGGCGGCAACGCCGTGGCCGCCGCGCAGTCACGCTTCGGCAGCGCCGACCACCAGGTCACCGAGGCGCGGGCCAAGGCCATCAACGAGGTGCTGGAGCGGACCCTCTGCACGTCCTGACCCGCCCCGTCCCGGCCTATGGGGACGGGGCGGCGGCCACCGGGTTGACGCTGTCGAAGCAGACCAGCCCCCGGGCCTTCGACAGGAAGAAGGAGCCGCTGTAGAGGTCCGCGGTGATCTCGGCGTCGAAGGAGTCGCTCCGCACCCATCGCGCGTCCGCCGGGAGGAGGGCGGCGAGCCGGTCCGGGAACACCGGCAGGCGCGCCGGGCGGAAGTCGCGGTGGGCGGTGAGCCCGGCGACCCCGCCCGCGGCGAGGGCGGCGACGCCGACCACCCGGATGTCCGAGGGACCGGGGACCGACCTCCCGTCGTTCCCGGCGACCAGGTCGTAGCCCAGCCAGTGGGCGTCGCTGAGCGGCCCCAGCAGCGGGAAACGCCGCTCCAGCGGGGCCGTGTCCGTCCGCACCGGGCCCTCGGGCACCTTGGACGGGCCGGCCTGCGGCCGGGTGGACGTGCAGGCGGTCGCCAGCGCAGCGGCTCCCGCGGCCAGTGCTGCCCGCCGTGACATCACGCGCATGTCCCTGCCCCAATGGCCCCCGCCTGTCCCGTGGTTGTCCATCATGGCGCAGATACCGCCGTCCGGTCCCGGCGGGGGTGAGCCGCGGCCGATCCGTCCTCCGGCCGCACCACGGACGCCGGCGCGTCGAGCCGGGGACCAGAGGGCAGCCGCTGACGGCGCGCGGCCCGGCCCGGGATATATTCGCGCGGCCGTTCGCCACCCCATCCGTCCCCCGAGGAGCCGTTCCGTGCAGCCTCCGCCGTATCCGTCGTACCCCCTCCAGCCGGCGCTGCCGCCCGCGCCGCAGCGGGCACCGCTGAACGGGCTCGCCGTCGCCGCGCTGGTGACCGGATTGCTGTGTGTGCTGCCGGTGGTCGGCGTCGTGCTGGGGACGATCGCGCTGATGCAGATCAAGCGGACCGGCGCGCGCGGCAAGGGCATGGCCGTGACCGGGCTGGTGCTGTCCGCCGTCGGCACGCTGCTGTGCGCGCTCGTGCTCGCCGGCGGCGCCGCCGCCTTCGTCGAGGGCTTCAAGGAGGGCGTGAGGGAAGGGGCGCGGGACGACGGCGCCTTCTCGCTGCGCCGGGGCGAGTGCTTCGACACCCCCGGCGGCGACCTGGAGGCCCCGACCGCCGACATGGACACCGTGCCCTGCGCGCGGCGCCACGCCGGAGAGGTCGTCGGGGTCTTCAGGCTGCCCGGGGCCCGGGCCTACCCGGGCGACGCGGAGCTCAAGGACCGCGTGGAGGACCGCTGCCAACGGCTGGCCGACACCTACGCCATGGACAGCTGGGCGGTGCCGGGGGACGTCAAGGTGTACTACTACGCCCCGGACCGGAAGACCTGGAAGCACGGCGACCGCGAGGTGACCTGCGTGTTCGGCAAGGAGAAGGGCACGCTCAAGGGCACGCTGCGGCAGGACGCGAGCACGCTCGACGCGCACCAGGCCGCCTACCTTGAGGCGGCCAACGCCCTCAACGAGGCGATGGCCGAGGGGCCCGAGGAGGAGTACGTCGAGGACGACCTCGAGGGATACCGGAAGTGGGCCGGCGAGGTGACGGTCGCCCTCGCCACCGAGGCCCGTGCGCTCCAGGCCCACGACTGGCCGGCCGGCGCCGAGGAACCGGTCGCCGCGCTCGTGGCGGAGGCCGGCAAGGCGCGCGCGCACTGGGCCAAGGCCGCCGCGGCGAAGGACGCGGACGCCTACTACGAGCACTACGAGGCCGCGGACGCCCACAGCGGCCACCAGGAGGCCGTCAGGGCCCGGGAGGCGCTGGGGCTGGCCACGACGGTCGCGGCGGCGAACCCTTCGGTGTGATCAGCCCGGACTCGTAGGCGTAGACGACCAGTTGGGCACGGTCTCGGGCGCCCAGTTTGGTCATCGCCCGGCTGACGTGGGTCTTGACGGTCAGCGGGCTGATGACCATCCGCCCGGCGACCTCGTCGTTGCTGAGCCCGCGCGCGACGAGCGCGAGCACCTCCCGCTCCCGGTTGGTCAGCGCCTCCAGGCCCGCGGCGTGCGTGGCGTCGGGCGGCCGCGAGACGAACTCGCTGATCAGCCTGCGGGTGATGGCGGGGGAGAGCAGGGCGTCGCCGCGCTCGGCGACATGGATGGCCTGGACGAGGTCGGCGGGTTCGGTGTCCTTCAGCAGGAAGCCGCTGGCGCCGGCGCGCAGCGCGTCGAAGACGTACTCGTCCAGGCCGTAGTTGGTGAGGATGACCACGTGCACCCCGGCAAGCCGCGGATCGGCGGCGATCAGCCGGGTCGCGCCGATCCCGTCGAGCACCGGCATCTGGACGTCGAGGAGCACCACGTCGGGCACGTGCCGCCGGGCGAGTTCGACGGCCTGCTGCCCGTCGCCCGCCTCGGCCACCACCTCGATGCCCTCCTCGGCGTCGAGGAGCGCGCGGAAACCGGCCCGCATCAGCGCCTGGTCGTCGGCGATCAGCACGCGGATCACCGCACCTCCTCCAGCGGCGCCCCGGCCGGCCCGGCGGCCGTCCTGCCGTCGGCCGCCTGCAGGGCGTCCAGGGGGAGTTCGGCCCGTACGGAGAAGCCGCCCTGGGGCCGCGGCCCGGCGCGCAGCCGTCCGCCGAGCGCGGTCACCCGTTCCCGCATCCCGGTCAGCCCGACCCCGGGCACCGGGCCCTCCCCGGGGGACGCCGTGCCGTCGTCGTCGACCTGGACGACCAGCTCCCGGTCGCCGTACTCGATGCGGACGGTGGCCCGGGACTCCGGCCCGGCGTGCCGGGTGACGTTGGTCAGCGCCTCCTGCACGATGCGGTACGCGGCCCGGTCGACCCCGTCGCCCAGCGGCCGTTCCCGCCCGGTGACCGTGACGCTGGTCGGCAGCCCGGCCGTGCGCGAGCGCACCACCAGATCCTCGATCCGGTCCAGGCCGTGGCCGCCGCCGGTGCCGCGCAGCACCTCCAGGGTCGAGCGCAGCTCCCGCATCGCCTCTCCGCTCGCCTCCTGGATCGCCAGCAGCGCGTCGGGCACCTCATCGCCGCGCTTGCGGGCCAGGTGGACGGCGACCCCGGCCTGCAGCTTGATGATCGAGATGCTGTGGGTGAGCGAGTCGTGCAACTCCCGTGCGATACGGAGCCGCTCCTCGCCGGCCCGGCGCAACGCCGCCTCCTCGCGGGTGCGTTCGGCGTCCAGCGCCCGGCGCTCCAGCTGCTCCAGGTAGGCCCGTCGGTGCCTGCCCACCACGGCCATGGCGACCGAGGCCAGGAACCAGCCGAGCAACAGCGCGGTGGACTGCGCCAACGTCGGCGCGGGCTGCCCGGAGGCGAGGTAGCCGGTGAGGAACGCCAGGGCCGACAGCTGCACCGGCAGCCGCTTCCCGCCCGCCCTGACCGCCATGTGGATCGCGACCAGCACCGGGAACGCCGCCGAAGGACCGGGGTGCACCCGCAGCGCGTACGCCAGCATGCAGCCGGTGCACAGCAGCAGCGCCGTCGCCGGCCGGCGACGGCTCCCGGCCACCGCCAGCGCGCCCACCAGGCCCAGTGCCAGGTCGAGGGCGCCGGAGGGGCGCGGCACCCCCGGCAGCAGCAGGACGTCGACGGCCAGGACGGCGCCGATCACCACGTCGAAGGCGACACCCCGCCACCCCCGCAGCCCGGCCCACTCCTGACGCCCGATCAGCGTGCCACCCATGCCCGCACCCTACGCCGCCGCGCCGGGCGGCACCTCCTCCCCGAAGACGGCTCCGCGGCTACTCCCGGCGGAGTAGTCCGGCCCGCGGCCAAGGCCCCGGCAGCAGTGGCGGCCCCCTTCCCCCGGACGACGACCGCAGGGCCCCCGGTCGGCCACGATCGACCCGTCGAGACACCACCGTCCACGAGCCGTCAGCGAGGAGGCCAGGCCATGGCCACGCCCTTCCGTCTCACCACTCCCGCGCCGCCCGGCGAGGCCACCGGCCGGACCGCCGAGGTCTACGCCCAGCTCGCGGGCGACTTCGGCATCGGCCACGCGCCCACCTTCGTCGCGCTGTCGGCCGCCCCCGACCTGCTGGCGGCGACCTGGGCGGTGCTGCGCGAGTCGCTGCTCGCCGGGCGCGTGCCGCGTACCGACAAGGAGCTCGTCGCCCTGGGGGTGTCGGCGGCGAACCGCTGCCCCTTCTGCGTGGACGCGCACACCGTCCTGCTGCACGCCACCGGTGACCACCGCCTCGCCGAGACGGTCGCCCGCGGGGGCACGCCGGGCGACCCCGCCCAGGCCGCCCTGCTCGCCTGGGGCGGGGCGACCGCGACCCCCGGCGCGCCGGCGGCCGCGGCACACCCCTTCGGCCCGCGGGACGCGCCGGAGTTCGTCGGCACCGCGCTCGCTTTCCACTTCGTCAACCGGATGGTGTCCGCCCTGCTGACCGAGGACCTGCTCCCCGGCGGGCTGCAACGGCTGCGCCTGGTACGCAGCGTCGGCGGCCGGGCCCTGGCCCGTACCGTCCGCAGGCCGCTGCCGCCCGGGGCCAGCCTGCCACTGCTGCGCGGCCCGGCGGGGCCCGCGCCCAAGTGGGCCGCGAACGCCCCGGTGGGCACCGCCTTCGCCGCGCTGCGGCGGGCCGCCGCCATGGGCGGACGGCGGCTCGGTGACACGGCCCGGGAGGCGGTCGTGGCCGCCGTCGACGCCTGGGACGGCACGCCCGCGCCACTCGGTGGCGACCCCACCGCCGCGCCACTCGCCGCGGTGCCTTCCGCCGAACGCCCCGGCGCCCGGCTGGCGCTGCTCGCCGCCCTCGCCCCGTACCGGATCACCGAGGCGGACGCGGAGGCCTGGCGGATCGCCGATCCCGACCCGTACGACGCCGATCTGGTGCGGGTGCTGGCCTTCGGCGCCATGACCGCGGTGAGCCGGATCGAGACCTCGCTCCACGAGCCTTCGCCTCGCCCCAGGTTGACAGCCCATTGACAGAGCCACGACGATGCGTGGTGCCGCTGGGGCCGATGAGCCCCGTGTGCACTTCGACCACTCGCCCGGTGACGCCTCGGCCTGCTCACGAACGGGGAGAGCTGCCGTCAGCCGCGCCCGCCGGGCCACGCAACGCCAAGATTGGGTTCTGCATGTCCATATCGCGACGTGTCACCGTCGGACGGCTGCTGGGCGTGAGCGCCGCGGCCGTCGCCCTCACCGCCGTGGGGGCCACCTCCGCCTGGGCCGGCGACTGCCCGGGCGGCAAGGGCTGGGACCGCGGCGGCCACCACGGCTACGAGCCCGGCCAGGGCGGCGGCACCAAGACCTCCACCGACCGCTGCGAGTTCTCGCTCGACGGCACGGCCTGGTACCCGTCGGTCAAGGTCGACGACGTCAACCTCAAGCCGGGCGAGGACGGCAAGGTCCACGTCAAGGTCCGGGTCGCGGACGGCTCCTCGTCCTGCACCGTGTCCCTCGCCTCGTACCGCACCCACGGCGCCACTTTCCAGACCTCCGGCAAGCAGGTGTTCCACGACTGGGACACCGTGAAGATCACCACCGGCACGGGCACCGACACGCTCGACGTCGCCGTGCCGGACGTCACCTGCTTCGCGCAGGTCGACCTGTACTACGGCAACAAGAAGTACGACGGCGTCCTGGACGCCAACGACGGCTACGAGCACGGCGACCTGCCCGAGGGCCCGAACCACGCGGTCATCGGCGACAAGAAGATCGCCTGGTGGAACGGCGGCACGAAGGACTGCACCACGCAGACCGTCCCGAACACCCCCGCCGACTCCACCCCGACCACCCCCGCCGGTGACGAGACCACCCCGGCCGGCGGCGAGGAGACCACCCCCGCCGCGACCGAGACCCCGTCGGCCACCGCCTCGGCGTCGGCCTCGGCGTCGGCTTCGGCGTCCGCCTCGGCCTCCGAGTCCGTCGAGGCCGCGACTTCCGAGTCCCCCAACGGCGGCTCGGGCGACCTCGCCGAGACCGGCAGCGGCAACGTGGGCATGCTCTCGGCCGCCGCGGCCGTGCTGCTGGCCGCCGGTGGCGGTGTGGTCCTCGCGACCCGTCGCCGTCAGGCCGCCCGCCGGCACTGACACCCGCCGAGCGGAGGAGGGGTACGACTGCGTCAGCAGTCGTACCCCTCCGTCATGCCGGGTCCGACAGCCGCCTGACGCGCTTGATGCCCTGCCGTAACACGGCACTCCCCGGCCTTCGCGGGAGGAGTTGCCGAATCGTCCGAGCAGCCCACCACGAGGACGACCCTCCGTCTTGCGACGCACCGCACCTGGGGCCGCCTCCCAGCGGAGCCGGGGGAACCGCCGGGCCCGCCCTTCGGTCGGCCGGAGCTACTTTGACGACAGGGCCTAGCCCCCGCTCCGTACGGATTGGAACAATCCGAACCTGACCGTAGGGACGGATGCGGGGGGCTGCATGACATCTCCGGGGGACACCGCCGTCGGCGAGCGCTATCCGACCGTGGACGAGGTCGCCGCGGCGGCCAGGGCACTGGCGCTGCGCCGGCCCGACGTCTGCCGGCTGCGGACGGTGGGTCTGTCCCGGGCCGGGGAGCCGCTGCTGCTGCTCTCGGTCGGGCACGGGTCGCGCAACGTCCTGGTGGTGGCCGGCCCGCACGCCAACGAGATGGTCGGCGGCGCCACCGTGCTGCTGCTGGCCGGGCGGGTCGCCGCCGACCCCGTGCTGCGCGACGGCGCCGACGCCGCCTGGCACTTCCTGCTCTGCGCGGACCCGGACGGCGCGCGGCTCAACGAGGCCGTTCCCGACGGCCGGTTCACCATGCTCGGCCACTACCGGCACTTCTTCCGGCCGCGCGCCGCCGAGCAGCCCGAGTGGCTGCCGGACGACGGCACGCTGGACGGGGCGCTGCCCGAGACCCGCGCGCTGATCGGGGTCATCGACGAACTGCGACCGGTGCTGCAGTGCTCGTTGCACGGCATCGACGTGGGGGGCACCTTCATCCAGGTGACCCGGGACATCCCGCGGCTCGCGGAGCGGATCGCCAAGTCCGCCGCCGAGTTCGACATCCCCCTGGAGGCGGGTTCCTCCGACGCCTTCCACTGGCCGAGCCCCGGACCGGGGGTGTACGTGCTGCCGCCGCCCGGCGGCCCGCGCGAGGACGCCTCCAACTCCACGTGGACGTACGCCCACCGGTACGGCGGCGTCACCGCGATCGCCGAGGTGCCCATGTGGGCGTGCGACCGCGCCGCCGACACCTCGCCGCATCCGGGCGCCGACGGCGCGCTGCGCACGGCGGGGGAGGCGCTGCGCCGGTCCAGCCTGCTGGTCGGCGGCCTCGTCGGGCAGGTGCGGCCGCACCTGCCCGGGGACGGCGGGCCGTTGCTGCGCGCGGCGCGGGAGATCGTCGCGGTCGGCCCGGCGCTCGCCGCGGACTGGGACCCGGCCCTGCGCACCGCGGCCGCGCCGCCGCTGCCCGCGATGACCCGGGCCCGGGTCAGCAGCGTCGAGATCTACGCGCAGCGACTGCCGCTGCGCGCCGCCGCGATGCTGCTGCGGGTGGTCCGTACCGTGGAACAGGCACCCGCTCCGCTGGTGGCGGTGCGGCAGCTGCTGGAGGGGCTGGTGGCGGACTGGTGCGAGGCGTACGAGACGGCGCACCGGGCCCGCTGGATCCCGGTGCGCCACCAGGCGGAGCAGCACGCCCGGGTGGTGCTCGCGGCCTTCGATCTGCTGCCCGGGTGACACGACACGGGTAAAGCCTTGCGGAAGGCTTGCGGGTGGCAACCCTGAGTTGTCAAGCTGTTGCGCACAGTCAACCCGAGGGAGGGGCACGTGCCTTTCGGTGAGCAGCCCGCGTACCTGCGCGTCGCCGAGGATCTCCGCCGGAAGATCCTCGACGGCAGCCTCCCTCCGCACACCCGCCTGCCCTCGCAGGCCCGCATCCGGGCGGAGTACGGGGTGTCGGACACCGTCGCCCTGGAAGCCCGCAAGGTGCTGATGGCCGAGGGCTTCGTCGAGGGCCGCTCCGGCTCGGGGACGTACGTGCGCGAACGCCCCGACCCGCGGCTGGTCGTGCGCACGGGCTACCGGCCGGGCAGCGGCCAGGCGACGCCGTTCCGGCAGGAGCAGGCCGACGAGGGCTTCAAGGGCACCTGGGAGGCCGGCAGCTTCCAGGACTCGGCGAACGCGCGTATCGCCGAGCGGCTGGGCATCAAGCCCGGCGACCGGGTCATGCGCACGCGCTACCTCTACCGGACGGAGGGCGAGCCGATGATGCTCGCCACCTCCTGGGAGCCGCTGTCGGTGACCGGGCGCTCGCCCGTCCTGCTGCCGGAGGAGGGCCCGTTGGCCGGCCAGGGCGTGGTGGAGCGGATGGCCGCGCTCGAGATCGTGGTCGACAACGTGGCCGAGGACGTCGGCGCGCGGCCGGGCCTGGCGGAGGAGACCGCGGTGCTGGGCGGGGTGCCCGGGCACGTGGTCATCGAGATCCGCAGGACGTACTACGCCTCCGGGCTGCCCGTCGAGACCGCGGACATCGTCATCCCGGCCGACCGCTACCGGGTGTCGTACCGGATGCCCGTGAAGTGACCCCGCCCGCGCGCCGGGGGCCCGCGAGCGCGCTGGTGGGCGGCGTGGTCATGCGGCGCGGGAGGTGCGCGGTCCACGGCGGGCGGCGCCGGGGCGCACGCCGATGCGCGGAGAGCGCGGACAAGCGCCCTTTCTGAGTCAACTCCCAATCGAACATGGCCCGATCGTGTCGAATGCTGCCCGAACGTGTCCGGCGCGTCACGTTCGGGCGTAGGCTCCGGCATATGCGCATCGCCGTTTCCTCGGACATGGACGAGCCGGTCGCGCGGCTGGTCGTCGACGAACTGCGCCGCCGCGGGCACACCGTGAGCACCCACGGTGCCCTGCGCGCCGGCGACCGCAAGGACTGGGCCTGGAGCGCGGAGAGCGCCGCGCGGGACCTCGCGGAGGGCCGCGCCGATCAGGCCGTCGTGTGCTGCTGGACGGGCACGGGGGCCTCCATCGCCGCCAACAAGGTGCCCGGCGTCCGCGCCGCGCTCTGCGTCGACGCGTACTCCGCGGACGGCGCCCGCAAGTGGAACGACGCCAACGCCCTCGCCCTGAGCCTGCGTCTGACCAGTGAGCCCCTGCTCCGGGAGATCCTCGACGCCTGGTTCGCCGGCGCCCCGAGCGGTGAGGACGACGACCGGGCCAACGTGGCGCACCTGGAGGAGATCCGATGAGTGAGCTGGTCTGGGTCGTCATACGCCAGGACGACAACGGCAACCGCTACCGGGTCGGCCGCTACGCCACCCGGCGGGAGGCCGAACGCGTCGCCGACACCCTCGACGCGCGCGGCCACAAGCAGCTCTACCTCGTCGAGCGGATCGACCGGCGCGCGTCCTAGGCGTGTCGTCGCATGAGCGCCGGCCGCCCGGAGGGCGGGCCCCGCGGTGTCTGGTGCGGTGCATCGCAAGGCGGAGAGTCGTCCTCGTAGTGGGCTACTCGGACGATTCGACAACGCAGCCAGGTGCCGTGCCAGGCGCCGCGGGGCAGGCGGGCATGTGACGACACGCCCTGGCCGGTCCGCCACGGATAGGGTGCCGCCCATGACGACGCGTGACGTGACGGTGGTGGTCGGCGCCGCTGTGCTCGACCAGGGCAGGCTGCTCGCGGCGCGGCGCAGCGCGCCGCCGGAGCTGGCGGGGCGGTGGGAACTGCCCGGCGGGAAGCTCGAACCCGGGGAGACGGCGCCGCAGGCGCTGATCCGGGAGCTCCGCGAGGAACTGGGCGTGGAGGCCGAGGCGCTGGAGAGGGTTCCCGGCGAATGGCCGCTGAAGCCCGGCTACGTCCTGCAGGTGTGGACCGCCCGCATCCTGTCCGGGGAGCCCCGGCCCCTGGAGGACCACGACGAGCTGCGCTGGCTCACCCCCGACCGCCTGGGCGAGGTCGACTGGCTCGACCAGGACCGCCCCGCGGCCGCCTGGGCGGCAGCCCGGGCCGCCACCCAGGGCCCCACTTCGGGCTGACCGCCCCGCACCACCCGGGACCACCCCCGCGGCGCACCAGGACGGATATGCGGCGAGGAATATCGGGTATGTGGGGATTGATCCGAAGGTGGTCGGCCGGCTGGAGCCGGTGACCCTGCAATGGTCTGGGGTCCCCACGCGTGAGCGGGAGCGAGGACGGTACAGGGAAGGGCGAGGGACCGGGACACCCCGAGTCCGCGGCCGCGCGCGAGCGCGCCCACGCCGGGCTCCGGCCCGGGCCCACGGGACCGGTACCGGGCGGGCCCACCGCCTCCGGGACGCTGCTGGACACCCTGCGGCTGGCCGTCGTCATGCTCGACACCTCGGGCCGCGTCCTGCTCTGGAGCCCCCTCGCCGAGGAGATGCTCGGCTGGGCGGGGGAGCACATCGTGGGCCGCCGGGTCTCCGCCCTGATCGACCTCGGCGAGGAAGGACGGCCGCGCCAGGCACCGCCCGCCACCCGCCGGACGGCCTCCGTGCCCCGCCCCGGCCCCTCCGAACGCATCCTCGCCGAGCTGCTGCGCACCGGCGGCTGGGACGGCATCCTCTCCGTCCGGCACCGCGACGGCCACCAGGTGCAGGTCGAGGCGCGGGCCTCGCTCCTCGTGGACGGCGACGGCCGGCCCTTCGTCCTGGTGTCGATCGCCGAGACCAGCCGGGTCCGCAGCATGGAGCACGACCTGGCGGCACTCGACTCGCTCTTCGACTCCTCGCCCCTCGGGGTCGCGATCTTCGACACCGAGCTGCGCTACGTCCGCGTCAACGAGGCCCTGACCCGGATGAACGCGGTCCCCGCCGAGGACACCCTCGGCCACCGCGTCGAGGAGATCGTGACCGCCGGGGCCGCCGACGAGCTCACCACCCTCCAGCGGCACGTGCTGGCCACCGGGCGCCCGGTCATCGACGTCGTCGTGCCGGGTCCGTCCGGCGGCTGGCGCTCGGTGTCGTACCACCGGCTGGAGGACCGCGCTGGCCGGGTGCTGGGCATCAGCTGCAGCGTGATGGATGTGACGGAGCGTCAGCAGAGCGCCGAGAAGATCGAGCGCACCCGGCGCAGGCTGGCGCTGCTCAACGACGTCGGCTCGCGCCTGGCGGACCTGCTGGACGTACGGCGGATCGCCGAGCAACTGGCCACGACCGTCGTACCGCGGTTCTGCGACTACAGCGGAGTGATCCTGCACCCGGCCGTGCCGGACGGCGGGGAACTGCCCGGGGCCCCGTACGGGGAGCGCACCGAGATGCGCCAGCTCGGCATCGGCGCGGTCAAGGAGGGCCCCCTGGTCGACAGGATGCTCGGCATCGGCAAGGTGATCCAGGTCGACCGGGCGTCCGTCTTCGGCTCCGTGCTGCACAGCGCGCGGCCCGCCCTGGTGAGCAGCGCGGACGAATTGCGCGACTCCGTCGCCACCTTCCCCGGCGACCCCAAGGTGCAGGCCGCCCTGGACCTCGGCGTCCGCTCGCTGCTGGTCGCCCCGCTGCGGGCCCGCGGCATCGTCCTCGGGCTGCTGGTCGTCAGCCGCGCCGGCGGGCGCGAACCCTTCGACCAGGACGACGTCGACCTCGCCATGGAACTGTGCGACCGCTCCGCCGCCGCCCTGGACAACGCCCGCCTCTACATCCGCGAACGCGAGGGCGCCCTGATGCTGCAGCGCAGCCTGCTGCCGCGCAGCGTGCCCGAGCCGCCCGGCGTCGGCCTCGCCTTCCGCTACGTGCCCGCCAGCACCGGGGCGGCGGCGGGCGGCGACTGGTTCGACGTCATCCCGCTCGCCGGCGGCCGGGTCGCCCTCGTCGTCGGGGACGTCATCGGCCACGGGCTGCGCGCCGCCGCCACGATGGGCCGGCTGCGCACCGCCGTACGGACCCTGGCCGCGTTGGAGATGGCGCCGGAGGAACTGCTGCGCCGTGTCGACGACCTCGGCGACGACCTCGCCGCGGGCACCGCCGAGGGCTGGACGGCGACCTGCGTCTACGCCGTCTACGACCCCTCCACGCTGCGACTGGCCGTGGCCCGCGCCGGGCACCCGCCGCCGGTGCTGGTGGAGCCGGGCGCCCACGGGGGTGGCCGGGCCCGGCTGCTGGAGTCCCCGGCCGGGGTGCCGCTCGGCGTCGGCGGCGTGGACTTCGAGTCGGTCGAACTCGAGGTGCCCGACGGCTCCGTCCTCGTGCTCTACACCGACGGCCTGGTCGAGGCGCGCGGCGAGGACATCGGAGTCGGCATGGACCGGCTGCGGTCGGTGCTCGCCCGCCGTCCGCTGCGCTCCCTGGAGGAGGCCTGCGACGACCTGCTGGCCACCCTCGCCCAGGGCCGTGAACCCGACGACGTGGCCCTGCTCATGGCCCGTCTCGGCGGCCTCCCGGAGGGCAGCACCGTCCACTGGACGTTCAGGGCCGAGCCGAGCGCCGTCCGCCGTGCCCGGCGGCACGTACGGCAGACCCTCGCGGAGTGGGGGCTGCGCGACCTCACCGACGTCACCGTGCTGCTCGTCAGCGAACTCGTCACCAACTCCCTGCGGTACGCGCGCGGTCCGATCGGCGTGCGCATGGTGCGCGGCACCTCGCTGCTCGTCGAGGTCTCCGACCCGCTGCCCGACCCGCCCCGCCGCCGCGCCACGGGCGAGGAGGACGAGGGCGGCCGCGGGCTGCAACTGGTGGCCCACGCTTCCCGGCGCTGGGGCACCCGGCACGGCCCGCTGGGAAAGACCGTCTGGTTCGAGCTTGCCTTCCCCGCCCCGGCGACCGTCGCGGGCGGCCCCCTCGGATGACCGGTCACGCACGGTTCGGCGGGCCGGAGCAGGGTAGTTGAAGTGGGGCGTCAGCGGAATTCATACGCCTCGAGATGATGCTGTGATCGACAAGTGCATGTGCGGAACGGGGGTAATGCTGAATACTCGGCACCAGCCGGTCCGTATGTGTGAGCTGGAGGGGTCGGGCGTGAACGATGAGCCGTCGGGGGTTGTTGGGCCCCGGAACCCTGAGGCCGTGACACAGAGCGCCTGGCAGTCCAGTCCGCCCGGCTCCCTCTACGACTACATCCGGGTGGCCTCGTTCTCCCTCGGCCCGGACGGGCGGATCGAGCAATGGAGCGAGCGCGCCGAGGACTTCTTCGGCGTTCCCGCGTCCGAGGCGCTCGGCCAGGACCCGATCGCCGCCTTCGTCCCCGAGGACCGGCGTACCCGGGCGCACGAGCGGATCGCGGAGATCCTCGACGGCCGCGAGTGGATCGGCACCGTGCCCTACCGCGACAAGGCGGGCCAGGAGGGGCTGGCCGAGGTCTACGTGATGCCCTCGCGCAGCGAGACGGGCCGGCGCGGGGCACTCTGCATCGCCGTGGACGTCCGCGTGCTGCGCCAGATCGAGACCGATATCGCCTCCTCGCAGGCTGTCTTCGGCCAGTCGCCGATGGGCTTCATCCTCTTCGACACCAACCTCAAGCTGCTCCGCGTCAACCAGCGCTTCGCCACCGTCTTCGGACGCAGCCCCGGCGACCACCGCGGCCGCACCCCGCACGACTTCCTCTCCCGCGTCGAGGCCGACCGGCTCACCGCCGCGCTCAAGCAGGTGCTGGACAGCGGCGACCCGGTCCTGGACATGACGATCGTCGGCACCGTCCCTTCGGGGTCCGGCGCCAACAACCGCAGGCGCTGGGCGATCTCGCTGTACCGGCTGCACAGCGGCAGCGGCCGCCCCATCGGTGTCGCCGGTCTCGCCCAGGACGTCACCGGGCGCCAGCGCGCCGAGCGGGAGGCCGCGCACACCCGCCGCAACCTGGCCCTGCTCAACGAGGCCAGCAGGCGGATCGGCAGCTCCCTGGATCTGGAGACCACCGCCCGCGAACTGCTCGACGTCGCCGTTCCGCACTTTTGCGACCTGGCCTCCGTCGACCTCTACCAGGCGCTCCTGGTCGGCGAGGAAGGCCCCGTCGGCACCGCCGACGGGAGCGGCGAGGTCCGGCGGGTCGCCTTCGCCAGCGCTGTCTCCGACGCGCCCGTGGCCCCCCTGGACGGCGGCCACGCCGGCGGCCCGGTCTCGGTGGGCGCGGTCCACCGCTACCCCTTCAACTCGCCCTGGGCGGGGGCCCTGCGCACCGCCCAGACCCAGGTCATGGGCGCCGACGGCGGCGACCCGGAGGTGGAGCTCGGCGAACTCGGCGGGGGCCTGGTGCAGTCCACCCTCGCCGTGCCCGTCGTCGCCCGCGACACCGTCCTGGGGCTGGTCCAGTTCGCCCGCGCCAAGGGCAGCGAACCGTTCTCCGAGCGCGACCGGATGCTCGCCGAGGAACTCGCCGCCCGCGCCGCCGTCTTCATCGACAACGCCCGGCTCTACCGGCGCGAGCACGAACGCGCCCTCATCCTGCAGCGCAGCCTGCTCCCGCCCGGCAACCCCGAGGCCGCCGGACTCGACATCGCCTGCCGCTACCTGCCCGGCAACATGGAGACCGAGGTCGGCGGCGACTGGTTCGACGTCATCGAACTCCCCGGCCACCGCACCGCGCTGGTCGTCGGCGACGTCATGGGCCGCGGACTGCGCGCCGCCGTCGCCATGGGTGAGCTGCGCACCGCCGTACGTACCCTGGCGCTGCTGGACATCGAACCCGCCGACGTGCTCTCCGCCCTCGACGAGGTCGCCCGCGGCCTCGGCGGCAGCGGCGACGGCCGCAGCGGTCGGCGCGGCAAGGAGGCCGACGGCTCGGACCTGTCCGAGGTGTACCTCGCCACCTGCGTCTACGCCGTCTACGACGCCATAACGCGACGGGTCACCATCGCCAACGCCGGCCATCTGCCGCCGGTCCTGGTCGAACCCGGCGAGCAGGCCATGATGCTGGAGGTGCCCACCGGCATGCCGCTGGGCGTCGGCGGCGAGCCCTTCGAGGAGGTCGAGGTCGACCTGCCGGACGGCGCGCTCCTCGCCCTCTACACCGACGGCCTCGTCGAGTCCCGCAACCACCCCCTCGACGAGGGCCTGCGCGCCTTCCGCGCCGCGCTCGACGAACCCCAGCGCCCGCTGGAGGACGTCTGCGACCACATACTCGCCCGGCTCGACACCGCCCACGGCGAGGACGACATCGCCCTGCTCATGGCCCGCGTCCACGGCCTGCCCGACGACTCCGTCGGCGACTGGACGCTGGAGCCCAACCCCCGCTCCGTGGCCCGCGCCCGCGAGTTGGCCCGCGACTGCCTGCTCGCCTGGGACCTGGCCGCGCTGGTCGACACCACCGAACTGCTCGTCAGCGAACTGGTCACCAACGCCCTGCGGCACGGCCAGGGCGACATCCGGCTGCGCCTGCTGCGCGACCGCACCCTGGTCTGCGAGGTCTGGGACGACGCGCTCGTCCAGCCGCGCCGCCGGCGTGCCCGCGCCACCGACGAGGGCGGCCGCGGACTGCAACTGGTCTCCCTGCTCAGCAGCCGCTGGGGCTCCCGCCGCACCCACCGCGGCAAGACCGTCTGGTTCGAGCTGGACCTGCCCTCGGACGGCGGCGGCAGCACGGGCGAGGACACGATAGAGGCGCTGCTCAGCCTCTTTTGAGCAGCGCCTCCACCGCGGGAGCGGACCGGGCGGTTCAGGTCCTGCGCCGGATCCTGTTGCCGAGCCAGACCAGCGGGTCGTACTTGCGGTCCACCGCGCGCTCCTTGAGCGGGATGAGCGCATTGTCGGTGATCTTGATGTGCTCGGGGCAGACCTCGGTGCAGCACTTGGTGATGTTGCAGTACCCGAGCCCGTGCTCGTCCTGGGCCGACCGCTTGCGGTCCAGGCCCTGCTCCTGCGCCGCGTCCAGCGGGTGCATGTCCAGCTCCGCCACCCGCATCAGGAAGCGCGGACCGGCGAACACCTTCTTGTTCTCCTCGTGGTCACGGACCACGTGGCAGATGTCCTGGCACAGGAAGCACTCGATGCACTTGCGGAACTCCTGCGAGCGCTCCACGTCCTCCTGGAGCATCCGGTACTCGCCCGGCGCCACGCCCTCGGGCGGGACGAAGGAGGGCACCTCCCGCGCCTTCTCGTAGTTGAAGGACACGTCGGTCACCAGGTCCCGCACCACGGGGAAGGTCCGCATCGGCGTGACGGTGATGGTCTCGTCCCGGTCGAACACCGACATGCGGGTCATGCACATCAGCCGCGGTCTGCCGTTGACCTCCGCGCTGCACGAGCCGCACTTGCCGGCCTTGCAGTTCCACCGTACCGCCAGGTCGCCCGCCTGGGTGGCCTGCAGCCGGTGGATGATGTCGAGGACCACCTCGCCGTCGTTGACCTCGACCCGGTAGTCCTGCAGCCCGCCGCCGTCCGCGTCGCCGCGCCAGACCCTGAAGTGCGCCGTGTACGTGCTCACCGGTCCAGCTCCTCGTCCGTCAGGTACTTCAGCAGCTCGTCGTTCTCGAACAGCGCGAGCAGATCGGGCCGGATCGGGTCCATCTCGCGCCGCCTGACCGACACCTCGCCGAACGCGTCCGCCGGGTCGGCCAGTGCACAGACCAGGTTGAGCTTGCGCCAGCGGCGATCCATCTCCGGGTAGTCGTCCCGGGTGTGACCGCCCCGGGACTCGGTGCGCTCCAGCGCCGCCCGGGCCACGCACTCGCTCACCAGCAGCATGTTCCGCAGGTCGATGGCGAGGTGCCAGCCCGGGTTGAACTGCCGGTGCCCCTCGACGCCGGCCCGCCGGGCCCGCACCCGCAGGGCCTCCAGCCGGATCAGCGCCTCCTCCATCTCGCTCTGCCGGCGGATGATGCCGACCAGGTCGTTCATCGTCTGCTGCAGCTCCTGGTGGAGCGTGTACGGATTCTCCGGGACCCCGTCCGGCACGGCTCCGGCCTCCGCGCTGAACGGCCGCAGCGCCTCCGCCGCGGCGGTGTCGACCTGCCACTCCGCGACGGCCGGCCGCGTGCCGCCGAGCCCGGCCGCGTACTCGGCCGCGTGCAGGCCCGCCCGGCGCCCGAAGACCAGCAGGTCGGAGAGCGAGTTGCCGCCCAGCCGGTTGGAGCCGTGCATGCCGCCGGCCACCTCGCCCGCCGCGAACAGCCCGGGCACCCCGGTCGCCGCCGCCGTGTCCGGGTCGACGTCCACGCCGCCCATCACGTAGTGGCAGGTGGGGCCGACCTCCATGGCCTCGGCGGTGATGTCGACGTCCGCCAGTTCCTTGAACTGGTGGTGCATCGAGGGCAGTTTGCGCCGGATGACCTCGGCGGGCAACCGGGTCGAGACGTCCAGGAACACCCCGTCGTGCGGGGAACCACGACCGGCCTTGACCTCGGAGTTGATCGCCCGGGCCACCTCGTCGCGGGGGAGCAGCTCCGGCGGCCGGCGGTTGTTGTCCGGGTCCTCGTACCAGCGGTCGCCCTCGTCCTCGCTCTGCGCGTACTTCTCCTTGAAGACGTCCGGGACGTAGTCGAACATGAACCGCTTGCCCTCGGAGTTGCGCAGCACCCCGCCGTCGCCGCGGACCGACTCGGTGACGAGGATGCCCTTCACCGACGGCGGCCAGACCATCCCCGTCGGGTGGAACTGCACGAACTCCATGTTGATCAGCGGTGCCCCGGCCAGCAGCGCCAGGGCGTGCCCGTCGCCGGTGTACTCCCAGGAGTTCGACGTCACCTTGAAGGACTTGCCGATGCCGCCGGTCGCCAGCACCACGGCGGGCGCCTCGATGACGAAGAAGCGCCCCGACTCGCGGACGTAGCCGAAGACGCCGGAGACCCTCCCCCCGGGACTCCGGCCGGGGGGTACCCCCATCTCGCTCCGCTCGTCCTCCTTGAGCACCCGGGTGACCGTGCACTCCTGGAAGACCTTCAGCCGGGCCTCGTAGTCCCCGTACTCGCGGTGGTCCTCCTGCTGCAGCGAGACGATCTTCTGCTGCAGGGTGCGGATCAGCTCCAGGCCCGTGCGGTCGCCGACGTGCGCCAGGCGCGGGTACTCGTGGCCGCCGAAGTTGCGCTGGGAGATCCTCCCGTCCTTCGTGCGGTCGAAGAGCGCGCCCCAGGTCTCCAGCTCCCACACCCGGTCCGGCGCCTCCCGGGCGTGCAGTTCCGCCATCCGCCACTGGTTGAGGAACTTCCCGCCGCGCATGGTGTCGCGGAAGTGGACCTGCCAGTTGTCGTGCGGATTGACGTTGGCCATGCTCGCGGCGATGCCGCCCTCGGCCATCACCGTGTGGGCCTTACCGAAGAGCGACTTGCAGATCACGGCGGTACGCATGCCCTGCTCGCGCGCCTCGATGGCGGCGCGCAGCCCCGCCCCGCCCGCGCCGACCACGACGACGTCGTACGCGTGCCGTTCGACTTGTGCCATCAGAAGAACCTCGGATCGTCGAACGCCCCACTGGCGACCAGGTAGACATAGAGATCGGCGAGCGCCACGCTCGCCAGCGACAGCCAGGCCAGCAGCATGTGGCGGGAGTTGAGCTTCCCCACCCAGGTCCACATGCGGTACCGCACCGGGTGCTTGGAGAAGTGCCGCAGGCGGCCGCCGACGATGTGCCGGCAGGAGTGGCACGAGACGGTGTACGCCCAGATCAGGGCGATGTTCACCAGCAGCACCAGGGTGCCCAGGCCCATGTGGCCCCACGCCCCGTGCTCGTCCCGGAAGGCGAGCACGACGTCGTAGGTCAGGATCGCGGCGACCGGGATGGCGAAGTAGAAGAAGTACCGGTGGATGTTCTGCAGGATCAGCGGGAACCGCGTCTCACCGGTGTACTTCTCGTGCGGCTCGGCGACCGCGCAGGCGGGCGGCGAGGCCCAGAAGCCGCGGTAGTACGCCTTCCGGTAGTAGTAGCAGGTGAGGCGGAAGCCCAGCGGGAAGATCAGCACCAGCAGGGCAGGGGACAGCCCCCACCAGTCGCCGAAGAGTGGCCAGCGGGCGCCGAGCGGCATGTCCACGCAAGTGGAGCCCAGGCAGGGCGAGTAGAACGGCGAGACGTACGGCTCGGCGTAGTAGTGCGCGTTCGCGAAGGCCCGCCACGTCGAGTAGACGACGAAGGCGCTCAGCCCGAGCGCGGTCAGCAGGGGCTGCAGCCACCAGCGGTCGGTGCGCAGATGCCGTGCCGGAATGGCCGCGCGCCCGGCGGAAAGGACGCCGTGGCGCGCGGGTGGAGCGGGCGGAGTCGGTGGAGCGGGGGGTTGTGTGTCGGTGGCCAAGGACTACTCCCTAGGGCGCTCGGCGGTCCGGCGCCCCCAGCCCTTCGTCTTCCGCGCCGGACCAGAGACTGGGGTCGTACGGCGTATCCGGGATCGTCACCATCTCCTGGCGCGGCTTCTGACCGGCCGGGGTGGTGGTGCCGACGCTGTCGCGCAGCAGCGCGAGATCGTCGCTGAGGTGCTTGGTGTCGGCACGCACGCGTCTCATGTCCAGGCTGTCGCCGACGTGCTGCTCCAGCTTGGACACGGCCCGGCCCAGTTCATCGAGCCGGCGTTGTACCGATGCAAGTTCGTCCTGCAGGGACATGGCTGTCCTCACCTCCGCCACGTTGCGGGTGCACGACGCTAGCGCCAAGCGAGTGTCGCGCGTCACAGTCGCGCTTGGGAAGAGATCTGCAGGGATTCTCCCACCTATGGGTGGCGCGCGCCCGGTGCGAACGCGCCGTGGCGCGCGATTCCCCCTAAGGCCGCGCACCCGTGCGGGGGTGGCGACCGGCGCACCGGGGCGGGGGTCGCGGGGGCGTTGCGCCGGGTGGGTGGGAGGAGGGGGCGCGCGACGTGTCGAAGGCGTCCGGGGCCGCGGAATGGCTTTCAGTAGGTGCGATAAGCGGCAAATAGACCGTCCCGTGATCACGGCCCCCTCGCGGAGGTACGCACGCATGGCCCGCAGCGCCACCTTGATCCGCTCCGCGACCGCCGTGGCACTGGCCGCCGCGGTCGCCGCCTCCGCCGGGTGCTCCGCCGGCAAGGACGACCCCCTCGCAGGGACCGACCTCGCCTCGGCGCCCCGGGACGGGGTACGCGACGGGGGCACCCTGCGCTGGGCCGTGGACGCGGCCCCCGGCACCCTGAACGCGTTCCAGGCCGGGGCGAACGAGGCCACCGCCCTGGTCGCCGGGGCCGTGCTGCCGGCTGCCTTCCGGCTGGACGGCAAGGGCCGCCCGCAGATGGACACCGATCTGCTGCGGTCGGCGAAGGTGGTGCGGAGCGAGCCGCAGCAGGTCGTGTCGTACCGGCTCAACCCGAAGGCGGTCTGGAGCGACGGCCGCCCGATCGGCGCCGCCGACTTCGCCGCCCAGTGGAAGGCGCTGCGCGGCACCGACGACGCGTACTGGACCGCGCGCAACGCCGGGTACGACCGGATCTCCTCCGTCACGGCCGGCAAGGGCGCGCACGAGGTGAAGGTCACCTTCGGCAAGCGGTACGCGGACTGGCAGTCGCTGTTCACCCCTCTCTACCCCAAGGGCGTCACCGGCACATCCAAGGCCTTCAACGAGGGGGCGCGCCGGACCCTGCCGGTGGCCGGCGGGCCCTTCGCGCTGGGCAGCGTGAGCGGGAAGTCCGTCACGCTGGTCCGCAACACCAAGTGGTGGGGCGACCGCGCCAAGCTGTCCCAGCTGGTCCTCGCCGCCACGCCCGCCCACCAGAGGGCCGCCGACCTGGCCTCCGGCAAGCTGGACGTGGCGGAGGTCGACCGCGACGTGACCGGCAAGCACGTGGCCGTCTACCGGACGCGCGCCGCCTCCTACACCCAGCTCGCCCTCAACGGTTCCACCGGGCCGCTCGCCGACGAGCAGGTGCGGCACGCCGTGGCCCGCGCGGTGGACCGCCGGGCCATCGCCAAGTCGGTGCTGGGACCGCTCGGCCTGCCCGACGAACCGCTCGGCAACCATCTGCTGCTGCTCACCCAGGCCGGGTACGCCGACCACAGCTCCGCCCTGGGCACGTCCGACACGAAGGCCGCCCGCGCCCTCCTGGCCGACGCGGGCTGGCAGCGCACCGCCCTGGATCCCGGGGCCGGGACAGGCGCCCGCCCCGGTGCCGGGGCGGCGGAGCGCAACCAGGCGGCGCCCGTGCACAAGGTCGAGGTCAGCGTCGTCGAACCGGCCAAGACGGTGCTGCGCAAGAACGGCAAGGCGCTGACGCTGCGCTTCGTGCTGCCCAAGTCCTCGACGACCCTGAACGCGGTCGGCGACCGCATCGCCACCATGCTCTCCGGCATCGGCGTGCGCACCGAGCTGCAGCGGGTCGCCGACGACAGCTTCTTCCGCGACCACATCGCGGCCGGAGACTTCGACCTCACCCTCTACGGCTGGCCCGGCACCGCCTTCCCGGCGACCGACACCCGCCCCATCTTCGCCAAGCCCGAGCCCGCGCCGGACGGCTCGCTGGTGGTCGCGCAGAACTATCCCCGGGTGGGCACCGACCTCATCGACCAGCTCTTCGACCAGGCCGCCGGCGAACTCGACCCGGTCAAGGCCCGCGACTTCGCCGCCCGCGCCGACGCCCGCATCTGGGCGGCCGCCGGGTCCATCCCCCTCTACCAGCGCCCCGAGCTGGTCGCGCTGCGCAAGGACGTCCTCAACGCGGGCGCCTTCGGCTTCGCGACGCCGCGCTTCCAGGACATCGGCTTCAGGAAGTGACCTCTTCTTCCGGGTGAGCGACTGCTCGGCCTCCTCCAGAGGGCCACCCCCGGCAACGCTCGCCGAGGCGCGAAGGGGCCGCGAGGTCACCCCTGAGATCGAGGAGGAGTACGCGGCGGCCCGGCTGCCGCACGAGCTCGGGCCGCAGTGCGTCACCGTCGCCTTGAGCTGTCCATGCCCGGTCGGATCTCCGCCGCCGGGCACGGCTGGCCCAGTCCGCCGTGGCCCGCTCCGAGGCGGGAGGCACCGAACCGGCGCTGCCCGTGCTCGAGCGCCTGGCGCAGGCGCTCGGCCTCGGCCCACGGGCGGAACCGGTCCCGCACACGGCCACCGCGTGAGCCCGTGACGACAGCGGCGATCATGCCCGGGCGGTCTCCGCCGCCCGAGCCCCGTACCATGGAGTGAGGCCGTGGCTCGACTCGCCCGGCGGCAGGTGTGCCGACGAGGGTATGCCGCCACACCCACCAACCCGGGAGAAGCGCCGCAGTATGCCCACGCGCAACGACATTCGTAATGTCGCCATCGTCGCCCACGTCGACCACGGGAAGACGACACTGGTCGACGCCATGCTCAAGCAGGCGGGAGCCTTCGCAGCGCACCAGCACGTGGACGACCGCGTGATGGACTCCAACGACCTGGAGCGCGAGAAGGGCATCACCATTCTCGCCAAGAACACCGCGGTGAAGTACCACCCCAAGGACGGTGGCGAGCCGATCACGATCAACATCATCGACACCCCCGGCCACGCCGACTTCGGTGGTGAGGTCGAGCGCGGTCTGTCGATGGTCGACGCGGTCGTGCTGCTCGTGGACGCCTCCGAGGGCCCGCTGCCGCAGACCCGCTTCGTGCTGCGCAAGGCGCTGGCCGCGAAGCTGCCGGTCATCCTCTGCATCAACAAGACCGACCGCCCGGACTCCCGGATCGACGAGGTCGTCAACGAGGCGTACGACCTGTTCCTGGACCTGGACGCGACCGAGGAGCAGATCGAGTTCCCGATCGTCTACGCCTGCGCGCGTGACGGTGTGGCCTCTCTCACCAAGCCGGAGGACGGCACCGTCCCGGCCGACAGCGACAGCCTGGAGCCCTTCTTCTCCACCCTGCTGGAGCACGTCCCGGCCCCGTCCTACGACGAGAGCGCCCCGCTGCAGGCGCACGTCACCAACCTGGACGCCGACAACTTCCTGGGCCGTATCGCGCTGCTCCGCGTCGAGCAGGGCGAGCTCAAGAAGGGCCAGACGGTCGCGTGGATGAAGCGCGACGGCTCGATCCAGAACGTCCGCATCACCGAGCTGATGATGACCGAGGCGCTCACCCGCAAGCCCGCCGAGAAGGCCGGCCCCGGCGACATCTGCGCCGTCGCGGGCATCCCCGAGATCACCATCGGCGAGACGCTGGCCGACCCGGAGAACCCGGTCGCGCTCCCGCTGATCACGGTGGACGAGCCGGCGATCTCCATGACGATCGGCACCAACACCTCCCCGCTGGTCGGCCGCGGCCCCGGCGGCAAGGGCGCCGACAAGTCGGCGGTCAAGGACCGCAAGGTCACCGCTCGTCTGGTCAAGGACCGGCTGGACCGCGAGCTGATCGGCAACGTCAGTCTCCGTGTGCTGCCGACCGAGCGCCCCGACGCCTGGGAGGTGCAGGGGCGCGGTGAGCTGGCGCTGGCCATCCTGGTCGAGACGATGCGCCGGGAGGGCTTCGAGCTGACCGTCGGCAAGCCGCAGGTGGTCACCCGCGAGATCGACGGCAAGGTCCACGAGCCGGTGGAGCGGATCACCATCGACGTGCCCGAGGAGCACATGGGCGCGGTGACGCAGCTCATGGGCACCCGCAAGGGCCGGATGGACAACATGTCGAACCACGGCTCCGGCTGGGTCCGCATGGAGTTCATCGTGCCGTCCCGCGGTCTGATCGGCTTCCGGACCGAGTTCCTGACCAACACCCGCGGCACGGGCATCGCCCACTCCATCCACGAGGGCCACGAGCCCTGGTTCGGCACGCTGGTGACCCGCAACAACGGCTCCCTGGTCGCCGACCGTGCCGGTGCCGTCACGGCCTTCGCGATGACCAACCTGCAGGAGCGCGGCGTGCTCTTCGTGGAGCCGGGCACCGAGGTGTACGAGGGCATGATCGTCGGCGAGAACTCCCGCGCCGACGACATGGACGTCAACATCACCAAGGAGAAGAAGCTCACGAACATGCGGTCCTCGACCGCGGACGTGGCCGAGTCCATCGTGCCGCCGCGCAAGCTCTCCCTGGAGCAGTCCCTGGAGTTCTGCCGCGACGACGAGTGCGTCGAGGTGACCCCGGAGACCGTCCGCATCCGCAAGGTCGTCCTGGACCAGAAGGAGCGCGGCCGCGCCGCGTCCCGCGCCAAGCGCTGAGGCCCCGCGGTCCGCGCCGGCGGCGCGGACGGGTTCCTCGGCGGTGTGCGACACCGGCCCGGCCGTCCCCGGTCACACGGGGGCGGCCGGGCCGCTTCGCAGCCGGTTCCGGACGGCCGTGGCGTAGCTACGACATCGCCGGACATCCACGTCGATCCCGTGCGAGCGGAGCGCAGTCTCCCGTGAGGCCGGTCACATCACGGGGCCTTTGCGGGGCCTGATGTGACCGAACTCACCGCGGCGGCGCCCACTGTGCGCGGTTCGGCCCCTGGAGTGGCGATGTGTCGCGGTTGCGCCAGTGGCGTGGGCGCGACACCTCGTTCCCTGTCGGCCCGTCAGGCACGTACATTCGCGAGGAATCTACGCGCTTTGAGGGCAACCGGATTTCAGTCCGGCGACGTCCGGATACCGGACGGCGTTCACCGGTACTTGTGTTACAAGTCCGTTTCGTCGGTGTCTGTCTACAATCCAAATGTCCGAATTGCGGGATTGTTTTGGGCCGGTTGTGACCAAAACGAGATCGTAAGTGTGTGGTTCGTAGGCCCAACGTGACCGATAGTTGGAGCCGTTGAGCTCGGGTCAATGGGTCCAAGCGCTTATGGGGAGCGCCGACTCACGAGCACAGGTGACCGGTATCACTGTCAGGGGTGTCAGTGAGGCCGGCCCTTTCACGTAAGAACAGTGACTCCTGAGGAGGCAAACCCATGCGCGGTGCCAAGAGCGCCACTTGGGTCGCAGGCGCGATCATCGTTGCCATGGCTGCTACCGCTTGCGGTGGCGGCGGTGGTGACAAGGGCAGCAAGAACGACGCTGGCGGCGTCAACCCCAACGGCAAGTTCTCCGTCGAGGTCGGCGAGCCGCAGAACCCCCTGCAGCCTGCCAACACCATGGAGTCCAACGGCAGCATCGTCGTCCGCTCGCTGTTCGCGCAGCTCGTGGACTACGACCCCAAGGGCAACATCGTCATGGTGAACGCCAAGTCGGTGGACACCAAGGACAACAAGACCTTCACGGTCACCCTGAAGGACGGCTGGACCTTCCACGACGGCACTCCGGTGACCGCCGAGTCCTACGTCAAGGCGTGGAACTGGGCCGCCAACATCAACAACGCCCAGACCAACGCGTCGTGGTTCGCCGACATCAAGGGCTTCGCCGACGTCCACCCGGACAAGGAGGGTGCGAAGCCGAAGGCCGACACCATGTCCGGCCTGAAGGTCGTCGACGACAAGACCTTCACCATCGAGCTCACCACCCCGATCCCGTACTTCGTGTACAAGCTCGGCTACGAGGTGTTCTCGCCGCTGCCGGAGTCCTTCTACAAGGACCCGAAGGCCGCCGGTGAGAACCCGGTCGGCAACGGCCCGTACCAGTTCGTCAAGTGGGACCACAAGAAGCAGATCGAGGTCAAGCGCTTCGACGGCTACAAGGGCCCGGACAAGGCGAAGAACGGCGGTGTGATCTTCAAGAACTACACCGGCCTCGAGGCTGCGTACGAGGACCTGAAGTCCGGCAACGTCGACGTCCTGCGTCAGATCGGCCCGAAGGACCTCCCGGTCTACCGTGACGACCTCGGCGACCGCGCCGTGGACCAGGCGTACTCCGCCATCCAGTCCATCGTCCCGGCCTTCTACTCCAAGCAGTGGAAGAACGTCGACCCCAAGGTCATCCAGGGTCTGTCGATGGCGATCGACCGCGACACCATCACCAAGACCGTTCTCCAGGGCACCCGTGAGCCCGCCACCGGCTTCGTCGCCAAGGGCGTGCTCGGCTACCAGGACAACGTGGGCGGCGACGTCTTCAAGTACGACCCCGCGAAGGCCAAGGAGCTCATCAAGGCCGGCGGCGGCGTCCCCGGCAACAAGATCTCCATCCAGTACAACGCCGACGGCGGCCACAAGGAGTGGGTGGAGGCCGTCTGCAACAGCATCACCAACGCGACCGGCGTCAAGTGCTCCGGCGACTCCAAGGCCGACTTCCAGAGCGACCTGGACGCCCGCGACGCCCAGGAGGTCAAGTCGATCTACCGCAGTGGCTGGGTGCTCGACTACCCCGTGAACGCCAACTTCATCCGCGACCTGTACGCCACCACCTCGGCGGGCAACCAGTCCGGCTTCTCCAACAAGGAGCTGGACGCGATGATCAAGAAGGCCGACACCGCGGCCACGCTCGACGAGTCGGTCAAGGAGTACCAGGCGGTCGAGAAGAAGATGGTCGAGCTCATGCCCGCCATCCCGCTCTGGTACTACAAGGTCAACGCCGGCTACTCGGAGAACGTCTCGAACGTCCAGTACGCCCAGAACGGTGACCCGATCCTCACCGGCGTCGAGGTCAAGAAGTAACCATCGCGTAGTGAGCACGCCGGTGCGGGGCTGACGGAGACGTCAGACGCGCGGGGTGCAGGCAACGGCTGGGGGGCCCTTCTCCCGTCTTCCCGAAGGGGAGGACGGGGGAAGGGCCCGTCTCTGCTGCCACAGCGACTGACATGGAGGCACGATGGGGCGTTACGTCGCGCGGCGACTGCTCCAGATGATCCCGGTTTTCATCGGGACGACTCTGCTGATCTTTCTCATGGTCTATGCCCTCCCCGGCGACCCCGTACGGGCGCTCGGCGGTGACAAGGGCATCGATCCGGCGACCGTGGCGCGGATCCGTCACGAGCTCGGTCTCGACCAGCCGATCCTGAAGCAGTACTGGGATTACATGACGGGCATCATCCTGCACTTCGACTTCGGCAATCAGATTGCCAGCGGTCGGCCGGTGCGGGACGTGCTCGGCGACGCGTTCCCGGTGACGTTCCGGCTCGCGGGGCTCTCCTTCGTGATCGAGCTGGTCGTGGGCATCGCCCTCGGTGTCTGGGCCGGCATGCGGGCGGGCAAGCTCGCCGACTCGCTGGTGCTGATCTTCACCCTGCTGCTGATCTCGGTCCCGGTCTTCGTCCTCGGCTTCATCTTCAAGCTGGTCTTCGCCTTCCAGCTCGGATGGATGACGCCGAACGTCCAGGACGACACGAACTACAGCCAGTTGCTGATGCCGGCCATCGTGCTGGCCAGCCTCTCGCTGGCCTACGTGGCGCGCCTCACCCGTACCTCCATAGCCGAGAACCTGCGCGCCGACTACATGCGGACCGCCGTCGCCAAGGGCCTGCCCCGGCGCCGGGTGGTCGGTGTGCACCTGATGCGCAACTCGATGATCCCGGTGGTCACCTTCCTCGGCACGGACATCGGCGCCCTGATGGGCGGTGCGGTCGTCACCGAGGGTCTGTTCAACATCCACGGTGTCGGCGGCACGATCTACGAGTCCATCCTGCGCCGCGAGGGGACCACGCTGGTCGGCCTCGTCACCGTCCTCGTGCTGGTCTTCCTCTTCACCAGCCTGATCGTCGACCTGCTCTACGCGGTCCTGGACCCGAGGATCCGTTATGCCTGACGTCACCAAGACCGCCGTCGAGAACGCGGACCCGGCGGCCACCACGGCCGCGGACGCCGCTGCCGTCACCGGGGCCGTGTCCCAGGCGGAGAAGGCGCGCAGCCTGTGGGGCGACGCCTGGCGGGACCTGCGCCGCAACCCCTACTTCGTGGTCTCCGGCATCCTGATCCTGCTCCTCCTGATCATCGCGATCTTCCCGGGCCTGTTCACCAGCGCCTCGCCGACCTACGCCGACCTGCGGAACCACTACCTGGGCAAGCCCGAGTACGGGAAGGTGTTCTCGGCGGAGTGGCTCGGTTACGACGGGCAGGGCCGCAGCGTCTACGCCCGAGTGATCTACGGGACCCGGGCCTCGATCACGGTCGGCATCAGCGTGACCGTCCTGGTCACCGTGCTGGGCGGCCTGGTCGGCATGATCGCCGGCTACTTTGGCGGCTGGGTCGACACGATCCTCTCCCGGATCACCGACATCTTCTTCGCGGTCCCCTTCCTGCTCGGCACGCTGGTCGTCCTGAACTCCTTCACCAACCGCACCGTCTGGGTGGTCTCCGGCGCCCTGGCCTTCCTCGGCTGGACGCAGATCGCCCGTGTCATGCGCGGTTCGGTGATCACGATCAAGCAGGCCGACTACGTGCACGCTGCCCAGGCCCTGGGCGCGAGCACCACCCGGATCCTGATGAAGCACATCCTTCCGAACGCCGTCGCCCCGGTGATCGTGGTCGCCACCATCGCGCTCGGCGGCTACATCTCGGCCGAGGCGACCCTGTCCTACCTCGGCCTCGGTCTGCCCACGTCCGTGGTCTCCTGGGGCCAGGACATCTCCGGCGGTGCCCAGCAGATCCGTACGGCGCAGCACATCATGCTGTACCCGTCGATCATGCTGAGCATCACGGTCCTGGCGTTCATCATGCTCGGCGATGCGGTCCGCAACGCCCTCGACCCCAAGCTGCGCTGAGGGAGGCGTACGTGACCATCATCGACAAGAACGCGGACGTGCCCGCGCCCCGTACCGGGGACGCCGCCGCTCCGCTGCTGGAAGTGCGCGACCTGCACGTGGAGTTCCACACCCGGGACGGCGTCGCCAAGGCCGTCAACGGTGTGAACTACACGGTGTCGGCCGGTGAGACGCTGGCAGTGCTGGGCGAGTCCGGCTCCGGCAAGTCCGTCACCGCGCAGGCGATCATGGGCATCCTCGACATGCCGCCGGGGAGGATCCCGCAGGGCGAGATCCTCTTCCAGGGCCGCGACATGCTCAAGATGTCGGGCGAGGAGCGCCGGAAGATCCGCGGCCGCAAGATCGCGATGATCTTCCAGGACGCGCTGTCCTCGCTGAACCCGGTGCTCACCGTCGGCTACCAGCTGGGCGAGATGTTCCGGGTCCACCAGGGCCTGTCCAAGAAGGAAGCCAAGGCCAAGGCCATCGAGATGATGGACCGGGTCCGCATCCCGGCGGCGAAGGAGCGGGTCAACGACTACCCGCACCAGTTCTCCGGCGGTATGCGCCAGCGCATCATGATCGCGATGGCGCTCGCCCTGGAGCCCGAGCTGATCATCGCCGACGAGCCGACCACCGCGCTCGACGTGACGGTGCAGGCGCAGGTCATGGACCTGCTCGCGGACCTGCAGCGCGAGTACAACATGGGCCTGATCCTCATCACCCACGACCTCGGCGTGGTCGCCGACGTCGCGGACAAGATCGCCGTGATGTACGCGGGCCGGATCGTGGAGACCGCGCCCGTGCACGAGATCTACAAGCGCCCGGCGCACCCGTACACCAAGGGCCTGCTGGAGTCGATCCCGCGCCTGGACCAGAAGGGCCAGGAGCTCTACGCGATCAAGGGCCTGCCCCCGAACCTGCTGCGCATCCCCACCGGCTGCGCCTTCAACCCGCGCTGCGAGATGGCGCAGGACATCTGCCGCACCGAGGTCCCCGCGCTGCACCGGGTGACCGAGCAGGACGGCAGCGAGCTGCCGGGCCGCGGCAGCGCGTGCCACTTCTGGAAGGAGACGATCCATGGCTGACGTCACCAAGAACGACGAGGCCGTCTCCGACGAGGTGGCGGCGGTGGAGGCCGCGATCGCCAAGCCGGTCGAGCGCGGCGAGCCGATCCTCCAGGTGCGCAACCTGGTCAAGCACTTCCCGCTGACCCAGGGCATCCTCTTCAAGAAGCAGATCGGCGCCGTCAAGGCGGTCGACGGGGTCTCCTTCGACCTGTACCAGGGCGAGACCCTGGGCATCGTGGGCGAGTCCGGCTGCGGCAAGTCGACCGTCGCCAAGCTGCTGATGAACCTGGAGCGGGCCACCGCCGGCGAGGTCTTCTACAAGGGGCAGGACATCACCAAGCTGTCCCGCCGCGCCCTGAAGGCCGTGCGCCGGAACATCCAGATGGTGTTCCAGGACCCGTACACCTCGCTGAACCCGCGGATGACGGTCGGCGACATCATCGGCGAGACCTACGACATCCACCCCGAGGTGGCCCCGAAGGGCGACCGGCGCCGCAAGGTGCAGGAGCTGCTGGACGTCGTCGGCCTGAACCCGGAGTACATCAACCGGTACCCGCACCAGTTCTCCGGCGGCCAGCGGCAGCGCATCGGCATCGCCCGCGGCCTGGCGCTCAACCCGGAGATCATCATCTGCGACGAGCCGGTCTCGGCGCTGGACGTCTCCGTGCAGGCGCAGGTGATCAACCTGATGGAGAAGCTGCAGGACGAGTTCAACCTCTCCTACATCTTCATCGCGCACGACCTGTCGATCGTCCGCCACATCTCGGACCGCGTCGGCGTGATGTACCTGGGCAAGATGGCCGAGATCGGTACCGACACCGAGATCTACGACCACCCGACCCACCCGTACACCCAGGCCCTGCTGTCGGCGGTGCCGGTGCCGGACCCGGAGGCGCGCGAGCACCGCGAGCGCATCATCCTGACCGGTGACGTCCCGTCGCCGGCCAACCCGCCGTCGGGCTGCCGTTTCCGCACCCGCTGCTGGAAGGCCCAGGACCGGTGCGCCACCGAGGAGCCGCTGCTGGCCATCCCGCAGCGCTTCCAGGGTGACGACACCCCGGCCGCGCACGAGTCGGCGTGCCACTTCGCCGAGGAGAAGGACGTCGTCCACGCGGTGCACTGAGCACCAGCCGTACCGCCCACGAGGGGCGCCCGCGCGAACACCGCGCGGGCGCCCCTCGGCGTTCAGGGGCCGTGCAGGGCTGTTCACGGCCGTACGGGACGGTCGTCCGGCCCGGCGAGCGCGAGCGCGGTGAGGAAGGCCCGCTGGTGCGGGTCGGCCCAGTCGCCGCTCTCGGTGGCGTCCAGGAGCGTCCAGACGCCCCACTCGACCTGCATGTAGCGCACGGCCGCCGGCCACGCGGCCACCTCGGCCGCGGTCAGCGTGCAGTGGCGGCGGTAGGCGCCGTGGAAGACGGCCCATTCGCGGGGCGTGAACGGCCGTGGCGGGGCGCCCGGCGACTCGGTGTGGAAGAGCAGCAGCGCCAGTGCGAGGTCGAGCAGCCGGGGCGCGTACTCGGCGTTCTCGGGGTCGACCAGGACCGGTCCGCCGCCGGAGTAGACCAGGTTGTTCGCCTTGAAGTCCATCGACGCGACGACATGGGGCAGGCCCCCGTCGCGCAGCTCGGGCATCAGCCGCGTCATCAGCGACCGCGACCACCGCTCCAGCCGGGCCGTGGCGGCCTGCCGGACCGCCGGAGCGTACTGCTCCAGGGCGGGGCGCAGCGCGTCGAGGTCGGCCTCCAGGTCCGCCGGTTCGTGGTCCGGCCAGGTGAAGGCGGGGACGCCGGCGGGGCCTTCGGCGCTGTGCGCGTGCAGCCGTCCCAGCAGGTCGCCCGCCGCCTCGATGTCGGCCTCCGCGCCGGAGTAGGGGCGGCCCTCCACCCAGGGGTAGGCCACCCAGGCCTCCTCGCCGATCGTGGCCGGGTTCGCGGCGGGCCCGTCGAGCGGGGTCACCACCGGTACGCCGCGGGCCGCCAGGGCGCGCGTCCAGCCGGCGACGGCCGCCGCCGCGGGCTCCGGCGAGGCGGCCCTCTTCAGCACCGCTTCCGTACCGTCCACTCGGCACCGGAAGACCGGTGAGTGCGGGTGCAGCGAGCGGGCGGGACGATCGGCCCGCGCCACCCCGAAATGGGCGAAGACATCGGCGTAGGGCAGGGAGCTCGCGAGCGGCATGGCGGGGATCCTGTCCTTCGCGGGGGCGGGCCGCGGGCCGGTGGGTGCGGGGCGGTCAACTGTGCCACAGCGAGGGTCACTTGGTCCACGCAATAGGAAGGCGTCCGCCCCGTCACCGGGCGGTGACGGGGCGGACGCGGTGCCGGGAGCCGGCGCGGCCTACTTCAGGAAGCCGATGTTCTCGTAGCGCAGGTCCTGGAACCCGTAGGCCCCGATGTTGGCCAGGTTCTTCTTCACCGCGTAGATGTCGGGACGCTGGTACAGCGGGAGCAGGTTGGCCTGCTGCCAGATCAGCAGGTCCGCGGCGTTGGCGTCGTCGATCGCCTGGGCCGGGTCGGTGTCGGCGGCGGCCTTGTTCATGGCCGCGTCCAGCTCGTCGCTGCCGACGCCGGTGTAGTTCTGCTGGATGTTGTCACCCACGGGCTTGGCGTAGATCGACTTGGTCGACGACACCGGGAAGGACGTGCCGAGCCAGGAGAAGGCCGTCAGGTCGAAGCTGCCGGTGTTGACGTACTTGTCGAAGAACTCCTGCAGCGGCACCGACTTGATGTTCATCTTGATGCCGACCGCCTTGAGCATCGGCTGCATCAGCTTGCCCTCGTTGGCGGAGGTGCTGACGTTCGCCGGGATGACGAAGTCGAGCTCCAGGGTCTTGCCGCCCTTGGTGCGGAACTCGCCGTCCTGCTTCCAGCCGGCCTCGTCCAGCAGGCTCTTGGCCTTGGCCTGGTCGAAGGTGCCGATGCCGGTGGAGTTGTCCTTGTAGCCCTTCTGGTTGGTGACGAAGAAGTGGTTGTTCAGCGGCTTGGCGTCCCAGTCCAGGCCCTGCAGGTCGGACTCGGCGATGGCCTGCCGGTTCAGGGCGGACATGATGGCCTGGCGGACCTTGACCTCCTTCAGCGGGCCGCGGGCACCGTTGAAGGTGACGTGGCGGTAGTTGGGGCCGGCCGCCTTGCGGAGGTCGGCGCCCTTGACCTCCTTGGCCTGCTTGTAGGCGGCCGAGTCGGGTCCGACGTTGAAGAAGTCGACCTCGCCGTTGGCGAAGGCGCCGGCGGTGGCGTCCGAGTCCAGGGCGCGGTAGATGATCTTGTCCAGGATGGCCTTGTTGCCCCACCAGCTGTCGTCGCGCACGACGGTCAGGGTCTTGGTGGTCTTGTCGATGCCCTGGAACTTGAAGGCGCCCGCGGTGACCGGGAACTTGCCCAGGTAGCCGGTGTTGAAGCCGTCCGGGGTGCCGATGACCTTGGCCGGGTAGAGCGGGCTGAACAGGCTCTTCCAGTCACCGAAGGGGCTGGAGAAGGTGACCACGGCCTCCTGGTCGTTGGCGCCCTTGGCGACGCCGCTGATCAGCTCGTAGCCCGTGCTGGAGGAGATCTTGTACTTGGCGTCCTTGCCGTTCAGCGCCTTCCAGCTGGCCTCGAAGTCCTTCCAGGACAGCGGGGTGCCGTCGGACCACTTGGCCTTGGGGTTGATCTTGTACGTGACGACCTGCTTGCCGGAGCTGTCGGCGACCTCCGCCGAGGTCAGGTAGTCCGGGTTCGGGGTGACCGTGCCGGTGGCGTCCGACATCATGATGATCGGCATCACGGCGCGCTCGACGTCGTAGCCGTCGGCCAGGGTGCCGTCGATCTGGTTGTAGTTGAAGTTCTCCGCGATCTCGCCCAGCGGCCAGTTCAGGGTGCCACCCTGCTTGAGCTGGTCGCGGTCGGTGGCCTTGATGTTGTTGACGCTGGACTTGGGCACCGAGTTCTTCTTGGACGCGGCGTCGCTCTTCCCGTCCCCGCCGCCGCATGCGGTCAGGGTCAGCGCGCTCGCCGTGGCCAGCGCCACCACGGCGACGGACATACGTGTTCTGTTCAACGGACTCTCTCTCCTCTTGCGGGGTGGGAAATCACACGACGGTGACGGCGGCGGCGAAGTGGCAGGCCGCGGTGTGGTCGCCCGCCAGTCCGGTCGGTGCCGGGTCCTCCTCGCGGCACCGGCCGCGGTCGGACTCGTCGAGGGAGGCGAACTTCGGGCAGCGGTTGCGGAACCGGCAGCCGGTCGGCACGTCCGCGGGGCTGGGAAGGTCGCCGGTGAGCAGGATGCGCCTGCGTTCGCGCTCCTTGCGGGGATCGGGCAGCGGCACCGCGGAGAGCAGCGCCTGGGTGTACGGGTGGGAGGGCGCCTCGAAGACCGCCTCGGCGGAGCCGAGTTCGACGATCCGGCCGAGGTACATCACCGCGATCCGGTCGGCGATGTGCCGTACGACCGACAGGTCGTGCGCCACGAAGAGGTAGCTCAGGTTCATGCGCGCCTTGAGCTCGTCCAGCAGGTTGAGCACACCGGCCTGGATGGAGACGTCCAGGGCCGACACCGGCTCGTCCAGGACGACGAGCTTCGGCTCCAGCGCCAGCGCCCTGGCGATGCTGATGCGCTGGCGCTGCCCGCCGGAGAACTCCGCGGGGAAGCGGTCCACGTGGTCCGGGTCGAGCCCGACCTGGCCCAGCAGCTCCGGCACCCGGGCGGCGATGCGGTCCCGGGACCAGCCGTGGGTCTTGAGGGGCTCGGCGAGGATGTCGCCGACCGGCATCCGCGGGTCGAGCGCGGCCATCGGGTCCTGGAAGACCACCTGCAGGTCGCGGCGGAGCGCCTTGCGCTCGGCGCCCTTCAGCCCCCGGATGTCCTTGCCGAAGACGGTGACCGTGCCGGACTGCCCCGAGGGCAGGTCGAGGATCTCCAGCAGCGTGGTGGTCTTGCCGCAGCCCGACTCGCCCACCAGGCCGAGGGTCTCGCCCTCGCGGATGTCGAAGCTGATGCCGTCGACCGCGCGCACCTCGCCCACCTTGCGCTTGATGACCGCGCCCTGGAGCAGCGGGAAGTGCTTGACCAGCCCGTCGACCTCCAGCACCGGGGCACGGTCCGCGCGCGGCACGGAGTCGGCCGGGACCTCGGGCAGCGCCGGCACCGGATAGATGGTCGCGGGGTCGAGGGCGCCGCCCGCCACCAGCTCGTGGCTGCGGTGGCAGGCCGTGGGGTGGTTGCCCCCCTCGCGCAACGTCAGCTCGGGCTCGACGCGTCGGCACACGTCGGTGACGATGGGGCAGCGGGCCGCGAAGGGGCAGCCGGTCGGCAGATCCACCATCGAGGGCGGGTTGCCGTCGATCGGGGTCAGCGCGTGGCGCCCGCCGTCGTCGAGCCGGGGGATCGAGCCGAGCAGGCCGATGGTGTACGGCATGCGCGGGGAGTAGTAGACGTCGTCCACGGTCCCGGTCTCCACCGGGCGGCCCGCGTACATCACCTGGACCCGGTCGGCGAAGCCGGCCACCACGCCCAGGTCGTGGGTGATCATGACGATGGCGGCGCCGGTGACCTCCTGGGCCTTCTTCAGCACGTCCAGGATCTGCGCCTGGATGGTCACGTCCAAGGCGGTCGTCGGCTCGTCGGCGATGATCACCTCGGGGTCGTTGGCGATCGCCATGGCGATCATCGCGCGCTGGCGCATGCCGCCGGAGAACTCGTGCGGGAAGGCGTCGGCGCGCCGCGCCGGGTCCGGGATGCCGACCAGGTCCAGCAGCTCGATCGCGCGCTTGCGGGCCGCGTCCTTGTCGAGGTCCTGGTGGATCCGCAGCGCCTCGACGATCTGGTCGCCGACGGAGTAGACCGGGGTCAGCGCGGACAGCGGGTCCTGGAAGACCATCGCGATGTCCTTGCCGCGGATCTCCGTCATGTCCCGGTCGTCCAGCTCCAGCAGCTCACGGCCGTGCAGCTTGATCGAGCCCTTGATGTCGGCGGTCTCCGGGAGCAGTCCGAGGACGGCGAGGGAGGAGACGGACTTGCCGGAGCCGGACTCGCCGACGATGCCGAGGACCTCGCCGGGACGCACGGAGAAGGACACGCCGCGCACGGCCCTGACCGGCCCGGCCTCGCTCGGGAAGGAGACGTGGAGGTCGGTGACCTCAAGGGCGGGGGGCGTCTCGCTCACGACGTGCGTCCTTCCTTGGTGGTGCTCTTGGAGGTGCGGGGGGCGCGGGCCTTGGCGCCGCTGGAGTTGGGGTCGAGTGCGTCGCGCAGGCCGTCGCCGATGAAGGCGATGGACAGGCAGATCAGCACCAGGCAGCCGGCCGGGAAGTAGAACAGCCACGGGAAGGACGGGGCCGCCGGGGTGCCGGTGGCGATGACCGTGCCCAGCGAGACGTCGGGGGACTGCACACCGAAGCCGAAGTAGGACAGGCTGGTCTCGCCGATGATCGCCGCGCCGACCTGGATCGTCCCGTCGATGATCAGCATCGAGGCCATCGACGGCAGGATGTGCCGGAAGATGATGACCGGCGCGGGCACGCCCATGTACTTGGCGGCCTTGACGAATTCACGGTCCTTCAGGGTGAGCGTCATGCTGCGGACCACTCGGCCGGTGATCATCCAGCTGAACCCCGCCAGCAGCACCACGAACACCAGCCAGGTGGTGCCCTGGAACAGGGGCGACAGCACCGCGATGATCAGGAAGCTGGGCATCACCAGCAGTAGGTCGACCACCCACATCAGAGAGCGGTCCGTCCAGCCGCCGAAGTAGCCCGCGCAGGCGCCGACCGCGGCGGCGACGAAGGTGCAGATGAGACCGGTCAGGATGCCGATCACCAGTGACTTCTGCATACCGCGGGCGGTGAGCGCGAAGAGGTCGGAGCCCGTCTGGTCGGTGCCGAACCAGTGGCTCGCCGACGGTGGCTTCTGGAAGGCGGTGAAGTCGAGCTCGGTGTAGTCCCACTTGTAGAACAGCGGCGAGACATAGGCCATCAGGAAGAGCAGGACCAGCATGACCAGCCCGAACAGGGCCATGCGGTTGCGGGAAAAGCGGACGGCGGTGAGCCGGAGCCGGCTGCTCGCGCGGCGCTTGGCGGGCTGGTCGGCCAATGCGGTGGGCGCCTGCGCGGGAGGCTGTACGGAGGGGGTCTGGACGGCCATGGGTGGACGCTCCTGGAACGCGGGATCGGGGCGGCGGAAGGGTGCGGTGGGTCTCAGCGCACCCGTACGCGGGGATCGAGCGCCGCGTAGAGCACATCGGACAGCAGGCCGGCGATCAGGACCACGAACGCCGTGAACATGCCGACGGCGGCGACCGCGTTGACGTCGTTCGTGCTGATGGAGTTGACCAGCCACTCGCCCATGCCGTGCCAGCCGAAGATCTTCTCGGTGAAGGTCGCGCCGGTGAAGAGCAGGACGACGTTGTAGACCAGCAGCGGGACCACCGGGAGGACCGCGGTGCGCAGGCCGTGCTTCATCAGCGCCGCCCGCCGCGACAGGCCCTTGGCCCGGGCGGTGCGCAGGAAGTCGCTGCCGAGGACGTCCAGCATGGTGCTGCGCTGGTAGCGGCTGTACAGGGCGATCTGGATGACGATCAGGGTCAGGCTGGGCAGCAGCAGGTGCTGCAGCCGGCTGGCGAGGATCTCCCCCGTCCCGGTCAGGCCGGGATCGTACTCACCCGTGTACTCGATGACCTTGTGTCCCACGGCGTCGTTGATGTCGATCGCCCAGAGTTTGAAGGTCACCGCGATCACGAACACCGGCATGGCCAGGACGAAGAAGGAGGCCAGTGTGGTGACCCGGTCCGATGTCCGGTACTGCCTGATGGCCCCCCAGGCACCCATCAGGACACCGCCGATGGAGCCCAGGATGGTGGCGATCAGCAGCAGGCGGGTGCTCACCCCGACGCGGCGGCCGAACTCATCGTTGACCTCGCCGCCGGTGACGGTCCGTCCGAGGTCCCCGTGCGCCACGCCGTTCGCCCAGTGGGCGAAGCGGACCACGACCGGGGTGTCGGGGTTGAGATTGTAGTCGTTCAGGGTGGCCGTCACCGAGGAGGCCGCCACCGGGGGGTTCCGGCCGGCGAAATTGGCGCGCGGGTTCAGGCTGATCGCCGCCAGGAAGTACGTGAGGGAGGCCGCGATGAGAACCAGCGCCACGTGGTTGATCAGTCGGCGCAGCAGGTAACGGCCCACGGCTCACACTCTCAGTCGGTTCGTTTCGAACGAATAACAAGATTGAACTTTGTTCACCGGCCGCTTCTGACATACTGGTGTAGCACGGCCGAAACATTTGCCCCGGCCGTCTGCGCAGGTCGTGCGTATTCCGGCCGGGCTTGCAGGGTTGATGGGACTTTCGCAACCGAATTGTGGCCGCGTCAACGAGCACCGGTTCGTCGTGATGGATCCTTTATTTTTTTGGTCGAAATTTAACCTGACTATCGGGATGACCCTCATTGACGGACCGGCACATAGGGAAAACCCTCTGTCCCCCTCGGGGCGGCCCCGGGCCGGTGAGCCGCTGTGCAATATGTCAGGGTTTGCGATGTCATGGTGAGCCTCGTGTCCTTCATGGCGTAGAGCTCCCCGAGGAGGCATCCGATGCGACGGAGCGCGGCGAGGTGGGCCGTCGGCACGGCCGCGGCCGCCCTGGTGGCGACGGGCTGCGGGGGTGGGGACGGGGGCGGCGCGAGCGACGGCTCCGGCGTGTTCAGCGCCTCGTGGACCGACCCGCGCAATCCGCTGGAGCCCGCCAACACCAATGAGGTGCAAGGCGGCAAGGTGCTCGACATGATCTTCCGCGGCCTGAAGAAGTACAACCCGCGGACGGCCGCCGCCGAGAACGTCATCGCCGACTCGATCACGACCACCGACCAGCGGACCTTCAAGATCAAGATCAAGGACGGCTGGACCTTCGGCAACGGCGAGAAGGTCACCTCCGATTCGTTCATCGACGCCTGGAACTACGGGGCGCTCGTGACGAACAAGCAGATCAACGCGTCCTTCTTCCGGTACGTCGAGGGCTACGACAAGGTCCACCCGGAGTCCGGGAAACCGGCCGCCCGGAAGCTGTCCGGCCTGACCAGGCAGGACGACCTGAACTTCACCGTCACGCTCAACCAGAAGTTCTCCACCTGGCCCGACACCCTCGGCTACGCCGCCTTCATGCCGCTGCCGCGGGCCTTCTTCACCGACCACGCCGCCTGGGTGAGGAAGCCCGTCGGCAACGGCCCGTACCGCGTGGAGTCCTACACCAAGGGCCAGGGCATGCAGTTGCGGGCGTGGGACGGCTACAAGGGCGCCGACGCGGCCGTCAACGACGGCGTGGACCTCAAGGTCTACACGGACAACAACACCGCCTACACCGACCTGCAGGCCGGCAACCTCGACCTCGTCGACGACGTCCCCGCCGCCCAGTTGCAGAACGTGAGGAGCGACCTGGGCGGCCGCTACCTCAACACCCCGGCCGGCATCATCCAGACCCTCGCGTTCCCGCTCTACGACAAGGCCTGGTCGGGCAAGAACTCCGAGAAGCTCCGCCAGGGCATCTCCATGGCGATCAACCGCGACCAGATCACCCGGCAGATCTTCCACGGCACCCGCATCCCGGCGCGGGACTGGACCTCACCCGTGCTGGGCGCGGACGGCGGCTTCGACGACACCCTGTGCGGCCGGGTCTGCACCTACGACCCCGCCCGGGCGAGGCAGTTGGTCAAGGAGGGCGGCGGGCTGCCCGGCGGCACCATGAGGATCACGTACAACGCCGACAGCGGCTCCCACAAGGACTGGGTCGACGCCGTCTGCAACAGCATCAACAACGCCCTGGGCAAGGACGACGCCTGCGTCGGCGATCCCGTCGGCACCTTCGCCGACTTCCGCAACCAGATCGTGGGCCGGCGGATGAACAACCCGTTCCGGGCCGGCTGGCAGATGGACTACCCGCTGATCCAGAACTTCCTGCAGCCGCTGTACTACACCGACGCCTCCTCCAACGACGCGCACTTCAGCGATGCCCGCTTCGACCGGCTCGTCGACCGGGCGAACGCCGAGAGCGACCCCGCCAAGGCCGTGCGGACCTTCAAGGAGGCCGAGCGGATCCTGCCGCAGCAGGTCCCGGCGATCGCCCTGTGGTACCAGAACGGCAGCGCGGGCTGGTCGCAGCGGCTTTCCGGCGTCACGCTGAACCCCTTCAGCGTCCCCGTCTACGACCAGATCAAGGTCAGCTGACGCCCATGGGACGGTACGTCGTCCGCCGTCTGCTGCAGATGATCCCGGTCTTCGCCGGCACCACCGCGCTGATCTTCGTGCTGGTGTACGCGCTCGGCGACCCGGTCCAGGCCCGTTGCGGGGAGCGCGCCTGCGACCCCGCCACGGCCGCGCAGATCCGTCACGACCTGTATCTCGACCACCCGCTGTGGCAGCAGTACCTGCGCTACATGGGGCAGATCTTCCGGGGCGACTTCGGGATCGCATGGAACGGACAGCCGGTCACCGAGCTGCTGGCCTCCGCCCTGCCGGTCACGTTGCGGCTGACGATCCTGGCCGTCCTCCTCGAGATCGTCATCGGCATCACCCTCGGCGTCCTGACCGGCCTGCGCCGCGGCCGCCCCGCGGACACCGCGACGCTGCTCGGCACCCTCGTCGTCATCTCCGTGCCGACCTTCGTCACCGGCTATGTGCTGCAGTACCTGCTCGGCGTCAAGTGGAACGTCATCTCGCCCTCGGTCTCCTCGCAGGCACGGTTCGACGAACTGATCGTGCCGGCGTTCGTGCTGGCCCTGACCTCGCTCGCCTACGTCACCCGGCTCAGCCGCGCCTCCGTCGTGGAGAACGTCCGCGCCGACTACGTCAGGACCGCCGTCGCCAAGGGGCTGCCGCGCCGCCGGGTGATCACCCGTCATCTGCTGCGCAACTCCCTCATCCCGGTGGTCACCTTCATCGGCACCGACATCGGGGCACTGATGGGAGGGGCCGTCGTCACCGAGCGCATCTTCAACATCCACGGCGTGGGCTACCAGCTCTACCAGGGCATCCTGCGGCTGGACTCGGCGACCGTGGTGGGCTTCGTGACCATCCTGGTCATCGTCTTCCTCCTCGCGAACCTGCTGGTCGACCTGCTCTACGCCGTCCTCGACCCGAGGATCCGCTATGCCTGAGCCGCGCAACCACCCCGACGAGGCCGTGGAGCCGGCCGGCGGGACGGGAGCCTCGATGGGGCTGGGCCAGGACGAGGCACGCACCCTGGAGCGGGCGCCGGCCTCCGGCGGGGCACCGTCCCCGTCGGGGCCCGGGCCGGAACGGCCGCGCAGCCTGTGGTCGGACGCCTGGCGTGACCTGCGGCGCAACCCGGTCTTCGTGATCGCCGCGCTGATCATCGTCTTCCTCGTCGTCATCTCCCTCTGGCCGCAGCTCATCGCCCCCGGCAACCCGCTCAGCTGCAACCTGGACAACTCCCAGAAGGGCTCGTCGCCCGGCCATCCCTTCGGCTTCGACACCCAGGGGTGCGACGTCTACACCCGCGTCGTCCACGGGGCGCGCGCCTCGGTCACCGTGGGCATCTGCGCCACCGTCGGAGCGGCCCTGCTCGGCGCGCTGCTCGGCGGCCTCGCCGGCTACCACGGCGGCTGGGCCGACGCGGTGCTCTCACGGGTGAGCGACATCTTCTTCGGCATCCCGATCGTCCTCGGCGGCCTGGTCTTCCTGTCCGTCGTCGCCAGCACCACCGTCTGGCCGGTGGTGGGCTTCATCGTGCTGCTCGGCTGGCCGCAGATCGGCCGCATCGCCCGCGGCTCGGTGATCACCGCCAAGCAGAACGACTACGTCCAGGCCGCCCGCGCCCTCGGCGCCGGCAACTCCCGTGTGCTGCTGCGGCACATCGCGCCCAACGCCGTCGCGCCCGTCATCGTCGTGGCGACCATCGCGCTCGGCACGTACATCTCCCTGGAGGCCACCCTGTCCTACCTCGGCGTCGGGCTGAAACCGCCCACGGTCTCCTGGGGCATCGACATCTCCCAGGCCTCCACGCAGATCCGCAACGCCCCGCATATGCTGCTCTGGCCGGCCGGGGCGCTGAGCGTGACGGTGCTGGCCTTCATCATGCTCGGTGACGCGGTGCGCGACGCCCTCGACCCCAGGCTGCGCTGATGGACGCGGGAGCGACGGCCACCGCGGCCCAGGACGAGCCGCTGCTCGAGGTACGCGACCTGCACGTGGAGTTCCGCACCCGCGACGGCGTCGCCCGGGCCGTCAACGGGGTCTCCTACGCGGTGCGCCCCCGCCAGACGCTCGCGGTGCTGGGCGAGTCCGGCTCCGGCAAGTCGGTGACCGCGCAGGCCGTCATGGGCATCCTCGACTCGCCGCCCGGGTTCGTCACCCGCGGCGAGATCCTCTTCCACGGTGAGGACCTGCTCACCATGGGCGCCGAGGAGCGCCGCAAGGTGCGCGGCGCCAGGATGGCGATGATCTTCCAGGACGCGCTGTCCGCCCTCAACCCGGTGCTGACCGTGGGCGAGCAGCTCGGCGAGATGTTCCGGGTCCACCGGGGGATGTCCCGCAAGGACGCCCGGGCCAGGGCGGTGGAACTGATGGACCGGGTGCGGATCCCGGCGGCGCGCGATCGCGTCGGGCAGTACCCGCACCAGTTCTCCGGAGGCATGCGCCAGCGCATCATGATCGCGATGGCGCTCGCCCTGGAGCCCGAACTGATCATCGCCGACGAGCCGACCACCGCCCTCGACGTCACCGTGCAGGCACAGGTCATGGAGCTCCTGGCCGAGCTGCAGCGCGAGTACGGCATGGGCCTGATCCTCATCACCCACGACCTCGGCGTGGTCGCCGACGTCGCCGACCACATCGCGGTGATGTACGCCGGGCGCATCGTCGAGACCGCGCCCGTCCACGACATCTACCGCAGGCCGGCGCACCCGTACACCAAGGGCCTGCTGGAGTCGATCCCGCGCCTGGACCAGAAGGGCCAGGAGCTCTACGCGATCAAGGGCCTGCCCCCGAACCTGCTGCGCATCCCGTCCGGCTGCGCCTTCCATCCGCGCTGCCCGCTGGCCCGGGAGGTGTGCGCCACCGACGAGCCGGAGCTCTACCGGATCAGCGCCCGGCGGGGCAGCGCCTGCCACTTCTGGAGGGAGTGCCTCGGTGAGCGGCGGCGGTGAGCCCGTGCTCCAGGTGCGCGGGCTGTACAAGCACTACCCCCTCACCCAGGGGATCCTCTTCAAGCGGCAGACCGGCGCGGTGAAGGCGGTCGACGGTGTGGACCTGGACCTGTACCGGGGCGAGACGCTCGGGGTCGTCGGCGAGTCCGGGTGCGGCAAGTCCACCGTGGCCCGGCTCCTGGTCCACCTGGAACGGGCCACCAAGGGGCAGATCCTCTACAAGGGCGAGGACATCACCAAGCTGTCGGGCCGGGCCCTGAAGGCAGTGCGCCGGAACATCCAGATGGTGTTCCAGGACCCGTACACCTCGCTCAACCCGCGGATGACGGTCGGCGACATCGTCGGCGAGCCGTACGCGATCCACCCCGAGGCCGCGCCCAAGGGCGACCGGCGCCGCAGGGTGCGCGAACTGCTGGACGTCGTCGGCCTGAACCCGGAGCACGTCAACCGCTATCCGCACCAGTTCTCCGGCGGCCAGCGGCAGCGCATCGGCATCGCCCGCGGCCTGGCGCTGCGGCCCGAGGTCATCGTCGCCGACGAGCCGGTCTCGGCGCTGGACGTCTCGGTGCAGGCGCAGGTCGTCAACCTGATGGAGCGGCTGCAGGACGAGTTCGACCTCTCCTACGTCTTCATCGCGCACGACCTGTCGATCGTCCGCCACATCTCGGACCGGGTGGCGGTGATGTACCTGGGGCGGATCGTCGAGACCGGCGACGACACCCAGATCTACGAGCACCCCACCCACCCGTACACCCAGGCGCTGCTCTCGGCGGTGCCGGTGCCGGACCCCGGCGCGCGCGGGCGCCGCGAGCGCATCATCCTCAGCGGCGACGTCCCCTCACCCGCCGATCCGCCGTCCGGCTGCCGCTTCCGCACCCGTTGCTGGAAGGCGCGGGAACGCTGCACGCTGGAGGTGCCGGCGCTGGCGGTGCCCGCGGTCTTCCGCGGTGTGGACTCCCCGGCGGCACACGACAGCGCGTGCCACTTCGCCGAGGAGAGGACGGTGGTGCCGCCGGAGCCCCGGGGCGAGTGAGCCGAAGGGGCGCGGCCGGTGCCGGAAGGGAGAGCACGCCAAGGTCCCGGGGACGAGGGACCGAGCACGGCCGGCCTCCCCCGGCCCGGCGGCTGGGGGTGCCCCCATCGCCGGCCGGGGCGCCCCGGCGGCGGACCGAGCCACGAGAAACCCGGCCCGCGCCCGGTGGTGCAGGGGTGTGGGCGCGGGCCGGGCTCGGAGCGGAGACGTCTGTCGGCCCGGGTCAAGGGGTCTTGTCGGCGGGCGTCTCCTCGAGCGCGGCGAGCGCGGGGTCGAGGACGACGTCCTCGCCCCGTGCCGCGGTCGTCGGCTCCTCGGGGAAGTGGCACGCGCTCAGGTGCCCGTCCCGGTTCCCTTCCAGCCGGACCAGGGGCGGTTCCTCGGTCGCGCACTTGTCCTGCGCCTTCCAGCAGCGCGTACGGAAGCGGCAGCCGGACGGCGGAGAGACGGGCGAGGGCACGTCGCCGGCGAGGCGGATGCGCTCGTTGGCCACCCGCTCGTCCGGGTCCGGCTCGGGGGAGGCGGACAGCAGCGCGTGAGTGTACGGGTGGCGGGGCCGCTCGTAGATGTCCCGGCGGTCGCCGATCTCCACGATCCGCCCGAGGTACATCACCGCCACGCGCTGCGAGAAGTGCCGTACCACCGCGAGGTCGTGGGCGATGAAGAGGAAGGCGATCCCCAGTTCCCGCTGCAGGCGCTGCAGCAGGTTGACCACCTGGGCCTGGATCGACACGTCCAGTGCCGAGACCGGCTCGTCCGCCACGATGAGCCTGGGCTCCAGCGCCAGCGCCCTGGCCACCCCGATGCGCTGCCGCTGGCCGCCGGAGAACTCGTGCGGGAAGCGGTTGTAGTGCTCGGGGCTCAGGCCCACGGTCTCCAGCAGCTCGCGCACCCGCTTCTCGCGACCGCCCGGCGGGTTGATCCCGTTGATCTCCAAAGGCGCCGAGACGATGTGCCCCACGGTCTGCCGCGGGTTCAGCGAGGCGTACGGGTCCTGGAAGATCATCTGGATCTCGGAGCGGATCGGGGCCAGTTCCTTGCGCGAGGAGTGCGCGATGTCCTTGCCGCGGTAGCTGATCCGTCCCGCGGAGGGCTCCAGCAGCCGGGTCACCAGCCGCCCGGTGGTGGACTTGCCGCAGCCCGACTCGCCGACCAGGCCCAGGCTCTCGCCCTCGGCGATGCTGAAGTCGATGCCGTCCACGGCCCGTACGTCGGCCACATGGCGCTTGATCAGGAAGCCGCTCCGCACGGGGAAGTACTTGCGCAGACCGGTCACTTCGAGCAGCGTGCTCATGGTCTCCCTCGGCGCGTCGTCCTGCTGCGGGATGCTCACGGCGCACCTCCGCCGAGCCGCGGCCGGATCTGCCCGGCGAAGATCTCCCGCTTCCGTTCCTGGCCCAGGTGACAGGCGGAGCCGCGCCGCTCGCCCTCCGGCAGCCCGGGCCGCACGGTTGCGCAGCGCCCGCCGCCGACCTCCTCGGCGAAGGCGCACCGCGGATGGAAGGGACAGCCGGAGGGCGGGTCGAGCAGGCTGGGCGGGGTGCCGGGGATCGGGGACAGGGGCAGGTCCACCGGCGCCGACAGCCGCGGGATGGACGCCAGCAGGCCCCAGGAGTAGGGGTGTTCGGGAGTCCGCAGGATCTCGCGCACCGCGCCGCGCTCCACGCAGCGCCCCGCGTACATCACCATCACGTCGTCCGCCGTGTCGGCCACCACGCCCAGGTCGTGGGTGATGATGATGATCGCCGTGCCCGTCTCCCGCTGCAGATCCTTCAGCAGGTCGAGGATCTGCGCCTGCACGGTGACGTCCAGCGCCGTCGTCGGCTCGTCGGCGATGACCAGCTCCGGGTCGCAGACCAGCGCCATCGCGATCATCGCGCGCTGCCGCATGCCCCCGGAGAATTGGTGCGGGAAGTCGTCCACCCGCAGCCGCGGCTGTGGGATGCCCACCCGGGTGAGCATCTCGATCGCACGCTCCCGGGCAGCCTTCTTCGAGGCGCCCATGTGTTTCATGTAGGGCTCGGCGATCTGCCGGCCGACCGTGTAGTACGGCGAGAGCGCGGTGAGCGAGTCCTGGAAGATCATCGCCATCTTCCGGCCGCGCAACCGTTCCAGGGTCCGCTCGGAGGCGCCCGTCAGCTCCTGCCCGTCCAGCACGATCTCGCCGCGGACGGTGGTGTTGCGGGGGTTGTGCAGGCCGAGGACCGCCAGGTTGGTGACCGACTTGCCGGAGCCGGACTCGCCGACGATGCCCAGGGTCCTGCCGCGCTCCAGGTCGAAGGAGAGCCCGTCGACGGCCTTGACCACGCCGTCCTCGGTGGCGAACTGCACGTACAGGTCGCGGACCGACAGGAACGGCCCGGACGGTGCGGGGTCCCCGGGCCCGGGCGGCCCCGCCTCGGTCTTGGTGAGGATGCTCAACTGTGCTTCTCCTCTGCGTGCCGGCAGGCGTCCCGGCTCACGAAAGCCTGATCCGCGGGTCGATGAGGGCGTAGGCGGCGTCGACGACGATGTTGCAGACGACGATGATCGTGGCGCCGATCAGCATCACTGCCATCTCCAGCGGCAGGTCGCTGCGGAGGACGGCCTGCACGGACAGCAGGCCGAGGCCGTGCAGTCCGAAGGTGACCTCGGTGATGATCGCGCCGCCGAGGACGGAGCTCAGGTCGATGCCGAAGACGGTGATGATGGAGGCGGCGGCGCCGCGCAGCGCGTAGCGCAGGAACACGTAGCGGGAGGACATGCCCTTGGCGCGGGCCGCCCGGATGTGGTCCTCGGACATCTGCTCCACCATCAGCGAGCGGGTCTGCCGGCTGTAGTTGGACCAGAAGATCACTGACATCACCAGGCAGGGCAGGATCAGCCCCCGCACCGAACCCCACGGGTCGTGCGACCAGTCGGGGTCGTGTCCGCGGTCCAGGAGGTGCCAGCTGGTGGCGAACAGGCCGATGGCGATCGGTCCGAGGAAGTAGATCTGAACGGAGTTGCCGACCAGCGAGACGCCGCTGGCGATCCGGTCGAAGGCCCTGCCCTGCTGCCAGGCGGCGACGAGCCCGAGGCCGACGCCGATGGCCAGGAAGGCGGAGGCCCCGCCGACGGCCAGCGACAAAGTGGTCGGGTACCGGTCGGCGATGGTGTCCCAGACGAGTTGCTGGTCGGCGAAGGAGTAGCCGAAGCACGGCGCCGGGCAGTGGCCGACGGGCATGTCGCGGCCGGCGAAGATGCCGACCATGAAGTGCCAGTACTGGGTCCAGATCGGCAGGTCCAGGCCGAGGTTCTTGCGGATCAGGGCCACGTTCTGCGGATCGCAGTTCTTGCCGCAGGACAGCAGTGCCGGGTCGGACGGCAGGAAGAAGAAGAGGAAGTACGTGATGGCGCTGATGAGCAGCAGGATGACCACGGCGCCCAGCGCTCGGCGTACCAGGAAACGCAGCATGGAACAGGCTCTTCCGTCGGGGCACCGGTCCCGGCCCGGGGAGGGGCCGGGACCGGCGCGGGTACGCTGGAGCTACTGCTTGACGTAGATCGTGCTCGGGTTGATGGCGCCGTAGACCTGGTTGTAGCTGACGCCGCCGAGGCCCGAGCCGTAGATGTTGAAGAACTTGTCGAAGATGAACGGGATCTGCGACGTGTCGTTCTTCAGCACGTACTCGGACAGGGTGCGCCACTCGTCGTTCTGCTTCGTGATGTCCGTGATCGCCAGGATGCGGTCGATCTCGGAGTTGACGTGCTCGTCGTTGAGGAACGAGTAGTTGTTGGTGCCGTCGGCGAGGTTGCGGCCGTCCATGGTCGGCGGGACCACGGTCGAGGCGCTCGGCCAGTCCGCGCCCCAGCCGGTGCGGTAGAGGTCGTACGGGGTGTCGAGCTTGCCGACCACCGTGTAGTAGGAGGTCTGGTCGATGGCCTTGCGCTGGACGTCGAAGCCGGCCTTCTCCAGGGCCTTCTCCAGGGTCAGTGACACGTTCTGCCAGCGCGGGGTGTTGGCGTAGGCGAAGGAGAGCTTGACCTTGCCGGTGACCCCGGCCTCCTTCAGCAGCTGCTTGGCCTTCTCGATGTCACCGGCCGGCTTGTCGAGCTTGCCGAAGGGGTCGTACTTCTTCCAGCCGGCGACGGTCGGGCTGAGCAGGGTGGTGCCGAGCTCGCCCTGGGCGCCGCCGCCGAAGGCCTGCTGCACCTGGGTCATCGGGAAGGCGTACATGATGGCCTGGCGGATCTTGGGGTCCGTGATCCGCTTGGTGTTGATGTTCATGACCTCGACGTACGGCTGGTACTCGTTCACCGTGCGCGACTTGTACTGGGCGTCCGTCGTCAGGGTCTGCATCTTCGACGGGTCCGACGAACCCCAGAGGTTCACCGCGTACTTGTCGTTGCCGTTCTCGGCGGCCAGCCGGTTGGTCAGGCCCGGCTCGGCGATGCCGAGCTGGAAGTTCCAGGTGTCCGGGTAGGCGTTGCGGATCGGGTCGCTCTTCGGGTCCCAGTTGGGGTTCCGCTCGAAGACCAGCTCCTTGCCCGGCTTGTAGCTCGCGATCTTGTACGGGCCGGTGGCGACCGGGTGGTTGTTGTACTTCTGCTTGTCGTCCTTGGCCTTCGGCACCGGCGAGATGTTGGGCATCGCCGCCGCGTAGGGAGCGTCGGCGTGCGCCTCCATGAAGTGGAAGACGATGGTCTTGTCGTCCGGGGTGTCGATCTTGTCGGAGGGGATCTCCTTGCCCTCGTACGGACCCGCGTACGCCTTGCGGTAGTCGGGGCCGAAGAGCCACTTCTGGATGTACTGCGGGCCCTGCGTCTGGTAGTCGGCGAACAGGCGCTCGATGCCGTACTTGACGTCCTTGGAGGTCACCGGGGTGCCGTCCTCGAACTTCAGGCCGTCCTTGAGGGTGTACGTCCAGGTCTTCGCTCCGTCGGACGACTTGCCCGTGTCGGTGGCCAGGTCGCCGACCAGGATCGTCTTGCCGGTCTTCGCGTCGATCTTGTAGCCGGTCAGCGAGCGGTTGTAGAGCAGCTGCACCGAGAGCTGGTCGCTGACGTACTGCTGGCCGGGGTCGAGGTAGTCGAAGCCCGCCTGGGAGAGGTCGTAGGCCGTGCCGCCCTTCTTGGCCCCCGGGACCTCCGGGGCGGGACCCTTGGAGTCGGCGGCCGTGCCGATGCCGAAGTTCTGCACGGTGGCCTTCTTGCCCTCACCGCCGCCGGTGCCCGTCCCCCCGCCGCCACCGCTGCTGCACGCGGCGGACAGTGTCAGAGCCCCCAACGCCAGGAACGCGGAGGCGTAACGCGCCTTGCGAATTCTCATTGATCCCTGCCTGTCAGTGAACCGAACTGCGGATACCGGCGTGCCCGGTCTCCCCCCACAGGGGCCCGGCGCGGCGGCTTGGACACCTAGCGCACGGTCTTGGGATCGAGTGCGTCCCGGACCGAATCCCCGAGCAGGTTGAAGGCGACCACGAAGATCACCATGGCGATGCCGGGGAAGAACATGAAGGTGACATCGGACTCGTAGTACGCCGCGGCCTGCTGGAACATCAGTCCCCAGTCCGGGGTGGGCGGCAGAATTCCGACGCCGAGATAGGAAAGGCCCGCCTCGGCGGTGACGTTCACCGGGAGCAGCAGGGTCGCCTGGACGAGGATCGTGGACCAGATGTTCGGCAGCAGTTCCTTGCGGATGATCCGCGCCGACGAGGCGCCGCTGATCCGCGCGGCCTCGATGAACTCGCGTTCGCGCAGGCTCAGCACCTGGGCCCGCACCAGCCGGCCCACGCTCATCCAGCCGAGGACGAACTGGACGATGACCAGCGCCGCGATACGGACGTAGGTCGGCTCCTCGTCACGGGGGGAGACGAACAGCGCCACGATCACCGGCGTGAAGGCGATGAAGAACAGCTGCTGCGGGAAGGACAGCATGAGGTCCGAGAACCGGCCCACGAAGTAGTCGGTACGCCCGCCGAGATACCCCTGGACGAGCCCGATGAGCACGCCGACGACGACGGAGACCGTGGTCACGGCGAGGGCGATGCCCAGCGAGGTGCGGATTCCGTAGATCAGCAGGGTGAACACATCGCGGCCGAGCTGCGGCTCGAGGCCGAACCAGAAGTCCCCGTCGATGCCGCCGTTCGGCTTGAGCGGGATCCCGTAGCTGTTGAGCAGACCCAGGTCCTGGCCGTACAGGTCGTAGGGGTTCTTCCCGTAGAGCTTGGAGATCAGCGGCGCGCCCAGCGCGATGACGATGTAGAAGAGCACCACGCCGGCGCAGAGCATTCCGGTGCGATCGCGCCGGAAACGCAGCCAGGCGAGCTGACCCGGGGATCGCCCGACGAGTTCGGAGGGTTCTTTCCCGGTGCCCTCGACATCGGCGGGGGCCTCTGCCGGAACGGGTTCCGGCCGGTTTGCGGCCGTGCTCGGACTGGACATGTCATCTGCCCCCGCACCAAAGAGTTTTGGTGGCGCCTGTGGGCGCCCGTGGCTAGCTAGCCGGTATTGGGCAATGGATTTGGCGGCCAGTCAAGAGGATGAAGCGACCGGAAGGCGAGATCGCCGTTATCTTGGGGCAAGGTTTTGCATATTGTCGCGAACGCGTGCTTGACAGCTTCCGGGTCGCTCCGGCGAATGCGGAGGATTCAGGATGAAACTCTTTTACACGCAGGCAACTTGATTGACGCATCACCGATATACGGACGTGTCACGCTGAACAGCGTACGGCCGTGCGGGTGCCGTGGGCCGGCCGGGGTGATCATGTCACCCCGGCCGGCCGCCGTGCGTCCCCGGTGAACGGTGGACCGCCCCGGTGCGTATCTCCCCGGAAGGCCGAACGACAGCTGCCGGAGCGGCCGGGGAGGTGGCCATGCGGCAGGCGTATCGACTCGGAGGGATGGTCTGTGCCGTCCTGGGGGCAGCCGAGGCGGTCTGGCTGGGCCAGGACCTCGTGCAGTTCCGGGCGGCGGGCGCCGTCAGGGTGTGGGCGGGGCTGGCGGTGCCGGCCGGCGGGGCGCCGCTGGTGACCTCCACCGTGGACCTGCTGCTCCTCGGGCTCTACGCGGCCGCCGCGGTCGCGTCCCTGAGGCCCGGCGGCGTCGGGGTCCTCGGGGCGGCCGCGGTGATCACCCTGGCGCTGCGCACCCCCACGGCGTACCTCCTGGCCCCCTCCTCGGGCGGCAGTCCGCCCGGCCTGCAGGGGGCCCTGCTGCTGACCGCGGGCGGGCAGATCGCCGGGGCCCTGGTGCTGCTCCTGGTCGTACGGCGCACCGGCCAGGACGCGCCCGCCCCGCCGCGGCCCGCGGCGGGCGTGCTGGCGGGGATGCTGCTGCTGGTGGTCGCGCTCATCGCCGGCGTCCTGGAGTTCTCCCGGCGGTCCGACCCGGCGGCGCTGCGGCCGCCGGGCTTCTTCTGGCGCACCGCCAAGGGCGGCTACCTGGTCGGCTCCCAACTGGGGGCGCCCTACGAGTGGCTGGTCTGGGCGACCGCCGGGCTGGCCGCGGCCGCGGGCCTCGCCGCGTTCGCGCGGGCCCCGTTCGCCCGGCCGCTGGGCATCTGCGTGGCCGGGCTGCTCGCCACGACCGCCGTCCCGGTGATCGGCACCTCCCGGATCGACGCCCCGGGCGCCGACGACTTCGCCGCCGCGTTCGCGGTGGGCGCCGCGCTGGTGGTGACGCTGCTGCTGGCCCCCGGCGACCTGGCGGCGGTGGGCGTGTCCGGCGGTGACCCGTACGCGGAGGCGGAGGTCCCCACGGCCGCCGGCACCCTGTCGATGCCGCTGTACGAGCAGACCGCCGTCCTCCCCGTCTTCGGCGCCTACGGGCAGCAGCAGCCGCCGCCCGGCCCCTCCTCCGAGGCGCGGGCGGCGTACCTGCAGGACCCGCCCTAACCCCGCGCGACCCCCAGGGAACGCTTCAGGAACGCGACCTGGAGGAGGAGCAGGTTCTCGGCGACCTCCTCCTGCGGGGTCATGTGCGTCACCCCGGACAGCGGCAGCACCTCGTGCGGGCGGCCGGCGGCCAGCAGCGCGGAGGACAGGCGCAGGGTGTGCGCGGCGACCACGTTGTCGTCGGCGAGGCCGTGGATGATCATCAGCGGCCGGACCTCGTCCGCCGGGTCGGCCAGACCGGCGTCGGTGACCAGGGAGTTGGTGGCGTACACCGCCGGCCGCTGTTCGGGGTGGCCGAGGTAGCGCTCGGTGTAGTGCGTGTCGTACAGCCGCCAGTCGGTGACCGGCGCGCCCGCCACCGCGGCGTGGAAGACGTCCGGGCGGCGCAGCACCGCGAGCGCCGCCAGATAGCCGCCGTAGGACCAGCCGCGGATGCCCACCCGGGTGAGGTCCAGGGGGTAGTGGCCGGCCAGCGCGTGCAGCGCGTGGATCTGGTCGTCGAGCGTGACACCCGCGAAGTCGCCGGCGATCGCCTTCTCCCAGGCGGGGGAGTGCCCGGGGGTGCCCCGGCCGTCCGCGACGACCACCGCGAAGCCCTGGTCGGCCAGCCACTGCGCCTGCAGGTAGCCGCGCTGGGCGCTCACCACCAGCTGGCCGTGCGGTCCGCCATAGGGGTCCATCAGCACCGGCAGCGGCCCGTCGCCCTCCCGGTGCCCCGAGGGGAGCAGCACCGCCACCGGCACGCCGCGCTCGCCGGCCCCGACGAGCACCGGGCGCGCGGTGAGGACCGGGGTCTCGGCGTGCGAGGCGATCTCCGCCACCTGCTCGCCGTCCCGCAGCACCCGGACCGCCGTGGCGGCCGACTCCAGGGACGCGGAGGACAGCACCGTGACGGCCCCGGCCCGTACCGCGGAGTGCACGCCCGGCGCACCGCTCAGCCGGACCGCGCCGGCGGGGCCTTCGCCGGCGCGGTACACATGAATCTCGCCGGTCTCCGGGTCCTTGGCGCCGTGCCCCGCGGAGGCCGCGAACAGCACGCCGTCGCCGTCCGTCCCGAGCACCGCGCGTACGTGCAACTCCGGTCCTGTCCAAGGCTGTTCGCCGACGAACAACGATCGTGAGCCGTTCTCGTCGGAGATCCGCACGAGGCGCTCGCCGGGCAACCAGGCAGGCACCCCGGGGAAAAGATCAAGCCAGATTTCGTCGCGGTCCCGGTGCACCTCCCGGGTGCCGCCGGTGGCGGTGTCCACTGCCAGGTACAGCTGCTCGCGCTGGTCGCGGGTCTGCACGAGCAGCAGCGGCGGACCCGCCGCCGACCAGTGCACCTGCGCGAGGTACGGGTAGCGCTCGCGGTCCCACTCCACCGCGGTGGCCGCACCGTCCAGCGTCAGCAGCACCAGAGTGACCTCGGCGTTCGGCGTGCCCGCCGCAGGGTAGGCCACCTCCGCCGGCTTCTGCCCGGGGTTGGCGGGGTCGGCGATCCACCAGCGGCGGACCGGGGACGCGTCCACCCGGGCCGCCAGTACGCAGGCGCTGTCCGGGGACCACCAGTAGCCGCGGCTGCGGGACATCTCCTCGGCGGCGATGAATTCCGCCAGCCCGTAAGTGACGTCCGGACCCTCGGGCCCGGCCAGCGCCCGGTCCTCGCCGCCGTCGGCGGCCACCACGCGCAGCGCGCCGTTCGCCACGTAGGCCACCCCGCGGCCGTCCGGCGACGGACGCGGGTCCACCACCGGGCCCGGCACGGCGATCTCCCGGGCCGTACCGGCCCGCAGCTCCGCGGTGAACAGCCGCCCGGACAAGGCGAACGCGGCCAGCTCCACCGCGTCGTCGGTCGCGTAGCCGACGATTCCGGCCGAGCCCTCCCGGCTGCGCTCCCGGCGCGCCCTCTCCTGTGGCGACAGCTCCTCCGCCGCGCCGGACAACAGCACCGCGGGGTCCGCCGCGACCCGCTCGGCGCCGGACTCCGGGTCCAGGACCCACAGCAGGTGCGAGCGGTCGGTGCCGGAACGGGAGCGCAGGAAGACGATCCGGCCGCCGTCCGGCGACACGGTGAAGGCGCGCGGGGCGCCGAGCGAGAACCGCTGCGTGCGGGCGTACTGCCGGGGGAACGAGAGCGCTTGCGTCATGGGTGGAGTGTGCCACCGCCCGCCGGTGAGCCCGGCGCACGCCAACCGCGAGATCCGGCCATGCGCCCCCGCGTGCTCCCGTGCGACGAGCTATGCGGTACGCCACAAAGTTATGATCCACTGCCGAGAGTGGGTAACAACCGGTTGGCAATTGCTGTCGGAACCTGACGCCCTGGAGGTGAGCCGCTGTGGCACTTTCGATTTCGGCGGTGCTGCTGCTGCTGATCGTCGTCTTCCTGCTGGTCAGGAAGGCCGGTTTGAAGGCGGGGCACGCGGTGGTCTGCGTACTGCTCGGGTTCTATCTGGCGAGCTCCTCCATCGCGCCGACGATCCGGGACCTCACCAACAATGTCGCGGGCATGATCGGGGACTTCAAGTTCTGAGCCCGTGGCTGCGCCCCGGTGAGCGGCGGGGCCTGCCCTAGGCTCTCCTCATGACCGCACTGCCCGCCCGCCGATTGCTGCTCGTCCACGCGCACCCCGACGACGAGTCGATCAACAACGGCGCCACCATGGCCAAGTACGCCGCCGAGGGCGCGCACGTCACCCTGGTGACGTGCACCCTCGGCGAGGAGGGCGAGGTCATCCCGCCCGAGCTGGCACACCTGGCCCCCGACCGCGACGACACCCTCGGCGCGCACCGGGCCGGCGAACTCGCCGACGCCATGGCGCAGCTCGGCGTCACCGACCACCGTTTCCTGGGCGGCCCCGGCCGCTTCCGGGATTCCGGGATGATGGGCGTGCCGCAGAACGACCGGCCCGAGAGCTTCTGGCAGGCGGACCTCGACCTGGCGGCCTCGTACCTCGTGGAGGTGATCCGCGAGGTCCGTCCGCAGGTCCTGGTCACCTACGACCCCGACGGCGGCTACGGCCACCCCGACCACATCCAGGCGCACCGCGTCGCCATGCGCGCCGCCGAACTGTCCGCCGAGCCGTCCTACCGGCGTGACCTCGGCGGCCCGCACTCCGTCGCCAAGATCTACTGGAACTGCATCCCGCGCCACGTGGTCGAGGAGGGCTTCGCCCGGCTGCGCGGGGCCGGGCGGCAGATCCCCTTCGAGGGCATCGCGACCGCCGACGACGTCCCCGGCGTGGTGGACGACGACCTGGTGACCGCCGCCATCGACGTGGAGGCCCGCTACGCCGAGCGGAAGGCCGCGGCGATGAAGGCCCACGTGACCCAGATCGCGGTGGACGGCCCGTTCTTCGCGCTCTCCAACGACCTCGGACAGCCCTTGTTCGGCGCCGAGTTCTACCGGCTGGTCAAGGGCGTTCCCGCGCCGGCCGGGAGCCTGGAGGACGACCTGTTCGCGGGGACCGGGGTATGAGGCGCGCCGCCTACCCCGTACTCGCGGTCCTGGGCGTGCTGGTCGCCGTCGCGGGGTCGCTGGTCCAGGCCGCCTGGTTCCCGGGCGGGTTGCTGCTCGCGCTCGCCGGGAGCGCGGCGCTCTTCCACGGCGGTGCCAGGCTCACCGGCACGCGGCTGGGCGCGGTGGTGCCGGCGGCGGTGTGGCTGATCACCGTGATGCTGCTCAGCTCCGCCCGGCCGGAGGGTGACTTCCTGTTCGCCAGCGGAATCAGCCCGTACGTCTACCTGTTGGGCGGAGCGATGGCCGGCGTGATGTCGGCCACCCTTGTGCAACCCCGTCCTCCCGCCGGTGGATCACTTGAGGCACGATAGGCGCCACGTTGCGTCCGTTGCGGAACGAGCGTCGCCCGTTTTGGCGGTTGGCGTCACATAAGCCCCTTTGATCAGGGCGGTCTCCATCCGGCGGGCGGGCGGCTTCGACGCGGCGCCCAGTATGGTGGTGCGCGCCGCCGGGCCACCCGCGGAAAGGCCGTGACGGGTGGCGAAGCGAACCGGGAGAGCCTGCTTTGAGTCGTGAAACTGATCGTCCGTCCCCCGGCCCCCAGGGCCGGGGCGGAGCCGCGTACCCGTCGGGTACCCCGCCGTACGGAACCCGACCGTTTCCGTCGCTGCATCCGCAGGAGGGCCCGCGCGACGGGGCCGCGGCCGGGGAGCCCGCTGCCGCTCCCGCCGCAGAGGAAACCAAGACCGAGACCACGCTGACCACCCGGGTGCGCATCAACATCCCCGGGTCCCGGCCGATCCCGCCGGTCGTCGTCCGCACCCCCGTCGAGGGCGGCGCGGAGGGCGAGGCACCCACCGGGTCCGCACCGGCCGCCGCCGCGGCCGAGTCGGCCCCCCTGCCGGCGGGCTGGACCGTCGGCGGCGGCACCGGGGCCGGTCAGGGCGCCCCGGCGCCCGCGCCGGAGCCCGCCGCGGAGCCGGCTCCCGCGCCGAAGAGCGAGAAGCCGACGAGCGACTGGTTCGCGCCGCGGAAGGCCGCCCCGGCGCCGGCCCCGGCGCCCGGTCCCGAGGCGGCGCAGGAGTTCGCCGCCCCCGAGGTCACCCAGCCGATGCAACGCGGCGACATCCCCGCCCAGCCCGGCCCGGCGGACCGCCGACCGGCCCCCGGGCCGGGCGCCGCACCCGCCGGACCCCGGCGCGGCGGCATCCCGTACCTGAACGACGGCGGGGTCGGCCCCGCGGGCCCGGGTGGTCCCGGCGGCCCCGTGGCGCCAGGTGGCCCGGCCGGTCCCGGTGGCCCCGTGGCGCCGGGCGGCCCGGGTGGTCCCGGCGGCCCGGCCGGTCCCGGACGCCCCGCCCCGGCGCCGCGCGCCTTCCCCGGCGGCCCCGGTGCGGGCCCGGCGAAGGGTCCCGGCGCCGGCGTGCCCTTCCCGGGGCAGCAGCCGCCGGCCGGGCCCACCGCGGGCCCGGTCACCGGGGAGATGAGGGTGCCCCCGGCGGCCCCCGCGGCCGGCCGTTCGCCCTACCCCACGCCGTTCCCGCCCTCCGCGGGCGAGCGGCTGTCCGGCGACACCGTCGTCGGCGGCATCCCGGCGGTTCCCCCCGCAGGGCCCTCCGCCAACCGGCAGGCCCCGCCCGGCGGCGAGATGTACCGCTTCGAGCAGGACGAGCCGGCGGCGCCGGCGAGTCGGCAGAGCACCGCGGAGCGCGAGGCCAAGGGCCGTTCCAAGCTCATACTGGTGGGCGTCGGCGTGCTCGGCCTGCTCGGCATCGCCTACGGCGCCGGACTGCTGATGGACCACTCCGACGTGCCGGCCGGCACCACCGTCTACGGCGTCGGGATCGGCGGCAAGTCCAAGGACCAGGCCGTCGCGCTCCTCGACCAGGCGCTCGGCTCCCGCAAGAACGCCCCGCTCACCGTCACCATCGGCGACGAGCGCAAGTCGCTCAAGCCCGCGGCCGCCGGTCTCGTCTTCGACACCGACGCGACCGTCCGCAACGTGGCGCACCGCGACTACAACCCGGTCACCGTCATCGGCTCTCTGTTCGGCGTCTCGCGCGCCGCCGACCCCGTGCTGACCACGGACAGCGAGAAGCTCCGCGCCCAGCTGGAGAAGCTCTCCCAGGGGCTCGGCGGCTCCGGCTCCGAGGGCATGGTCAAGTTCGTGAACGGCAAGGCCGTCGCGGTCCCCGGCAAGCCCCACCAGGGCGTGGACGCGGCCGCATCGATCGACGCCGTCACCGCCGCCTACGCCACGCAGGTCGCCACCGGCAAGGCGGGCGCGGTGAGCCTGAAGGTCACCACCGTCCAGCCCAAGGTGACCCAGGAGGCGCTCGACGAGGCCGTCAACGGCTTCGGGAAGACGGCCATGTCCGGGTTCGTCATGGTCCGGGCGGGCGCCGGGGCTCCCGTCCCGTTCAGCCCGCAGAAGTCGCTGTCGCAGATCCTCACGATGGTGCCGGACCAGGACGGCAACCTGACCCCGTACATCGACCGCAAGGTGCTCAAGGGCCTGTACGGCGGCGCCTTCGACGGTGTGCTGGTCGAACGCGGTGACGGCAGCAAGACCGCCGTCACCCCCGAGGACGTCGCCTCCGCGATGCTGCCCGCGCTGCAGACCACCGACACCGCCAAGAAGACGGTGACCATCGAGGGCACGTCCTGACCCCAGGTCGCGCGATCCGCGTGTGAGAGGTGTGGCCCCGGTACCCGTACCGGGACCACACCCATGACATCTGTCATCCGCGGGACAGGACGCCCGGCACTGCCGCGCGCACCCCGCCGTCCGCGACGCTGCTGCCATGACCGCAACAGTGTTCACCCACGTGAGCAAGAGCTTCGGTCAGGTCCGGGCCGTCGACGACCTGAGCCTGACCCTCCACCCCGGTGAGACCGTCGCCCTCCTGGGCCCCAACGGCGCCGGCAACTTCTCGGTGCTGTACCCGGTGCTGCTCTTCATGATCCTGACGGCGGGCCAGAAGGCGGCGATGGTGCCGTACTACATGGTCGCCATGTGCGCCTTCGGCGCCATGACCGCCGTGCTCATGGGCAACTCCGAGCGGATCGCCCGGGAGCGCGACAAGGGCTGGGTGCGCCAGTTGCGGCTCACCGCCCTCCCCGGGCGCGGCTACGTCCTGGCCAAGATCGCCGCGGCCGCCACGGTCAGCCTGCCCTCCATCGTGCTCGTGCTGCTCGCCGGCGGCGCCCTGAAGGGCGTACGGATGGCCGCCTGGCAGTGGGCCGGGGTGCTGCTCACCAGCTGGGCGGGGAGCTTCGTCTTCGCGGCGCTCGGCGTGGCCATCGGCTATGTCGCCTCGGCGGAGACCGCCCGTCCCGTCGCGATGATCGCCTACTTCGGGCTCGCGCTGCTCGGCGGCCTGTGGATGCCCTTCGACTCCTTCCCCGGCTGGCTGCGCGACATCGCGAACCTGCTGCCGGCCCGCCCGTACGCGGCACTCGGCCAGGCCGTCGAACTCGGCCGGGCCCCGCACGCGAGGGACATCGCCGTGCTGCTGGTCTACGGGCTGGTGTCCGGCGGGACAGCCGCTTGGATGTACCGCAAGGACACCGCGAGGACCTGAGAGGAGAAGGAACGTGGCCGTCGGAGCGACGCAGCAGCCGGAGGCCGCCGAGGCCCGGAACGCCCCGGCGATCGGCCGGGCCCCGGAGAACCGCCGCCAGGCCCTGATCAAGCTGGTCTGGGTGGCCATGTGGATGCTCTACCTCGGCGCCCCGGTCAGCGATCTCGCCGAGGGCGGCCGCGGCCTCACCGCGACCGTGCTCGGCTGGCTCGGGCTCGCCGCGTTCGTCGCCGTCTACCTGGGCATCGTCTTCCTGCGGACCAACGCCGAACACCAGCCGCGCCGGGTGTACGGGCAGCTCCTGCTGCTCGGCGCGCTGGCCCTGCTGATGACCCTCACCCTCGGCGACGACTTCCTCGTCCTGTTCGTCTACCTCGCCGTGGGCTGCGGGGCGGTGCTGCCCAGCCGCCAGGCGCACTGGGCGATCCCACCGGTCACGGCGGTGCTCGCGGGCGTCGCGGGACTCACCGGGGCGGGCGAGGGCCTGGTGATCTCGCTGCTCGTGCCGTGCCTGCTCGGCGGCTACGCCATGACCGGGGTGCGCCAGTTGGTGCGGACCACCCGCGAACTGCGCGAGGCCCGGGCGGCGGTGGCCCAGCTCGCCGCCACGGAGGAGCGGCTGCGGCTCGCCCGCGACCTGCACGACCTGCTCGGCCACTCACTGTCGCTGATCACCCTCAAGAGCGAACTGGCCGGACGCATGCTGCCCGGCCGCCCCGAGGACGCCGCCGCGCAGGTCGCCGACATCGAGCGGGTCAGCCGGCAGGCCCTGGTGGACGTCCGGGAGGCCGTCAGCGGCTATCGCATGCCCACCCTGGCCGCCGAGCTCGCCGGCGCCCGCGGCGCCCTGCGGGCCGCCGGCGTCCGCGCCGGGCTGCCCGCGACGGTGGCCGCCCCGCTCACCCCGGAGGCCGAGGGAGCCCTGGCCTGGGCCCTGCGCGAGGCCGTCACCAACGTCGTACGGCACAGCGGCGCCTCCCGCTGCACGGTCACCGTGGCCGAGGACGACGGCACGGTACGGCTCACCGTCGCCGACGACGGCCGTGGCGCCGGCCCCGGCGGCACACGGCGGGGCAACGGCCTGACGGGCCTGGAGGAGCGCCTGGAGCTCGCCGGTGGCCGTCTGGAGACCGCCGCGGACGGCGGCTTCACCCTCCGCGCCGTCGTCCCGGCCGACTACGCTCACGCCCATGATCCGGGTGCTGCTGGCGGAGGACCAGGCGATGGCGCGGGAGGCCCTGGCAGCGCTGCTGGGGCTTGAGGACGACATCGAGGTGGTCGCGCAGGTCGCCCGCGGCGAGGACGTCGTCGGCGCGGCCCGCGCCGCGGGCGTGCAGGTCGCCCTCCTCGACATCGAGATGCCCGGCGCGATGACCGGCCTCGACGCGGCTGCCGCGGTGCGGGCGGAACTGCCCGGGGTGCGCGTCGTCATCGTCACCACGTTCGGCCGGCCCGGGTACCTGCGCCGCGCCATGGAGGCGGGCGCCGACGCGTTCCTGGTCAAGGACGCGCCCGCGGGGGAACTCGCGGAGGCGGTGCGCGGGGTGCTGCGGGGGGAGAAGGTCATCGACCCGGTGCTCGCGGCGGCCGCGCTGTCGGAGGGGGCCGACCCCCTCACCCCGCGGGAGCGCGACGTCCTGCGCGCGGCCGCCGACGGGTCCCTCAACGCGGACATCGCCCGCCGCCTCCACCTCTCCGAGGGGACCGTCCGCAACTACCTGTCCACCGCGATCCAGAAGACCGCGGCCCGCAACCGCGCCGAAGTGGTCCGCATCGCGCTGGAGCGCGGCTGGCTCTAGCCGGTTCGGCTCCCCGTCCGACTCGCGCCCGAAGGGCGCGAGACGAACCCGTGCCCGAGAACCGGCGGCACCCCGGCACCCAGCACCGCCGACCGGGACCACCAGCACCGTTCGCACCCCTACGTGGTCAGTTCAGGAGCGCGCGGGCGGCCCGCGCCTGTCGCCGCAACGCCGTCGCGGCGGACGGCTCCGCCTCGGCGAGCACGTCCGCGTACGCCTCCATCTCCGCCGCGCCCCGCGCGAAGTCCCCCTTTCGCACCAGCAGTTGCGCGTGCTCGAAGCGCAGCCGCGCCGGATGGTGCGGCAGCAGCAGCGCCAGCTCGACCGCCCACAGTTGCGTGGCCAGGTGCTCCGGCCGCGCCGAGGCCCAGGCACGGATGTTGTTGAGCACGCGCAGCACGATGTCCAGCGGATCCGCCGGCTCCAGCATCGCCGGGGACGGCGCGGTCCCCGTCGCGCCCGCCACCAGCAGGCGCACGTCCTCCTCGCCGAGCCGCCGGCCGCCGTTGAAGGGGTCGGCCAGCACGAACCCGCCCGCGGGGTCGCCGAAGCCCACGACGAAGTGCCCGGGGAGGGCCACCCCGTGGACCGGCCCGCCGGCCCGCCGGACGACCTCCATCCAGATCACCGACAGCAGGATCGGCAGCCCGCGCCGCCGCCGCAGCACCTCATGCAGCAGCGAGGACTCCAGCCGCTGGTAGTCGGCGGGGGAGCCGCGGTACCCGCAGCGGCGGCCGAGGAGTTCGGCGGCGGCGGCGGCCCAGTCGGCGGGGGCGGCGAGGCCGTACGGCAGGAGCCCGGCGAGGCGGTCGAGTTCCATCTGCGCGGCGTCCGTCCCGGCCTCGTCGAGGGAAGGGTCGGCCGCGGCCCCGATGAGCAGGCACAGGTCCGCGAGGTCGGGGCGCGGCTCGCGGGCGGCCTCGGCGAAGCGCTGCCTGATGGCGTCGTCCATACCGGGTCGCTCACCCTCCCGCGGACAGCGGGCCGCGCCGGTAGTGGTAGGCGTGGTGGGTGGTGAAGCCCATCAGGTCGTAGAGGGCGATCGCGCCCTCGTTGCCGGTCTCGACCTGCAGGTACGCGCCGGAAGCGCCCTCGTCCAGGGCCTTGCGGGCGAGCGCGGCCATCACGGCCCGGGCCAGTCCGCGCCGCCGGTGGGACGGGGCCACCTCGACGGCTCCGAAGGAGGCGAACCGGCCGTCGACGACGCAGCGGCCGATCGCCGCGGGCCCGGTGCCGGCGATGTCGCCGTCTCCCGGCACCGTGGCGAACCACACCGAGGGGCCACCGCTCAGCACCTTCAGTGCCGCGTCGCTCAGGCCACCCGTGCGGTGGTAGCGGGCGAGCCATGCCGCGTCGGCCTCGCGGGACAGGCACACGGCCTCGGCGCCCGGCAGGTCCGCGATCGGCGCCAGGGCGGCCGTACGCAGCAGGGCGTGGCCCTCCGCCGTCCAGCCGAGGCCGTCCAGCGCCTCCGCCAGAGTCTGGTCGGAGTCCTCGCTACCCGTGGTGACCTGCACGTACGCCGGCAGGCCGCGGTCGCCGTACCAGCGGGCGATCCGCGCGACGGCCTCCGTCAGCGGGACACCGGGATCGCCGAGCGGCAGCACGGAGTTGGCGCGCCGGGTGAAGCCGCCGGCGGCCCGGAGCGTCCAGGCGCCCAGCCGGGCGGTCTCCGGTGCGGGCCAGCCGCGGCTGGCGGATTCCTGCAGTTCCCGGGCCGTCGCGCGGGGCGCGCGGGCGCCGCGACGCGCCGGTGCGTCGGGCACGATCTTGCCCGCCACCAGGGACGATTCCGCGATGTGGACGTTTTCGCCGTCCCGACGGGTGACAACAAGCACCCCTTCGTCCCACGATGTGAGAATACCGACGGCGTCGGCGAACACCGGCCGTCCCTCGACGATCTCCGCGATCCTGCGTACCGAAACGCGTTTGCCCACGTCAGAAGGGGTTATGCGCACCTCGAGCCGGCCTCCGGCGGTGAAATCCATGCTCATGACCGCCCCTCCTGTTCGTCTGCTGCCCAAGAACGGAGATACTAGGGGCGGGCATCGACGACGCCGCGCTCCCGCGCGAGACAGCCCTATCGAGGAGGAACGACAGCGTGACCTACGTCATCGCGCAGCCTTGTGTCGACGTCAAGGACAAGGCGTGCATCGAGGAGTGCCCCGTCGACTGCATCTACGAGGGCCAGCGGTCCTTGTACATCCACCCGGACGAATGCGTCGACTGCGGAGCCTGTGAGCCGGTCTGCCCGGTGGAGGCCATCTTCTACGAGGATGACACCCCGGAGGAGTGGAAGGACTACTACAAGGCGAACGTCGAGTTCTTCGACGAGCTCGGCTCGCCCGGTGGTGCCTCCAAGCTCGGGCTGATCGAGCGCGACCACCCCTTCATCGCCGCCCTGCCCCCGCAGGGCGAGTGACCCGAGAATCGCGGGCGGTCCCGCACGGCACGGCGCCGTGCGGGACCGCCGTGTTCCAGGCAGCGGCAGGCCGCGGGCCTGCGAGGAACGGAAAGTGAGCACCACCGTGGCGCAGCCAGTCTCGTCCAGACTCCCCGTCTTCCCGTGGGACCGGCTCGAACCGTACAAGGCCACGGCCGCCGCGCACCCCGGCGGCATCGTCGACCTGTCGGTCGGCACCCCGGTCGACCCGGTCCCGCACATCGTGCAGCGTGCCCTGGCGGGGGCGGCGGACAGCCCCGGGTACCCGACCGTGTGGGGGACGCCCGAGCTGCGCGCCGCCATCACCGGATGGGCCGCCCGGCGGCTGGGCGCCGCCGGGCTGACCGACGCGCACGTGCTGCCGGTCGTCGGCTCCAAGGAGCTGGTCGCCTGGCTGCCGACCCAACTGGGCCTCGGGGCGGGCGACAAGGTGGCCCACCCGCGGCTGGCCTACCCGACGTACGAGGTCGGGGCGCGGCTGGCGGGCGCCGAGCCGGTGGTCTACGACGACCCGACCGAGCCCGACCCGGCCGGGCTGCGGCTGCTGTGGCTCAACAGCCCCTCCAACCCCACCGGTCGTGTGCTGTCCAAGGACGAGCTGACCCGTGCCGTCGCCTGGGCGCGTGAGAACGGCGTGCTGGTGTTCAGCGACGAGTGCTACCTGGAGCTGGGCTGGGACGCCGCCCCGGTCTCGGTCCTGCACCCGGACGTCTGCGGCGGTTCCTACGAGGGCATCGTGGCCGTCCACTCGCTGTCCAAGCGCTCCAATCTGGCCGGCTACCGCTCGGCCTTCCTCCTCGGAGACCCGGCGGTGCTCGGCGAGCTGCTGCAGATCCGCAAGCACGGCGGCATGATGACGCCCGCCCCGGTGCAGGCCGCCACGGTCGCCGCGCTCGGGGACGACGCCCACGTGGCCCGGCAGCGGGAGCGCTACGCGCGGCGGCGGGCGGCCCTGCGGGAGGCCTTCGAGGCCGCCGGCTTCCGGATAGAGCACAGCGAGGCGAGCCTGTACCTGTGGGCGACGCGCGACGAGTCCTGCTGGGACACCGTCGCGGATCTGTCCAAGCAGGGCATCCTCGTGGCGCCCGGCGAGTTCTACGGCGCGGCGGGGGAGCGGTTCGTCCGGGTTGCCTTCACGGCCACCGACGAGCGGGTGGCGGCGGCGGTGCGCCGGCTGTCCTCCTGAGCCGCGAGGTCACCACGACGGCGCGAAGGGCCCGGGGAGCACCGCTCCCCGGGCCCTTTCGGCGCCGCTGTGGGGGGTCAGCCGCCGATGGGGAGCCCCTGCACGGGCAGCCGGCCGGCGGAGGGCAGGCCGCCCGGCAGCCCGGAGCCCTCGGCGGTCCTCCCGAGCTCCTGGGCGGCGCCGCCGACGGTCTTGGCGACCTGCGTCGCGGCGCCCCCGGCGGCCGGCTGGGCGCTCTTGGCCAGGCCGCCGACGGTGCCCGACGTGACGGGCAGCGCCTCCTGCACGGTCTTCACGGCGCCGGACTGCTTGGCCACGCCGTTCACGGTGCCGGTGAGCTCGGGGGTCTTGTCCACGTTGGTCAGCCCACCCAGGTCGCCGACCTGCGGCAGCTCGGCGGCGGACGCGGCACCGGCACCGATGAGAGGAGCCGCGGCCGCGCCGACCAGCAGGGCGGCCCGGGCGATCCGACGCGCGAGGGGGAGAGACATGGTGCTCCTTTTACGGAGAGACGACGGTTTCGACGTGACATGTCCGCGGGGCGGACGTCGTGACTACCGCGTGAAGGGGGTCGGAGGTTGCGGCCGCCAAGAGTAAAGACTTGGTAATGCGGACGGATTCCCGGGGTGGTGAAGCGGAGCAATTCGGACGGAGCCGGAAGTGCCGCGGAAACGTCGCAGCCCTAGATCAGAAGCTTTTTTCGCACCCCCGAACGAGGGGATTCACATCTGATGGGTTTGGCGTATCAATCACCCGCCTGGGGGTGAATGCCCGCACTATTGCGCGACGGTGATCCTGACGTCGCCCGCGGTCTCGCGCGCGGCGCCGGAATTCGACGCCGTCCACCCCCGTTCGGATGCCTTCGCCGACCACTCGCGGTCGTCGAAGGACACCTTCTCCACCTTCAGTTCATGCGCGTGGGCCACCGCCCACTGGGCCAGCTCCCAGCCCCGCCGGCGTTCGTCGCCGCGCTCCTCGTTCCCCGCCGGGGCGGACGGCACGGCCACCGTGCGCCGCGCCGGATGGCCGCCCCGCGCACCGTTCTTGGCGTCCCGCGCGAACTCGCCGTCCGGGTCCGCGGGCGTCTCGGTGGTCCGCGGCGCCACATCGGCCCCGAACTCCCGCACCAGCCGTTCCCGCACCTTCGCCGGGTCGCCCCCGGAGACCGTCCCCGCGGCCTTCGCGGTGACGCAGCTCAGCGCCCCGGCGTGCCGGCCGGTCAGCGCGCCGGCCAGCAGCGCGGCGTCCCCCTCGTGCTTGGCGTACGCCTGCGGGAAGCCGCTCTTCTGCACCTTCTGCGCGGCCACCGTGAGGGGGAGCCGGGAATACCCGTGGATCTTCACCAGCCCGTCGAAGAATTCGTTGGAGGCGTAGACCGGGTCCATGATCTGTGCGGCCGTGCCCCAGCCCTGCGAAGGGCGCTGCTGGAACAGCCCCACCGAGTCGCGGTCGCCGTGGTCGAGGTTGCGCAGCGCCGACTCCTGCATCGACGTGGCCAGCGCTATCGTCACCGCCCGCTCCGGCAGCCCGCGCGAGGTCGCCACCGCGGCGATCGTCGAGGCGTTCGCCGCCTGCTGCGGCTCCAGCGTCAGGCTGCCGGCCTCCGTGGTGACCGTGCAGGCCGGGCGGCGCGGACCGACGCCGACGAGGTGGTACGCGGCGTAGCCCGCGACCCCCAGCAGGACCAGGCCCGCGGTGACCAGACGGGCTGCGCGCCCCCGCCTGCGGGGGGCGCGTGCGGCGGGTGTCGAGGTCGACGGTGGCTTCGGCACGCGCACACCGTACCGAAGCCTGCTGTGCCGGGGCCCCGTCCGGCCCCCGGTAGGGTCGGCGGCATGGAACGGCCCGTGCTCGATCTCAGTCAGGACGCCGCCGCCGTGACGGCGCAACTCGTCGACATCCCCTCCGTCAGCCTCGCCGAGAAGCCGCTCGCGGACGCCGTGGAGAGCGCCCTGCGCGCCCTGCCGCACCTGACGGTGGACCGGGACGGGGACGCCGTCGTCGCCCGCACCCGGCTCGGCAGAGCCGAGCGGGTCGTGCTCGCCGGGCACCTGGACACCGTGCCGATCGCCGAGAACGTGCCCTCCCGCCTCGACGGGGACGGGGTCCTGTGGGGCTGCGGCACCTCCGACATGAAGTCCGGGGTCGCCGTCCAGCTGCGACTGGCCGCCACCCTCACCGCGCCCAGCCGCGACCTGACCTTCGTCTTCTACGACGCCGAGGAGATCGCGGCGGAGCGCAACGGACTGAGGAGGCTCGCCGAGTACCACCCGGAGTGGCTGGCCGGGGACTTCGCCGTCCTCCTGGAGCCCACCGGCGCCAAGGTCGAGGGCGGCTGCCAGGGCACCCTGCGGGTCCGCGTGGAGACCACCGGCCGGCGCGCCCACTCCGCGCGCAGCTGGCTGGGCGAGAACGCCATCCACAAGGCCGCGCCCGTGCTGGCCCGGCTGGCCGCCTACGAGCCGCGGAAGGCGGTCGTTGACGGCCTCACCTACCGCGAGGGCCTCAACGCGGTCATGATCGAGGGCGGTCACGCCGGCAACGTGATCCCCGACTCCTGCGCGGTGATCGTCAACTTCCGCTTCGCCCCCGACCGTTCCGAGGCGGAGGCGTTCGCCCACGTCCGCGAGGTCTTCGAGGGCTACGACGTGCGGCTGACCGACAGCGCCCCCGGAGCCCTGCCGGGCCTGTCCCACCCGGTGGCGGCCGCCTTCGTCCAGGCCATCGGCACCGAGCCCGCGCCCAAGGAGGCCTGGACCGACGTCGCGCGCTTCTCCGCCCTCGGTGTCCCGGCGGTGAACTACGGCCCCGGCGACCCCAGGCTCGCCCACACCCGCGAGGAGCACGTCGCCGTCGCCGACGTCCTGGAGGCGGAGGAGAAGCTGCGCGCCTGGCTGTCGTAACGAGCAATTCAGCGGCGCGTTCTTGATCCGCCCGGCGGACGCGGTCGTACCCTGACCGGACGGCAGCGAAAGGAGCGCGACATGGACAGTGACGCGGAGGAGGCGGCCGCCGCCGAGACAGCCGCGGCGGAGGGCCGCCCCATGGGGCGCGGCTGGCCCGAGCGCCAGACCGGTCCCGTGGTGCGGCGCCGGGGCCAGGTGCAGAAGTCGACGACCGACCAGCGGCTGCTGGACACCCGCGGACCATCGGACTGGGTCCACAGCGACCCGTGGCGCGTGATGCGCATCCAGTCCGAGTTCGTCGAGGGCTTCGGCGCGCTCGCCGAACTCGGCAGGGCGGTGAGCGTCTTCGGCTCCGCCCGGGTGGCGGAGGGCACGGCCGACTACGAGACCGGCGTCCGCATCGGCCGCGCCCTGGCCGAGGCCGGTTTCGCCGTCATCACCGGCGGCGGCCCCGGCGCGATGGAGGCGGCCAACCGGGGCGCCTGCGAGGCCGGCGGAGTCTCGGTGGGGCTGGGCATCGAGCTGCCCTTCGAGCAGGGTCTCAACCCCTATGTCGACATCGGCGTGAACTTCCGCTACTTCTTCGTCCGCAAGACGATGTTCGTCAAGTACGCCTCCGGGTTCATCGTCCTGCCGGGCGGCTTCGGCACCCTCGACGAGCTCTTCGAGGCCCTGACGCTGGTCCAGACCCGCAAGGTCACGCAATTCCCCATCGTCCTGTTCGGCTCCGCCTACTGGCGCGGCCTGGTCGACTGGGTCCGCGACTCCGTCGTGGCCGGCGGCAAGGCCTCCCCCGTCGACCTGGAACTGCTCCACGTCACGGACGATGTCGACGAGGCGGTCGCGCTGGTGACCAAGGAGATCGGCGACTGACCTGCGGGCCCTACGCCAGCCCCCGCCGGGCGACCGCCGGGGGCCGGTGTCCCGCGATCGAGGCCACCATGTCCAGCACCTGACGGGTCTCGGCGACCTCGTGCACCCGGTACACCCGGGCGCCCAGCCACGCCGAGACGGCGGTCGTGGCCAGGGTGCCGATCAGCCGATCCTTGACAGGGCGGTCCAGGGTCTCGCCCACGAAGTCCTTGTTGGACAGCGAGACCAGCACCGGCCAGCCCGTGGCCCTCATCTCCGGCAGCCGCCGGGTCGCCTCCAGCGAGTGCCGGGTGTTCTTCCCGAAGTCGTGGCCGGGGTCGATGAGGATGCCGTCCCGCCGCACGCCGAGCGCGGCCGCCCGCTCGGCGAGGCCCACGGTCACCTTCAGGATGTCGGCCATCACGTCCTCGTAGCCCACCCGGTGCGGCCGGGTCCGCGGCCGCGCGCCCCCCGCGTGGGTGCAGACCAGGCCGGCGCCGTGCTTCGCGGCGACCTCGGCGAGCCGGGGGTCGACGCCGCCCCAGGCGTCGTTGAGCAGGTCCGCGCCGGCCTCGCAGACCGCCTCGCCGACCTCGTGGCGCCAGGTGTCGACACTGATCACCACGTCGGGGTGGCGCCTGCGTACCTCGGCGACGAAACCGGCGGTCCTGCGGATCTCCTCCTGAGCCGAGACCTCCTCGCCCGGGCCCGCCTTCACCCCGCCGACGTCGATGATCGCGGCACCCTCCGCGATCGCGCGCTCGACGCGTTCCAGGGCCGGTGCGTCGGTGAACGTGGCGCCCTGGTCGTAGAACGAGTCCGGCGTCCGGTTCACGATCGCCATGATCACGGGCTCGTGCTCGCCGAATTCCCGTGTGCCCAGCCGCAGCATGTCGCGCCTGCCTCCCTCGAAATGTCGTACGCCGATCGAAGATAGTCGCCGACCGCACACCGCGCGCACGGCGCGACGTGGCACGATCGTGGCGTACACGTCGGGCCGACCCCGGGAGAGGTCTTGTTCTGGTTCTTGCTCATCGCGTTGGTCGCGGTGGTCGCCGCGGTCGCCCTCGCGGTGCTCGGCGACGGCGGGGTGCTCCGTGACGTGGAGCCGGACCGGGTGGACGACCGGCTGCCGCCGGAGCGGCCGGTGGGCCGCGCGGACGTCGAGCGGCTGCGCCTGCCGGTGACCGTACGCGGTTACCGCATGGTGGACGTCGACGACGTGCTGGAGCGCCTCGGCGCGGAACTGGCCCAGCGCGACGCCCACATCGCCGACCTGGAGGCCGCGCTGGCCGGCGCCCACGCCACCCGGCTCGGCGGCCACTCGCTGGTCAAGGACGCCGACGACGTTCCGCGAGCCCCCGAGGACCCGCGTGCCCCGGGGAGCGAGCTGTGAGCGACGGCGACGTGGTGACCGGCCCGGACGGCCTGGCGCGCTGCCCGTGGGGGCTGTCCACCGACGATTACGTCGAGTACCACGACACCGAGTGGGGCCGCCCGGTGCACGGCGAGGGGGCCCTCTACGAGCGGCTGTCCCTGGAGGCCTTCCAGTCGGGCCTGTCGTGGATCACGATCCTGCGTCGCCGCGAGGGCTTCCGGAAGGCCTTCGCCGGCTTCTCCCCGGATGCCGTCGCCGCCTTCACCGACGAGGACCGGGAGCGGCTGCTCGCCGACACCGGCATCATCCGCAACCGCGCGAAGATCGACGCCGCCGTCGCCAACGCGCGCGCCACCCTGGCGCTGCGCGAGGCTCACGAGGGCGGCCTGGACGCCCTGGTCTGGTCGTACGCGCCGGATCCCGCCGGACGTCCGGCACCCCGCACCGTCGCGGACGTGCCGGCCGTCACGGCGGAGTCCACCGCGCTGGCCAAGGACCTCAAGAAGCGCGGCTTCCGCTTCGTCGGCCCCACCACCGCCTACGCGCTGATGCAGGCCTGCGGCCTGGTGGACGACCACCTGGCCGGCTGCTGCGCCCGCCGCTGAGCGCCCCGGGCGCCCCGGCGCGCCTGCGCCGCCCGGATCAGCGGCCCAGGAAGCGGGGCTTCTCCTTCTTCAGGAAGGCCTCGACGGCGATCCGGTGGTCCTCGGAGGCGCCGGCGGCCGTCTGCAACTCGTCCTCCTTGGCCAGGGTGTCCAGGAGCGAGTGCTCCTCGCCGTACGCGATGGAGGCCTTGACCGCCGCGTAGGCCACCGTCGGGCCCTCGGCGAGCCGGCGGGCGACCGAGACGGCCTCGGCGGCCAGATCGCCGGCCGGCACCAGACGGTTGGCGATGCCCAGCTCGTACGCCTCCTGCGCGCCGATCGTGCGCGGGAAGAGCAGCAGATCGGCGGCGCGGCTGCGGCCGACCAGCCGGGGCAGCGTCCAGGAGGCCCCCGAGTCGGCGGTCAGGGCGACGCCGACGAAGGAGGTGTTGAAGGCGGCGGTGTCGGCGACCACGCGGTAGTCGCAGGCGAAGGCGAAGCCCGCGCCCGCTCCGGCGGCGACCCCGTTGACCCCCGCGACGACGGGCTTGGGCATGGTGGCGATCGCGGTGACGATCGGGTTGTAGTGCTCCCGCACCGTGGACATCACGCCCCCCGGCCCGCCGCCGGCCTCGGCGATGAGTGCGACGTGCTCCTTGAGGTCCTGGCCGACGCAGAAAGCCTTGCCGTTCGCGGTCAGCAGCACGGCCCGCACCGCGGTGTCGGCGCCCGCCGTCTGCAGGGCGTCCCGCAGGGCGACCTTGGTCTCGACGTTCAGCGAATTCATCGCTTCGGGGCGGTTCAGGGTGATGGTGGCGAGCCCGTCGCTCACCTCGTACAGCACGGTGTCGGCCATGTGGTCCCCTTCGTCGCGGCTCACGTTCGGGGTCAGCATGCCGGAGATCGCCCGGCGCGGACATGTGACCTCCGTCAAACGCGCCGGAGAGTGCGATCACCGAAATGGACGGTTTTGCGGGACAGGGTTCTCGAACGGATGGGAACCGATGTTGGTCATCAGGTCACCCGATGCGGGATAATGGCCGAGAACCAATGTGTTCGAGTCCGGTGGCGCCTGGGCCACCGTGTGCGAAGAGCTGGTTTCAGGAAGGGGAACGAGCATGGCGGCCATGAAGCCGCGGACGGGTGATGGCCCGCTCGAGGTGACCAAGGAGGGGCGGAGCATCATCATGCGCGTTCCGCTCGAGGGCGGCGGACGGCTTGTCGTCGAGCTGACTCCGGACGAGGCGGATGCACTCGGCGAGGCTTTGAAGAAGGCCATCGCCTGACAACCGGCCAATCCAAGCCTTGGGCCCCTGGCGGCATGCGCCGGGGGCCCACTTGTTTGTCCGTTCCGCGTTTGCCCTTTGGTGCGCCAGCCCGGAAACGGGTGCATTCCGGGCGGGGGAATGGTCAGCCGCGCCGTACGGCGCAGAGCAGGCCGTCGTCGGTCGGGAGCAGGACGGGGGCGAGGGCCGGGTTGTCCCGTACCGTCCGCATCAGTTCGCGCAGCCGGATCACCTCCGGCTCGGAGTGGGCGGCGTCCATGGAGCGGCCCTGCGCGAAGGCCCCCTCGAAGCAGACCAGTCCGCCGGGACGCAGCAGGCGCAACGATTCGCCCAGGTAGTCCGGGTACTCCAGCCGGTCCCCGTCGCAGAACACCAGGTCGTAGCCGCCGTCGGCGAGCCTGGGGAGGACGTCCAGCGCCCGGCCGGGGATGAAGCGGGCGCGGTTCCCCGCGAACCCCGCCTCCCGGTAGGCGGTGCGGGCGAGCTGCTGGCGGTCCGGTTCGGTGTCGACGGTGGTCAGCACGCCGTCGGGGCGCATGCCGTGCAGCAGGTGGATGCCGGAGACCCCAGTGCCGGTGCCGATCTCCACCACCGCCTTGGCGTCCGTGGCGGCGGCCAGCAGACGCAGCGCCGCGCCGGTGCCGGGGGAGACGGGGCGCAACCCTGCCTCACGAGCTCGCCCGCGGGCTCGTATCAGCGCGTCGTCCTCGGCGACGAAAGCGTCCGCGAACGCCCAGCTCGCCTGCCGGTTGCCGGTAATTGCCCTCTCCTGTCCGCCTGACGGTTGCAGCCCGCCTGGCGACTGTATCCGTTGCGGTCGGGAACCCGCAGATGGGACCGCTCGTTGGTACCTGCGACAGACCTGAACCACAGGAGCCGGGAGCGATGAGCCCGGCATTTATCCGGAGCTAACGGGCGAGGTGGCTATGGTAGGGGCTCTACTGGACACCACCAGAGCCGACAGGGGAGGTGCGGCTGCGGCGGGTCACCGGGGAGTGCTCTCGCGCTTCCGCAGGTCGGCCGGCGAGCCGAAATCCGTGACCAATACAGCTGACGAACGTCCGCGCACCGACGAGTCCGCGACTGTGGCCGCCAACGCGACCTTCGCCACCGACGGGGACAGTCAGGCATGGACCCCCCCTTCCTGGGAGGAGATCGTCAGTACGCACAGTGCCCGGGTCTACCGCCTCGCGTACCGTCTCACCGGAAACCAGCACGACGCCGAGGACCTCACCCAGGAGGTCTTCGTCCGGGTCTTCCGCTCGCTGTCGACGTACACCCCCGGCACCTTCGAGGGCTGGTTGCACCGCATCACCACCAACCTCTTCCTCGACATGGTCCGCCGCCGTCAGCGCATCCGTTTCGACGCCCTGGGCGACGACGCCGCCGAGCGGCTGCCGAGCCGCGAGCCGTCCCCCGCGCAGCACTTCGCCGACACCCACTTCGACGCGGACATCCAGCAGGCGCTGGACACCCTCGCCCCGGAGTTCCGCGCGGCCGTCGTGCTCTGTGACATCGAGGGCCTGTCGTACGAGGAGATCGCCGCGACGCTCGGCGTGAAGCTGGGCACCGTGCGCAGCCGTATCCACCGCGGTCGTTCGCACCTGCGCAAGGCGCTGGAGCACCGTGCGCCGGCCGCCCGTCCGGGCCGTGCGCCCGTCCTGGCCACCGGCCGGCCGGCCCTGGAGGGCGGGAGCACGTGAGCAGCGGTGTCAGCCGGCACTTCACGTGTGCCGACCAGCACTTGGGTGACCATCTCGCCGCCTTCGTCGACGGTGAGCTGCACGACGACGCCCGCGACCGGGTGCTCGCGCACCTGGCGACCTGCCCCGACTGCAAGACCGCTGCCGACGAGCAGCGCCGGATGAAGGACGTGGTGGCCGCCGCGGCGCCGCCCGCCCTCTCCGCCGGCCTGCTCGCCCGCCTCCAGGAGCTGCCCGGGGGTGACGGGGACGGCGGAAGAGGGCCGTTCGGCGACGGCGGACTGATGGAGACGGCCAGCCTCGGCGGTGAACGCCTCGGCGGCGACCTGTTCGGAAAGGCGCGCGAGGAGTTCTCGCTGCCCCTGTCCGCCTCCGTGTCCCGCGGCTTCCGGATCCACGAGAGCGGCCGCTCCGGCGCCGGGGCCGCACCCCTCGGCCCCGCCTCGTCCGCCGCCGCGGTCCGCGGCCGGCGCCGCTTCGCCTTCGCCGCGGCGGGCGCGGTCTCCATGGCGGCCATCGCGCTCGGCGGCGCCCTGCCGCTGGAAGCCGCGGTCGACGCAGCCGGTGGCACCCCGCTCTCCCGCAGCGGCGCGGGCACCCCCGCGGCTCCACTCACCGGCGAGACCGCCCGCGCGGCCGCCGACGTGTGGAGCACGGCCACCAGCGACCTGCTGCACCCCGTCTCCCGCGGCATGCACCCGTACGGCGTCGCCGCACCCGACGGCCACGTGCCCCCCGGTACGCTCACCCGGCCGCTGGGTCTGTCCGGGGACGGCCGGTCACTCCCCGCCCCGGCCGCATCCGTGCTTCCCGGCGTCACCCCGGCACCCGCGGTGGCCCCGCCGGCGACCGCGAGCCCGTCCGTCTCCGCCACCCCGCCGAGCGGCGCGGCGGACTCCCCGGCCGCGCCCGTTCCGCTCGACTCGGTCGTCCCCCTGGTCGGCCACTTCCCCGTGACCCGCTGAGCGGTCGGCTGCGGGCGGCGCCGACTCCTGGTTCAATCCAGGGAGGACTGGTCGTCGTAGGGGAGCACCGTGGACGAGGGGAAGGCCGAAGGGCCGAAGTGGTGGAGCAGGCCGGAGACGGTCGCGCCGGTTCCCCCTGAGCCGCGGGACGGGCCCGCCCCGGACGCGGTCCCCGAGGCACCCGCCGGGCCCTCCGCCGGAGCGGCCCCCCGGCACGCCACTGACGCGTACGACACCCCGCCGTACGGCGAGCCCGGCCCCTGGGCGCCCGCGCCGCCGGTGCAGCCCCCCGCCGGCGCGGCACCGCCGCACCACCCCGCACCCCCGCCGCCCAGCGGCCCGCCGGCGCCCCCGGCCCCGCTGTCCGTCGGCCAGTGGCACCGCTACGACCCCTGGGCGCCCCCGGGCGCCGCCGCGGGCCCGCGGCGTCCCGCCCAGCCCTCGGGGAGCCGCCGTGCCCCGCTGGCGGCCGCCCTGATCGCCGTGACCCTGATCGCGGGGGGCGTCGGCGGGGTGCTGGGCGCCTACGTCCACGACAACGGCGGCACGCCGGACGTGACCCTGCCGCAGGCCACCGCGGGGGCCGGCACCCGCGCCCCGGACAGCATCGCGGGCATCGCGGCCAAGGTCCTGCCCGGCGTCGTCTACATCCACGTCAAGGGCGACGGCGGCGAGGGCACCGGCACCGGCTTCGTGCTGGACGGCGAGGGCCACATCCTCACCAACAACCACGTGGTGGAGAGCGTCGCCAAGAGCGGCACCATCTCGGTGACCTTCAACGGCGGCCAGGTGAAGCCCGCCACGATCGTGGGTCACGACACCGGCTACGACCTGGCGGTCATCAAGGTCGGCGGCGTCGCGGGACTCCACCCGCTGACCCTCGGCGACTCCGACGCGGCCCAGGTCGGCGACCCGGTCGTCGCCATCGGTGCCCCGTACGGCCTCGAGGGCACCGTGACCTCCGGCATCATCAGCGCCACCCAGCGCCCGATCACCGCGGGCGGGGAGACCAGCAGCAGCGACGTCAGCTACGTCGACGCCATCCAGACCGACGCCCCGATCAACCCCGGGAACTCCGGCGGTCCGCTGGTCGACGCCAAGGGGCTGGTCATCGGGATCAACAGCGCCATCCGCTCGGCGGACAGCGGCTCCGACCCCTTCGGCAACAGCAGCCAGGGCGGGAGCATCGGCCTCGGCTTCGCGATCCCGGTCAACCAGGCCAAGCGGGTGGCCGAGCAGCTGATCAACGACGGCAAGGCCACCCACCCGGTGATCGGCGTCAGCATCAACCTGCAGTACTCCGGCGACGGCGCCCAGGTCAGCCCCGAGGGCCAGGGCGAGGGGGACTCGGTGACCCCGAACGGCCCGGGCGCCAAGGCGGGCATCGAGCCGGGCGACGTGATCACCGCCATCGACGGCAAGCGGGTGCACAGCGGCGAGGAGCTGATCGTGCGGATCCGCGCCCACCGGCCCGGCGACACGCTGCAGCTGACCTTGAAGCGGGACGGCAAGCAGCGCGCCGTGGAGCTGACCCTGGGCTCAGCCGGCGGGAGCTGAGCACGGCGCATTCGGGATTTACCGGGCCGCGGCCTACTGTTGACCGTGCCCACTCCCGTGCGGACGGTTGGGGCAGGTACGGTGAGATCCGCCGGATTCCGTCCATCGGCCGAGGACCACGAGGAGCTGCACGGTGTTTTCAGACATAGGCGCGCTGGAGGTCGTCGCGCTCGTGATCCTTGCCGTGCTCGTGTTCGGGCCGGACAAGCTGCCCAAGGTCATCAGGGACGTGATGCAGTTCATCCGCAAGGTGCGGGAGTTCTCGGACAGCGCGAAGGCGGACATCCGCAACGAGCTGGGCCCGGAGTTCAAGGACTTCGAATTCGAGGACCTGCACCCGAAGAACTTCGTCCGCAAGCAGCTGCTGGACAACGACGAGCTGGGCCTGAAGGAGATCCGCAACGGGTTCGACTTCAAGGAGGAGATGTCGGCGGTCACCGACGCCGTGCACGGCCGCGAGAGCGGCGGCGGCTCGGCTTCCGCAGGCTCCTCGGGCTCCTCGGGCACTCCTGACCTGCTGCGCAAGCGCGACGGCCTGACGCCCGGCGAGGCCCCGCCGTTCGATTCCGACGCCACCTGAGACGGGGGCCTGCCCCGTTCACGCAGCGCGAGTGGCTATTCTCCCTTTGTTTGCCCTTATGGAGGAGGCGCCGCGCGTATGGAGACCACAGCTGACCCGGCGGATCGTACGGTCGGCGGCCATCTCAAGGCCGACTTCCCCTGGTACGGGCTGGACGAGGCATTCACCGGCGACCGCTGGCTCGCCCCCGTCGGCATGAGCGCCGACGGCACGGTCGAGCACGGCTCCACCGGCCACGGCGACGAACCGTCCGTGAAGGTCGAGCCCACGCCCGACAACCGCCGCTTCGTGGTGGTCGTCACGGTCGCCGACCGCCCGGTGCGGCACAGCTCGGACGGCACCGGCGTGCTGGAGGCCACCTCGGTCGCCTCGGCGGCCTGGCTGGCGGGCTCGGGACTGCTGTCCTGCACCTGGCCCACCCAGATGGAACGGCACCTGCGGCAGGACTGGCTCGACCAGCAGACCGCCATCGCCTGGGACCTCGCGGACCATCTCGAGGGACCCGTCTGGTCGGAGCTCAGCCTGCCGGTGGACGGCGTCCCCACGCCCTTCCACTACCGGGAGTCCGAGTACGGCTGGGTGATGGCCGGATCGGCGCGCGGGGTGCACCTGGGTGCCTTCGGGCGCGGGATGAGTGCCTACGGCCTCGGCCTGGCCCAGGTGAAGGACATCACCACGTACCGGCCGTGACAGACGGCTCAGGGGCGCTTCCCGGCCCGGGAGGCGCCCCTGAGGTGTTCCGGGGCCGGTCGCGGCCGCCCGCCGGTGATCGCAGGTGCCGGATCAGAACTTGTTGCGCGGCGTGATGCCCAGCGACAGGCCGGCCAGACCGCGCTGGCGCCCGCCGAGCTTGCCCGCGATGGCCCGCAGGGCCGAGCCGGCCGGGGACTGCGGGTCGGTCAGGACGACCGGGCGGCCGTCGTCGCCGCCCTCGCGCAGTCGCACGTCGATGGGGATCTGCCCGAGCACCGGCACGGTGGCGCCGGTGGTGCGGGTCAGGCCCTCGGCGACCCGCTCGCCGCCGCCGGTGCCGAAGACGTCGACCATCTCGCCGCAGTGCGGGCAGGGCAGCCCGGACATGTTCTCGATGACGCCGACGATCTTCTGGTGGGTCTGCACGGCGATGGTGCCCGCGCGCTCGGCGACCTCGGCCGCCGCCTGCTGGGGCGTGGTCACCACGAGGATCTCGGCGTTCGGCACCAGCTGCGCGACGGAGATCGCGATGTCGCCCGTGCCGGGCGGCAGGTCGAGCAGCAGCACGTCCAGGTCGCCCCAGTAGACGTCGGCGAGGAACTGCTGCAGTGCCCGGTGGAGCATCGGGCCGCGCCACACCACCGGGGCGTTGCCCGGGGTGAACATGCCGATGGAGATGACCTTCACGCCGTTGGCCGAGGGCGGCATGATCATGTTCTCGACCTGGGTCGGACGGCCGTCCGCGCCCAGCATCCGCGGCACGCTGTGGCCGTAGATGTCGGCGTCGACCACACCGACCTTCAGGCCGTCGGCGGCCATCGCGGCCGCCAGGTTGACCGTCACCGAGGACTTGCCGACACCGCCCTTGCCGGAGGCGACCGCGTACACCCGGGTCAGCGATCCGGGCTTGGCGAACGGGATCTCCCGCTCCGCCTGCCCGCCGCGCAGCGAGGTGGCCAGCTCGCGGCGCTGCTCGTCGCTCATCACGTCCAGCTCGACGGTCACCCCGGTGACCCCGGAGACCTTCGACACGGCGGTGGTCACCAGGCTGGTGATGGTGTCCCGCAGCGGGCAGCCCGACACCGTCAGGTACACGGCCACCCGCACCGCGCCGTCGTCCGCGATGTCCACGGACTTGACCATGCCCAGGTCGGTGATCGGCTTGTGGATCTCGGGATCGTTCACCGTCGCGAGCGCGGCGCGCACCGCGTCGGGCGAGGGGGAGGAGCCTGGGGGTGCCTCCCAGGCCGAAGTCTCTGGGGGTTCGGTAGCCATGCGTCGATGGTACGTCCCGCACCGTGCCCGCAGGACCCCGGTGGGCGGGCTCACACGGGGGCGATCACTCCAGCTCGGCCCGCTGCCGCTGGTCGATGTCCTTCAGCAGCTCCTGCAGTTCGGAGCGGATCCAGTCGCGTGTGGCGACCTCCCCCAGCCCCAGTCGCAGCGCGGCCACCTCACGGGTCAGGTATTCCGTGTCGGCGATGCTGCGGTCGTTCGCCTTGCGGTCCTGCTCCAGGTTGACCCGGTCGCGGTCGTCCTGCCGGTTCTGGGCCAGCAGGATCAGCGGGGCGGCATAGGAGGCCTGCAGCGACAGCATCAGGGTGAGGAAGATGAAGGGGTACGAGTCCCAGCGCAGATCGCGCGGCGCCAGCGCGTTCCACGACACCCACGCCACGATCACGACCGTCATCCAGACGATGAAGCGCCCGGTCCCCAGGAAACGGGCGATCTTCTCCGACAGCCGTCCGAAGGCCTCCGGGTCGTAGGAGGGCAGGAGGCTGATTCGCGGCACCCGCGGCTGGTCGAGGCGGATGCGTGGGCGTTCGTCGCTCACGGCGCCGCCTCGTGCAGCTCCGTCTCGCGCCAGTCCTCCGGCAGCAGGTGGTCCAGGACGTCGTCGACGGTGACGGCGCCCAGCAGCGATCCGCTGTCGTCGACGACCGGCACGGACACCATGTTGTACGTCGCGAGGAAGCTGGTGACCGCCGGCAGCGGCGTGTCCGGCGCCAGCGGCTGCAGGTCGCTGTCCAGGAGGGCGCTGACCAGGGTGAACGGGGGGTCGCGCAGCAGCCGCTGGAAGTGCACCGTGCCCAGGTACTTGCCGGTCGGGGTCTCGTCCGGCGGCCGGCAGACGTACACCTGGGCGGCGAGCGCGGGGGACAGGTCCGGGTTGCGGACCCGGGCCAGCGCGTCGGCGACGGTGGCGTCGGGGCGCAGCACGATCGGCTCGGTGGTCATCAGACCGCCGGCGGTGCGCTCCTCGTACGACATCAGCCGGCGCATGTCGGCCGCCTCGTGCGGCTCCATCAGGCCCAGCAGCCGTTCCTGCTCCTCCTCGGGCAGCTCGGCCAGCAGGTCGGCGGCGTCGTCCGGGTCCATCGCCTCCAGGACGTCGGCGGCCCGCTCCTGCTTGAGCTTGCCGAGGATCTCCACCTGGTCGTCGTCCGGCAGCTCCTCCAGGACGTCGGCGAGCCGGTCGTCGTCGAGGGCCGCGGCGACCTCGGCGCGGCGCTTGGGTGAGAGGTGGTGCAGGACGTTCGCCAGGTCGGCGGGGCGCAGCTGTTCGAAGGTGGCGAGCAGCGCCGCGGCCCCTTGCGCGTGCTCGTCCAGCGAGAAGCCGGTCACCGCAGACCACTCGACGGTCAGCGTCTCCCCGGTGCGGCGCAGCGGGCCGCCCTTGCCGCGGCGGACGAAGACCTTGTCGATCTCCCAGTCGCGGCGCGCGGCCAGGCGCACCATCGACACGTCCAGCACGGTCACTTCCTCGCCGGACTCCACCAGCGTCACCCGCCGGTCGAGCAGTTCGCCGAGGACGAGGGTCTCGGTCGGGCGCTGTTCGAAGCGCTGCATGTTGACGACACCCGTGGTGATCACCTGACCGGACTCCACGCCCGTCACCCGCGTGATCGGCAGGAAGATCCGGCGCCGGCTGACGACCTCCACCACCAGTCCCAGCACACGCGGCGGCCGGCCCCCGACCCGCAGCATCACGACCACGTCCCGGACCCGGCCGACCTGGTCGCCGTTGGGATCGAAGACCCGCACCCCGGAAAGGTGCGAGACGAAGACCCGGGAGGTTCCCGCTGGCATGCCGCCAGGCTAACGCCGCCCCCGCCGGCCGGGCGCGTCGTAATGCTCCACGGGGGCTTCGCACGGTGTTCACAGGGGTTCACCCGGCCAGCGGTACGCTGCGGTAGCTTCGGCTCCGCTTCGCCGCTCCCCTCGTGTGACGGGCGCGTACAACCGCAGGAGGAAGAGAACACGTGATCCCCGGCCGCAGGTCAGCCGTCCTCGTGAGCCTTCTGGGCGCGGTCCTCGTGCTCGCCGGAACGACAGGGTGCGCGGGCGACCCGGACGCGGGGACCAACGGCGTCGGCAAACTGCCGGCCGAGACCATCGAGAAGCGCGCCCGCACCGCCGCCGACGCGGCCGACACGGTGCGGCTGGCCGGCACCGTCGTCAGCAAGGGCCGTACCTACACGCTCGACATGCGGCTGCGCGGCAACGGCGGCCTGGGCGAGGTCACCTCCGATGGCAGCACCTTCGAACTGCTGCGGGTGGGGGACGACCTCTACCTCAAGGCGGGCGCCGGCTTCTACGGCGACCAGGTCGGCGCCAAGCTCAAGAACAAGTACGTCAAGGTGCCGTCCGGAGACCCCACGTACGACCAGTTCAGCGGCTTCACCGACAAGGAGGTGCTGCTGGAGGGCCTGTTCGTCCTGCACGGCGCACTCGCCGTCGGGGACCACCGCTCGGTCGGCGGCGTCCGCACCATCGCCGTCACCGCGGACGGCGGCAACGGCGGCACGATCGACGTGTCCCTGGAGGGCAAGCCGTACCCGCTGCGCTACGAACGCGCGGGCGGCGCGGGCACGCTGACCATGGACGACTGGGGCAAGGACTTCACGCTGCGCGCGCCGGACGAGGACGATGTCGTCGACTACGGCAAGGCCGTGACGCAGTAGGTCCCGGGGTTCAGGCCTTCCTGCGGCGCCGCAGCAGCAGCTTCGGCAGGGCCGCCGGGACCGGGTGGCGGGTGATCGCGGCCGTCGGCACGGGGGCCGCGGCGCCACTGCCGTCCGGCATCGCGCCGGGGCGCTCCAGGGGGTGGCCGGCGGGCTCCAGGCGCAGCACGTGGCACTCGCGGGCCCAGCGTCCGGCCATGGTCCCGGCGTCCGGCGCGTTCAGCCGCTTGCCCTTGAGCTCCTCCACCGCGGCCGTCCACGCCTCGCCCTCCGGGCGCAACTCGGTGACCCGGACCGGGAAGGCGACCAGCCGGCCGCCCTTGTCCTTGCTGCGGACGATGACCGTGGCGGTGCCGCCGTCGGTGAGTCCGGGCCCGGGCAGCGGCTGCTCGCCGGGGCCGCCGCCGACGACCACCACGGCGCCGTCGACCCAGGCGTGCCACAGGGCCTGACCGTCGACCCACAGCAGGCCGGACTTCTTCACGGCCTCCTCGATCAGGGCCTGGTCCAGCTGTGGCTGCGTCACGGTCTCCGTCATGCGACCCACCCTATGGCGTGGGCCGCGCCCGTCGCCGCCGTGGTGCCGCACACATGGTGAGACGACAGGGGCTCGGGGCCCGGACGGGCCTTACGCTAAGGGGGTCACCGCCCACCGTGCCCCGAGGAGACACCGCGTGTCCGCCGCGCCGTCCGCCAGAACCACGCCCGCCGTACCGAAGGCGGACGCCGAGTCCGGCGCAGCCGCGCACGGGAAGGCGCCGCTGGACTTCGCGCTCCTGGGCGTCGCCATCGCCGGTGTCTCCCTTTCCGCGCCGCTGATCGCCGCCACCGCCGCGCCCGCGCTGGCCATCGCCTTCTGGCGGAACGCCATGGCCGTCGGAGTGCTGAGCCCGTTCGCCTGGCTGCGGCACGGGCGGGAGCTGCGGGGGATGGGCCGCCGGGCCCTCGGGCTCTCGGTCGCCTCCGGCCTGGTGCTGGCGCTGCACTTCGGGCTGTGGCTGCCGAGCCTGACCATGACCTCGGTCGCGTCCTCGACGGCACTGGGCACGACGACGCCGGTGTGGACCACCCTGATCCTGTGGATGCGCGGACACCGGCCGCCCCGGATGGTGTGGCTGGGTTCCGCGCTGGCGGTCGCCGGCGTGGTGCTGCTGACCGGCGTCGACCTGTCGCTCTCGCCGCGCGCCCTGGCCGGGGACGCGCTGGCGCTGGGCGGCGGCATCGCGGCGGCGGGGTACGTCCTGCTCGGCGCGGAGGTTCGACGGACCGTCAGCACGACCGCCTACACCTATGTCTGCTACACCACCACGGCCGTCGCCCTGCTGGCCGTCTGTCTGGTCTCGGGCTCGGCGCTCGGCGGCTACGACGCGAGCACCTGGGCGAAACTCGCCGCCCTGACCGTGGCCGCGCAGCTGCTCGGCCACAGCCTGCTCAACCGCGTGGTGCGCGGGCTCGGGGCGTCGACCACGTCCACCGCGATCCTGCTGGAGACGCCGGGTGCCGCCCTGGTGGCGGCGGTCTGGCTGGGCCAGACCCCGCCCGTGGCGGCCTACCCGGCGCTCCTGGTGATCCTCGCCGGGCTCGCCCTGGTGATCCTGGCCGACCGCCGGAGGGCCGGTTAGGGCCGGGCCCTACAGCCAGCCGTTGCGGCGCAGGATGCGGTGGATGGCGAAGCAGATCCCGCCGATGGCGACCAGCACCATCGGGTAGCCGAACCTCCAGCGCAGTTCGGGCATGTAGTCGAAGTTCATCCCGTACACACCGCAGATCATGGTCGGGACGGCGATGATCGCCGCCCATGAGGTGATCTTGCGCATGTCCTCGTTCTGCGCCACTGCCGCCTGGGCGAGGTTGGCCTGCAGGATGGAGTTGAGCAGGTCGTCGAAGCCGACCACCATCTCGTGGACGCGGGCGACGTGGTCGGCGACGTCCCGGAAGTACTTCTGGATCTCCGGGTCCACCACGCGCATCGGCCGCTCGCTGAGCATCTGCATCGGGCGCAGCAACGGGGAGACCGCCCGCTTGAACTCCAGCACCTCGCGCTTGAGCTGGTAGATGCGCCCGGCGTCGGTGGCGCGCGGGGACTTGCCCTGGGCGGAGAAGACGTCGATCTCCACCTCGTCGATGTCGTCCTGCACGGCCTCGCTGACCGCCAGGTAGTCGTCCACGACCTGGTCGGCGATGGCGTGCAGCACCGCGGAGGGGCCCTTGGCCAGCAGCTCGGGGTCGTCCTCGAGGCGGTGGCGCAGGGCGCGCAGCGAGCCGTGGCCGCCGTGCCGGACGGTGATGACGAAGTGCCGGCCGGTGAAGACCATCACCTCGCCGCTCTCCACCACCTCACTGGTGGCGGTGAGTTCGGCGTGCTCGACGTAGCGGATGGTCTTGAACACCATGAAGAGCGTGTCGTCGTAGCGCTCCAGCTTCGGCCGCTGGTGGGCGTGGACGGCGTCCTCCACGGCCAGCGGGTGCAGTCCGAACACCTCGGCGATCTCCGCGAACTCCCGCTCCGACGGCTCGTGCAGGCCGATCCAGACGAACCCGTCGCCGCCGCGCACCTTCTCCAGGGCCTCGCGCGGCGAGATGTGGTCGCTGCCGCGGCGGCCGTCCCGGTAGACGGCGCAGTCCACGACCGAGCTGGGCGTGGCGGACGACATACGGGAGCGGTCCGGTCCGTAGTCGTACGACGTGCTGCTCTTGCGCAGGGCGGGGCGGACGACTGCGCGCAGGTCGCGGATCATCGACATGGCAAGCTCCTTCACGGACTGGCCGGGCTGAAATGCGGATCAGGGCAGGGGTGATCACCGTTGATCACTGCGCAGTTCAGGGAGCTCTTCCGGAAGCGGCGGGGCGGACCCGGGCAGGCCTCGAAAGCGGGCACAGTTCGACGTCACACGCTCGTGCTCGCGGAGATTTCCGGGATTCCCCGAGGGTTCCGTGGTTCCTTGGTTTCAGCCCCGGGTGACCGGGTACGGAACGCGGGGGATCAGGAGGGTTGCCGGGCGGAAGAGCTGCCGGTACTGCACGGTCGACTAGGATCCATCGCAGCCCCACCTCCTCCGGCCGATCCCCGCTGGGGGAAAGCGGCACGCCTCTACCGGCGTAGCCGACGGCCCACCCTATCAGGCGGCTCCAGCGCGAAGCCGCGCCTTTGCACGTTCCATACGCGCTCTATGCTCACTTCATGGTCGACGTACTGGGGCTCGTCGAGGCGCGGCTGCGCATGGCCTTCGGTGAGCCGGACGCCCGTGCCGCGGTCACCTTCCTGGGCACCGAACGGATCGAGGTGCTGCGTTTCCGGGACGGCGAGCTGCTGCGCTATGTGACCCTCGGCATGTCGCGCGCGCCGATGAACGACCCCGTCACCGTGGTCGCGGACCCGGTGCGCGGCCCGCGCGCGGAGCTCGTGCTCAGCCTGCGCGCCGGGCGCGGCGCCGACACGGACAAGGTCCTGCGGCCGCTCGCGGTGCTGGCCGCCGCCCCTCAGGTCGAAGGCGTCGTCGTCGCGCCGGGGAACTCGCTGGACGTGGGTGAACCGCTGTGGCCGGGGGCGGCGTTCTCGGCCGTTATGGTCGCCGAGCCCGGCGGTCTCGTGGCGGACCTGGAACTCGACGCCCCGATGGACCCGGTCCGCTTCTTCCCGCTTCTGCCGATGACGGCGAACGAGGCGGCGTGGAAGCGGGTGCGGGGCGCGGGGGCGCTCCAGGAGCGCTGGCTGCAGGCGGGGACCGATCTGCGCGACCCGAGGCGCGCGGCGGTGGCGCTGACGGACTGAGCCGCGGCGGTCCGTGACGCCCCCTCAGCGGTTCGGGCAAACCCGCCGACGCGGGAGCGATGTGACCCGCGGGGGAGGTGTGCCGCGCGACGGCGCCACGCGCCGAACCCGGACGGGTGATCGTCCTTGACGCGCGCACGCCGCCAGAGGACCGTGGGGCGGTATGAGAGGCGAACCCAGTTGCCCGAAGTGCGGTGGCCGGGTCCGAGCGCCCGGGCTCTTCGCCGACTCCTGGCAGTGCGACGAGCACGGCGCCGTGTATCCGCTGCAGCCTGTCGTGCCGCCGAGCGTGGAAGCCCTCGGCGTGGTCGTGAGCCGGTCGCGCGTCCCGGTGTGGATGCCCTGGCCGCTGCCCGTCGGCTGGCTGTTCACCGGCGTCGCGTCCGCCGGGGACGACCGCAGCGGCGGACGGGCCACGGCGGTGGCGTGCTCGGGACCGGGGCCGCTCGGCGGGCAGGGCGAGATGGTGCTGGTGGCGGAGGAGCTCGGGGTCGGGCTCGGGGCGAGGTTCGCCGGGATCCCGGGACCGGACCCCGGACCGGCGATGTGCGTCGGCAAGCCGCCGGCCGCCAAGGTGATCGCGGCCGGGAGGCCGACCGGCCTGTGGCACGTGAACGGGACGCCACCGGACCGCGCGGTCTTCGCCGGCGAGTCCTTCGGGCTCTGGCTGTGGGCGATCGTGTGGCCGGAGGAGTCGGGCCTGCTCATGTACGACGAGCTGATACTGACCGATCTGCGCGAGGCCGGCGCCGAAGTCGATCTCGTACCGTGCGGGGCGCTCTCCCCTCGCCTGCTCTCCTGAGATTCACAGGTTGGCCGGGCAGTTATCCTGGTAATCACAACCCCTGAATCTGCCCGAGCACCGAGCGCCTGGAGTGACCCGAGTGCGAATCGATCTGCACACCCACTCCACGGCCTCCGACGGCACGGACACCCCCGCAGAGCTGGTCCGGGCCGCGGCCGCCGCCGGGCTGGACGTCGTGGCCCTCACCGACCACGACACGGTCGGCGGCTACGCCGAGGCCGAGAAGGCGCTGGCGGAACTGCACGCCACCGGCGCCGCGGCGCCGGTCCTGGTCACCGGCGCCGAACTGTCCTGCCGCATCGACGGGGTGAGCCTGCACATGCTCGCCTACCTCTTCGACCCGCAGGAACCGGAGCTTTACCGGGAGCGCGAACTCGTGCGCGACGACCGGGTGCCCCGCGCGCAGGCCATGGTCGCCCGGCTCCGCGAGCACGGCGTTCCGGTGACCTGGGAGCGCGTCGCCGAGATCGCCGGCGACGGTGCCGTGGGCCGGCCGCACATCGCCCAGGCGCTGATCGAGGCGGGCCTGGTGGACAGCATCGCGGAGGCGTTCACGCCTCAGTGGATAGGGCCCGGCGGCCGCGCCTACGTCGAGAAGCACGAACTCGACCCCTTCGAGGCGATCCGGCTCGTGAAGAGCGCGGGCGGGGTGACGGTCTTCGCCCATCCCGCCGCCGTCAAGCGCGGCACCTGCGTGCCCGAGAGCGTCATCCACGACCTGGCCGCGGCCGGGCTCGACGGCATCGAGGTGGACCACATGGACCACGACGAGCCGACCCGTGCCCACCTGCGCACCCTCGCCGCGAGGCTGGGACTGCTCACCACCGGGTCCAGCGACTACCACGGCACCCGCAAGACCGTCCGGCTCGGGGAGTACACCACCGACCCCGAGGTCTACCGGGAGATCGTCCGCCGGGCCACCGGCGCGGCGCCCATCACCCCGTGACCCCCTGACCCGCGACCCCTGTAACCGCACCACCGCTAGGCCCATGGATCTCTTCTCCCTCACCCTGTTCGGTTCGGTCTTCGTCACGCTCTTCGTGATCATGGACCCGCCCGGAATCACCCCGATCTTCCTCGCCCTCACCTCCGGCCGCGCGGCCAAGGTCCAGCGCCGCATGGCCTGGCAGGCCGCCGGTGTCGCGCTGGGCGTCGTCACCGTCTTCGGCATCTGCGGCCAGCAGATCCTCGACTACCTGCACGTCTCGGTGCCGGCCCTGATGATCGCCGGCGGTCTGCTCCTGCTGCTCATCGCCCTCGACCTGCTCACCGGCAAGGCGGACGAGCCCACCCAGACCAAGGACGTCAACGTCGCGCTGGTACCGCTCGGCATGCCGCTGCTCGCCGGGCCGGGCGCGATCGTGACGGTGATCCTCGCGGTGCAGCGCGCGCACGGTTTCGGGCAGCAGCTGTCGGTGTGGGGCGCCATCGTCGCGATGCACGTAGTGCTCTGGCTGACGATGCGTTACTCACTGGTGATCATCCGTCTGATCAAGGACGGCGGTGTGGTGCTGGTCACCCGGCTCTCCGGCATGCTGCTCTCGGCGATCGCCGTGCAGCAGATCGCGGGCGGGGTCTTCGGCTTCATCCGCGGCGAGGGCTGACGGACCGTCGGCGCGATCCGGACGCGACAAGGGCCCCGTACCGTGGTGTACGGGGCCCTTCGCGTTCATGGCGTCCGGCCGTGCGGCCACGCCGGGGTGACGGAGCCTTACTGGGCGGGGCGGATGTAGATGCGCTGGCCGATCGCGGCGGCCTGCTGGACGATCTGGTCGACGGAGGCGGCGTCCACGACCGTGCAGTCGACGGCGCGGCCGTCCTGGTCGTTGAGGCGCATGATCTCGAAGCGCATGGTGTTCACGGCTTCTCCCTTCGTCCGGGCACTCCTCCATTGGAGTACGGGGCTGCTTCGCAGCCGTTACTTGCCGGGGTCATTCATGTATCGACAACAGTTGCCGCGACGAAAACCTTCCCTGTCCTAAAGAAATCTTTTCCCACGCATCTACTGGCCGGTAGCCACCGGTACCGGCGGTCCTGGTTCCGGTTGTGTGTGCGGACGAAACCGCCGGACAATGTGATCTCTATGAACGACGACGCCCTTTCCGCCATCGCCGCCGGCATCGAGCGCACGAACGAGCTCCTGCAGCGGGTGCTCGCCGAGGTCGCCACGACCCCGGCGACCCACGCCGTGTTCGTGGACGCCGGGTACGTGTACGCCGCGGCCGGTCGCCTCGTCGCGGGCACCGAGGACCGGAGGGCCTTCGAACTCGACGCCGAGGGCATCATCGAGGCCTTCATCGACCGGGCCCGCACCCTCTTCGCCGACAGCCGCCTGCTGCGCGTCTACTGGTACGACGGCGCCCGCCGCCGCATCCACACCGCCGAGCAGGAACGCATCGCCGAGCTGCCCGACGTCAAGGTCCGGCTCGGCAACCTCAACGCCAGCCGGCAGCAGAAGGGCGTCGACTCCCTGATCCGCAGCGACCTGGAGTCACTGGCCCGGCACCGCGCCATCAGCGACGCCGTCCTCATCGGCGGCGACGAGGACCTGGTGTCCGCGGTCGAGGCCGCTCAGGGGTACGGCGCCCGCGTCCACCTGTGGGGCATCGAGGCCGCCGACGGCCGCAACCAGGCCGACCCCCTGCTGTGGGAGGTCGACAGCCTGCGCACCCTCGACCTCGACTTCTGCAAGCCGTACATCACCCGGCGCACGGCCCCCGTCTACGGCGACGCGCCGATCCCCACCGGGCCCATCCCGACCCGCGAGGACGTGCACTTCGTCGGGGCCCGGGTGGCCTCGCAGTGGCTGGCGACGCGCGGTCGCGACTCCCTGGCCGAGCTGCTGCCCGGCCACCCGTACCTGCCGCCGGCCTACGACCAGGAACTGCTCGTCGAGGCCGAGGGCATGCTCAACATCTCGCTGCGCGGCCACGCCGACCTGCGGCGCGTACTGCGCGACGGCTTCTGGGAGCACCTGCAGGCGCGCCTGTAGGTGGGCTCAGGCCCCGGAACCGGGACCGTCCCAGAACTCCCGGAGGGCCTGGGCGGTGGGGTCCGGGCGTTCGGCGTTGGGGGAGTGCTCGGCCCCCTCGACCACGACCCGGCGGGCGGCCAGGCGCTCGGCCATCGCGTCCAGCCACGGGACGGGCCAGGCGTAGTCCACCGCCCCAGAGACCACCAGCTTCGGCAGCGGGACCGCCGCGAGCTCCGCCACCCGGTCCGGCTCGTCGAGCAGTTGCCGACCGGTGACGATCAGCTGCTCGGGCACCGTCGCCAGCCAGCGGCGGTGCAGGAACTCCTCGATCGCGTCCCCGGCGTTCGCCGTGCCCTCCAGGTCCTCGGCGTCCAGGTCGCGCATCGCGCGCCACACGCCCTCCATGTCCATTCCGGACAGCGCATCGAGCAGCAGCTTCGTACGGGCCTGCTGGGCGGGTTCGATGGCGGCGGGGCCGGAGCTCATCAGGGTGAGCGACGTCCAGGGCAGGGCGGCGCCGGCGCCGTGCGCGGCCAGGACGGCGGCGCGGACGACCAGGCCGCCCATCGAGTGCCCCAGCAGGTGCACCGGCTCGCCGGCCGGGGTTCCCAGCGCGGCGGTCTGCGCGACGACGTCGGCGGCCAGCTCTTCTTGTGCGTACGCCGCCTCGTCCCGCGGGCCCGGCGACTCGTGCTGGCCGCGCCCGTCCACGGCGACCGTGCGGTAGCCGGCGGCCGTGAGCGGTGCCAGCAGTGCGACGAAGTCCTCCTTGCTGCCGGTGAACCCGGGCACCAGCAGGGCGGTGCCGCGCCGCGGCGTGCCGGCCGGGGGGACGGCGTCCAGCACGGCGAAGGCGCCGCGGTCCGTCTCCAGGGGGTACGCGATGGCGTTCTCGGGCAGCGTCAGGAACGGCGGTCGGCTCATGCGCCGAGGCTAGCCGGGCCGGGTTGCCCCCACATGACGCGGGACCCGATCCCGGGCGCCACCCAGGCGGAACGCCGACGGCCGGGCACCCCTCAGGGGCGCCCGGCCGTGCGCGTACGGGTGTCGCGTCAGCCGGTGGCCTCGTCGGCCGGCTTGGCCGTCCGTGTACGGCGACGGCGGCGGACGGTCTTGGCCGCGCCCTCGCCCTCGGCGGGTGCCGCTTCCGGGGTCGCCGCCTCCGCGGCGGCCGGAGTCTCGGCGGCGGAACCGGCCCGCGTGCGGCGACGGCGCGGGGCCGGGACCTCCTCGGCCACCGGGGCGGCCGGGGCGGACGTGGCGGTCTCGGTGCTCGCGGTGCCGGCGGTGGTCGCGCCGCCCGCGCCCGCACGGGTGCGGCGACGGCGGCGCGGAGCGGCGGCGGTGGCCTCGGCAGCCGGGGCCTCGACGGCCTCGACGACCGCCTCCGCCTCGGCGGGTGCCTCGCCGAGCGCCTGCCCGCCGCGGGTGCGGCGGCGCTGGCGCGGCGTACGGGTGCGCGCCGGACGCTCCTCCGCCTCGGCCGAGGCGGCCGGGCCGGACTTGCGGCCGCCGCGGCCGCGACCGCGGCCTCCGGTCTCGCCGAGGTCCTCGATCTCCTCCGCTTCGAGCCCCGCACGGGTGCGCTCGGCACGCGGCAGGACGCCCTTGGTGCCCTCGGGGATGCCGAGCAGCTCGTAGAGGTGCGAGGAGGTGGAGTAGGTCTCCTCCGGATCGTTGAACGGCAGGTCCAGCGCCTTGTTGATCAGCTGCCAGCGCGGGATGTCGTCCCAGTCGACCAGGGTGATCGCCGTGCCGGACGCGCCCGCGCGGCCGGTGCGGCCGATGCGGTGGAGGTAGGTCTTCTCGTCCTCCGGCGTCTGGTAGTTGATCACGTGCGTGACGCCCTCGACGTCGATGCCGCGGGCGGCGACGTCGGTGCAGACCAGGACGTCGACCTTGCCGTTGCGGAAGGCGCGCAGCGCCTGCTCGCGGGCGCCCTGGCCGAGGTCGCCGTGGACGGCGCCGGAGGCGAAGCCGCGGCGTTCGAGCTGCTCGGCGACGTCCGCGGCGGTGCGCTTGGTGCGGCAGAAGATCATCGCCAGGCCGCGGCCCTCCGCCTGCAGGACGCGGGAGACGAGCTCCGGCTTGTCCAGCGAGTGGGCGCGGAAGATGTGCTGGGTGATGTTGGCGACGGTCGCGCCCTCGTCGTCCGGCGAGGTGGCCCGGATGTGCGTGGGCTGCGACATGTAGCGGCGGGCGAGGCCGATGACGGCGCCCGGCATCGTCGCGGAGAAGAGCATCGTCTGCCGCTTGGCCGGCAGCATCTCGATGATCTTCTCGACGTCGGGGAGGAAGCCCAGGTCCAGCATCTCGTCGGCCTCGTCGAGGACGAGTGCGCGGACGTGGCGCAGGCTGAGCTTCTTCTGGCCCGCCAGGTCCAGCAGCCGGCCCGGAGTGCCGACGATCACGTCGACGCCCTTCTTCAGGGCCTCGACCTGCGGCTCGTAGGCACGGCCGCCGTAGATCGCCAGGACGCGGACGTTGCGCACCTTGCCGGCGGTCAGCAGGTCGTTGGTGACCTGCGTGCACAGCTCTCGGGTGGGGACGATGACCAGGGCCTGCGGACCGTCGACGACGTCCTCGGGCGTCGCCCGCCCGGCCTCGACGTCGGCCGGGACGACGACCCGCTCCAGGAGCGGCAGGCCGAAGCCCAGGGTCTTGCCGGTGCCGGTCTTCGCCTGGCCGATGACGTCGTTGCCGGCGAGGGCGACGGGGAGCGTCATCTCCTGGATCGGGAAGGGAGTGGTGATGCCGACGGCCTCGAGTGCCTCGGCGGTCTCGGGGAGGATCCCCAGATCGCGGAAAGTCGTGGTGGTGGTCAGGATGCTGCCTCTTCTGTTGGGACGCGGCGACGAGCGGTTTCCGGGGAGGGTCGGGCGCAAGGAACTGCGCTGACCGCGCGGAGCGTCGTTCGGCCTTCGGTGGCCGAGGTGCGCGGGACCACTGCCCTCGTGCGCGCCGCGAATCTGTCCCCTCCCCATGTGAGGAGGGCGGTCGGTAGGAGCCGATCGGGCCACCGACCGGGCATCCATTCATGCGTGACCCGCCGGGTCACCTGGCGGGTCCATATCACTGTACCCCGGAATCACGCACCTGCGGCGGATGGATTTTCCGGTAGGAGCGACAGGTCACGGCGCGACTTCCGCGCCGCGGGCCGCGCGGGAGGGTTGCCGCGCTGGTGGGGTTGGCTATTGTGCGCAGCATGGAGACGCCTGACACCCCCGCCGAGACCCCCGCCGAGACGACCATCGCCGCCAAGGACTGGGCCGCCGCGTCCGCGGACCCGCAGTACCGCGCGGCGGTCGTGGACCTGCTCGGGGCACTCGCGTACGGCGAACTGGCCGCCTTCGAGCGGCTCGCGGAGGACGCGAAGCTCGCACCGTCCCTGGAGGACAAGGCGGAGCTCGCGGCGATGGCGTCCGCCGAGTTCCACCACTTCGAGCAGCTCCGCGCGCGGCTCAGCACCATCGAGACGGACCCGACCGCGGCGATGGAGCCCTTCGCCGCCGCGCTGGACGAGTTCCACCGCCTGACCGCGCCGTCGGACTGGCTGGAGGGCCTGGTCAAGGCGTACGTCGGCGACTCCATCGCGTCCGACTTCTACCGCGAGGTCGCCGCCCGCCTCGACGCCGACACCCGTGAACTGGTGCTGGCGGTGCTGGACGACACCGGCCATGCCGGCTTCGCGGTGGAGAAGGTGCGCTCGGCCATCGAGGCCGACCCCCGGGTCGGCGGACGGCTCGCGCTGTGGGCGCGCCGGCTGATGGGCGAGGCGCTGTCGCAGGCGCAGCGGGTCGTGGCGGACCGCGACGCGCTCAGCACGATGCTGGTCGGCGGGGTCGCCGACGGATTCGATCTCGCGGAGGTCGGCCGGATGTTCACCCGGATCACCGAGGCCCACACCAAGCGGATGGCGGCGCTGGGCCTGGCCGCCTGAGCGGCCCGGGCCGCACGGCTCAGGCCGTGCGCGGCGCCGGCCGGCGGGTGCTCCGCGGCGGGCGCACCAGCAGCGAGAGCAGGGCGGCCGCCACCCCCACCGACACGGCGAGGTTGATCAGGAACCGGTCGGAGCCGAGGACGGTACGGGTGATCAGGCCGCCGAGGACGGCGGCGACCGCTCCCGTGGCGAGCACGAGCGTCGCCGCGGGAAGGCGGCGACGAGGGAGCAGCCGGGTCGCGGCGTACGCGACGGACAGCCCGACGGCGGCGAACGCGAGTGCTTCCCACATCATCGTGCGGCCCTCCCGGAGACTTCGGTCGCACGGGTCCTACCCCCCGGACCCGCCCAGCGAAACGGCGGGTCACCCCATTCGGGGGTGACCCGCCGTGCGTCGTCCCGTACGGGAGCGGCGAGGCTCGCGACCTGCTTTGACGACAGGACCTTAAAGCTGGGCCCCGAAGCCCACCCGGCGCGCCGCCGGCTCGCCGATCTCCACGTAGGCCAGCCGGTCGGCCGGCACGAGCACGCGCTTGCCGTGCTCGTCGGTGAGGCTGAGCAGCTTGCCGGTGCCCGTCAGCGCCTCGGCGACGGCCTTCTCGACCTCCTCGGCCGTCTGCGCGCTCTCGATGATGATCTCGCGCGGCGCGTGCTGCACGCCGATCTTGACCTCCACGGCTTTCGTCCCTCCGAACGGTCTGCGGTGTGCGCGGTTGGAAATCGCGCCGTACGCAGGACACATTAGCCGCGCCCGGTCCCGGGGCACGGGCTGGACGGGCACGCCCAGAGCGAACAGTCGCCGGGCGGTGTCAGTGCTCGGCGCCGTGCAGCGGGAAGCCGGCGATGCCGCGCCAGGCCAGGGACGTCAGCAGCTGCACCGCGGTCTCGCGGGGCATGGAGCTGCCGCTGGAGAGCCAGTAACGGGCCACGACCTGCGAGACGCCGCCGAGTCCGACGGCGAGCAGCATGGACTGCTCGGTGGTCAGCCCCGTGTCCTCGGCGATGACCTCGCTGATCGCCTCGGCGCACTGGAGCGCGACCTTGTCGACACGCTCGCGGACGGCCGGCTCGTTGGTGAGGTCGGACTCGAAGACCAGACGGAAGGCGCCGCCCTCGTCCTCCACGTACGCGAAGTACGCGTCCATGGTCGCCGCCACGCGCTGCTTGTTGTCGGTGGTGGAGGCCAGGGCGGTGCGCACCGCGTCCAGCAGGGCCTCGCAGTGCTGGTCCAGCAGGGCCAGGTAGAGCTCGAGCTTGCCGGGGAAGTGCTGGTAGAGCACGGGCTTGCTGACGCCCGCACGCTCGGCGATGTCGTCCATCGCGGCGGCGTGATAACCCTGGGCGACGAACACTTCCTGCGCCGCGCCCAGCAGCTGGTTTCTCCGGGCCCGGCGCGGCAGGCGTGTGCCGCGAGGGCGCGCCTCAGTCTGCTCGATGGCTGTCACGCCGCCTCCCAAGTGATGTCGTTCTGCGCTGCGGGTGCCATCGTACTTTTCGGTAGCGGGGGCATGCGCTGTGCGAACGCACATTCTCACCAAGCGGAACTCAGCGATAGTCGTCCTCGTCGAGTTCCACCACCCGGTGCTGCTCGGCGACGTCCGCGGGATCGGCGTCGTCCGGGCGTTCGGTGATCGGGACGTCGCGGTGCTGCAGCAGTTCGAGGTGCTGTTCGGCGATGTCCGCCTCGGGCGCCTCGATGTCGGCCTCGGCGTCCTCCAGGTCGTCGATGGCGTCGTCGTCGAAGGTCTCGATGTCGTCGGACACGGGCACCTCCCGTCTGGTCGTGTGCTGCCGGTCCCCCGCTGCTACCCACTGTTTCCCTCTTTCCCCTTCTGCGAGCGTAGGAGACAGGGACGGGGTCTGCAGGGTGACGGAAGATGCGGAGAATCGCCACGACGCGTGTGAGGGCGAACACACGAGCGCACGCGTGATCACCTCGTAACATTGCCCCATGTCCTCGACGGAGCCGCCCGAAACCGCACTCGCCGCCGTGCCCGTACCGCCTTCGGGAGCCAGAGCGGGGGACGGGGAGACCGTGCTGACCGTGGCCCTGCCCGGGCGGACACTGACCGTACGAGCGCGGACGGAGCAGGCCGAAGGGCTGCCGCCCGCGCTCTTCGTGCACGGCCTGGGCGGGTCGTCCGCCAACTGGTCCGCGCTGATGCGGCTGCTGGCGAACCGCGTGTCCTGCGAGGCCCTCGACCTGCCCGGTTTCGGGTACTCCCCGCCACCGGACGACGGCAACTACTCGATCGGGGGGCACGCGCGCGCCGTCGTGCGCCTGCTGGAGGCTTCCGGGCGCGGGCCGGTGCACCTCTTCGGCAACTCGCTGGGCGGCGCCGTCGCCACCAAGGTCGCCGCGGCCCGGCCCGACCTGGTCCGCACCCTGACGCTGATCTCGCCCGCCCTGCCGGAGGTGCCGCCGCAGCGCGGCGCCTGGCCGACCGCGTTCCTCGGGCTGCCGGGCGCGACCATGCTGGTGACCCGTGCCACCCGCGGCTGGTCCGTGGAGCGGCGCACCCGGCAGTTGCTGGCGCTCTGCTACGGCGACCCGGCCAAGGTCAGCCAGGAGGCCTTCGCCGAGCACGCCTCGGAGTACGAGCGCCGGCTGGCGCTGCCGTACTTCTGGGACGCGCTGACCCGCTCGGCGCGCGGCATCGTCGACGCCTACACGCTCGGCGGCCAGCACAACCTGTGGCGGCAGGCCGAGCGGGTGCTCGCGCCGACCCTGCTGGTGTACGGGGGCCGGGACAAGCTGGTCGCCCCCCGGATGGCGTACCGTGCCGCCCGGACGTTCCGTGACGCGCGGCTGCTCACGCTCCCCGACAGCGGGCACGTCGCGATGATGGAGCACCCCGACACGGTGGAGCGGGCCTTCCGCGAACTGCTGGACGCCACGGACGCGCGGACGGATCACTGACTTCATGGGCAGGCACAGCGCACCGGGCGGCCGGGACGGCCGCCGCGACGACGTACCGGGCATAGGCGGCGGCGGCTGGGGCAGCGGACGCCGCCGGCGTCCCGGCCCGGCGGCGACGACCCCGCAGCGGCCGGGCGGACCGGGCCGGGTGCCCGGTGGTCCCGTGCCGGGCGGCCGGGAGGACGGCTTCGGGCCCGGGGACCCCGGGCACGGTCACCACGACGTGCCGGGCCACTCCCACCCCGAGCACCGGGAGCACTCGGCCTGGGGCCGGGCCGGCTCCTGGGCCCCGCCCCGCACGCCGCGCGGGACCCGGCCCGCCGAACTGGCGGAGACCGCCCTCGGCACCGAGTACCCGGAGGACGACGACCCCCTCGACCCCGGCGTCTTCACCGCGCCGCGAATATCCGGCTTCCCGCGCCCGCGCCGGGCGCCCGGCGCGGGAGCCCGTGACGTCCCCGGCCCGAGGCGGGAGTTCGTCGCGGCCTTCGACGCACCCTCCGCCACCACCGGATCCGGGGCACCCGTCGGGGGCGCCGAGGAGGCCGAGAAGAGCGGGGAACAACCCGAACGGCCCAAGAAGGCCGGCAGGACTCGCGCCCTCAGCGGCGCCGCCGCGGCGGCGGTCGTGACCGTGCTCGCCGTCGTCGCCGCGGGCCAGATGGCCACCGGGGGTGACAAGCGCCACTCGTCCGCCACCGCGGCACCGGGCGGCAGCCGGGGCGCCGACGACTCGGCGTCCCGTTCCCAGGGCCGGGCGACCCCCTCGGCCTCACCTTCCGCGGTCGCCGCCCCGCTCACCTACGACCAGGCGATGACCCGGCGCTATCCGCTCGACCAGGACCTGGGGCTGGCCGGGAGGTTCCAGACCGTGGGCGGCCACGAGAAGGCCCCCGGCAAGGGCAAGCTGTTGCGCGTACGGGTGGACGTCGAGAAGGGGCTGCCGCTGGACGGACGGCTCTTCGCGGACGCGGTCTACAGGACGCTGAACGACAAGCGGAGTTGGGCACACGCCGGCGCCCGCACCTTCGAACGGGTCTCAACGGGCCACGCCGACATCGTGATCACGCTCGCCAGCCCCGGCACCACGGCTACGTGGTGCGCCAAGTCCGATCTCGACACGACAGTTGACAACGTGTCATGTGACGCGGCGTCGACTCCCCGGACGATGATCAACGCATACCGCTGGGCTCAGGGGTCGGAGACCTACGGCCCCGGCCGGATGCTCGCCTACCGCGAGATGCTGATCAACCACGAGGTCGGGCACCGGCTCGGCTACGGCCATGTCCTCTGCCCGAAGCAGGGCGCCCTGGCCCCGGTGATGATGCAGCAGACGAAGTTCCTCTCCTACGGCGGCCTGACCTGCAAGCCCAACGCCTGGCCCTACCCCCGGGGCTAGCTTTTTGACATCGGGCGATTAATCGTTCAATGTTTTCGGCATGCCGCACAGCCCCGCCGCAGACGCCGACGCCAGCATCGAGCTGGCGCTCATCGGTGTGGCCGGGCACAGCGTGGCCGACATCCTGTGTCGGTGTTCCACGGTGCCGGGCGCTTAAAGGGCACGTTTCCCCCTCGCCCCGGTCCTTCCCGCCCGTGGGCACAGTGCTCGACACACGATCGATCCTTCACGGCCTCCCCATGAGGTCGTCGCCGCTGCCTGCGGGCCTTCCACAGCCCTGCCTCCGCCATCTCGCAGCCGCGAAAGGGATCCTCGATGTCTCACCCGTCCGTCACACCCCGCCGCCTCGCAGCGGCAGCCGTCGTCCTGGCGATCACCGGTGGCGCCGCCGCCTGCGGTCCGGAGGACAGCGGGGCCAAGGCGGCCGGCGGCAAGCCCGCCAAGGGCGGCACGCTGTACGTCCTCAACCAGTCCCCGCAGGAGGACTTCGACCCCGCCCGGCTCTACACCTCCGGCGGCGGCAACATCCCCGGACTGGTTTTCCGCACGCTGACCACCCGCAACCGCGAGAACGGCGCGCCCGGCGCGAAGGTCGTCCCCGACCTCGCCACCGACACCGGGACGCCCAACAAGGACGCCACCGTCTGGACGTACCGCCTCAAGGACGGCCTGAAGTACGAGGACGGCAGCCCGATCACCACCGCCGACATCAAGTACGGCATCGAGCGCTCCTTCGCCGCCGAACTGTCCGGGGGCGCCCCCTACCTGCGCGACTGGCTGGTCGGCGGCAAGGACTACCAGGGTCCGTACAAGGACAAGGCCGGCCTGGCCTCCATCGAGACCCCGGACGCGAAGACCATCGTCTTCCACCTGAACAAGCCCGAGGGCGACTTCCCGTTCCTGGCCACCCAGACCTCCTTCGCCCCGGTGCCCAAGGCCAAGGACACCGGCACCAAGTACGAGAACCACCCCTTCTCCTCGGGCCCCTACAAGGTCGTCAGCAACGAGAACGACGGCGAGCACCTCGTCCTGGAGCGCAACACCCACTGGGACCCCAGGACCGACGAGGAGCGCCGGGCCTACCCGGACCGCGTCGACGTGCGCTCCGGCCTCGACGCCGCCGTGATCAACCAGCGGCTGTCCGCCGGCTCCGGCAAGGACGCGGCGACGGTCACCACCGACACCAACCTCACCGCCGCCGAACTCGCCAGGATCACCGGCGACAAGGAGCTCGCGAGCCGCGTCGGCACCGGCCACTTCGGCTACACCGACTACATCGCCTTCAACCCGAAGGTGAAGCCCTTCGACAACCCCAAGGTGCGCCAGGCCATCTCCTACGCTGTCGACCGGACCACCGTCGTCAACGCCCTCGGCGGCTCCTCGCTCGCCGAGCCGGCCACCACCTTCCTGCCCGCGCAGGAGGCCTTCGGCCACACCCCGTACGACGCCTTCCCGGCCGGCAAGAGCGGTGACGCCGCCAAGGCCAGGGAGCTGCTGAAGGAGGCCGGCTACCCGAACGGTCTGACCGTCACGCTGACCCACGACAGCAGCGCCGGCGACGAACAGGGCCCCGAGGTCGCCACCGCCCTGCAGGACGCCCTGAAGAAGGCCGGCATCACCGTCCGGCTCCAGGGCCTGGAGTCCAGCGCCTACAGCGAGAAGATCCACGGCGTGAAGACCGAGCCGGGCTTCTTCCTCTCCGGCTGGGGCGCCGACTGGCCGTCCGGCGGCCCCTTCCTGGCGCCGATCTTCGACGGCCGGCAGATCGTCGAGGACGGCTACAACTACAACAGCGCCCAGCTCGACGACCCGGCCGTGAACAAGGAGATCGACGAGATCAACAAGCTCACCGACCTCAAGGCCGCCGCCGCACGCTGGGGCGCCCTGGACAAGAAGATCGGTGAGCAGGCGCTGACCGTGCCGCTGGCGTACCCCGTCTACAAGCGCCTGTACGGCAAGGACGTCAAGAACGTCGTCATCAGCGACTGGACCGGCGTCCTCGACGTCTCGCAGGTCGCGGTCAAGTGACCACCACCGACGTGCTCGCCGCGCCCGGCAGCTCTGGCGGCGGCTGCGCGCCCAGCGCGCCGCCCTCGCCGGCGTCGCCGTGATCGCCCTGCTCGTCCTGGTGGCCGTCGCCGCCCCGCTGCTCGCCGCGCTGGAGGGCCAGGACCCGGACGCGTACCACGCCTCGGCCGTCGACTCCGCCCTCGGCGGCGTCCCGCTCGGCTCCTTCGGAGGCGTGAGCGCCGACCACTGGCTCGGTGTCGAACCCGGTACCGGACGCGACCTGTTCGCCCGGCTGGTGTACGGCGCGCGCATCTCGCTCGGCATCGGCGTCGCCGCCACCGTCGTGCAGATCGCCGTCGGTGTCGCCGTCGGCCTCGCCGCCGGGCTCGGCAACCGCTTCCTGGACAACCTGCTCAGCCGGACCACCGACGTCATGCTGGCGCTGCCCACCCTGGTCTTCTCCATCGCCCTGCTGGCGATCGTGCCGGCCGGCTTCCCCCGTCCGGTGCTGCTGGTCCTCGTCCTCGGCCTGCTGGGCTGGGGCGGCACCTCCCGTATCGTCCGGGCCCAGACGCTGAGCCTGAAGTCCCTCGACTACGTCGCCGCCGCCCGGCTCGGCGGCGCCGGCTGGTGGCGGATCGCCCGCCGCGAACTGCTGCCGTCGCTGGCCGCGCCCGTGGTGACGTACAGCGCGCTGCTGGTGCCCTCCAACATCGCCTCGGAGGCCGGACTGTCCTTCCTCGGCATCGGCGTCAAGCCCCCCACGCCCTCCTGGGGTCAGATGCTCTCCTCCGCGACCACCTGGTACCAGGCCGATCCGACGTACGTGCTGCTGCCCGCAGGCCTGATCTTCGTCACCGTCCTCGCCTTCACCGCGCTCGGCGACGGGGTGCGCACCGCCCTCGACCCGCGGGCGGGCAGTCGCCTGCGGGCCGTGGTGCGCCGCCGGAAGGAGGCGCGGTCGTGACGCTCCTCGCCCGTTTCGCCCTCCGCCGGCTGCTCGCGGCCGCGCTGGTCCTGCTCGTGCTCAGCGTCGCGGTCTACGCGCTCTTCTACGTCCTGCCCGGCGACCCGGCACAACTGGCCTGCGGGCCCAAGTGCACCCCGGACCAGGTCGCCCAGGTCCGCACCCAGCTCGGCCTCGACGACCCCGCCTTCGCGCAGTACGCGCACTTCCTGCACGGCCTGTTCGCCGGTTCCGACATCAGCACCGGCGTCGGCACCGAGCACTGCGGCGCCCCGTGCCTGGGTTTCTCGTACCAGAGCGGCGAGCAGGTCACCGCGCTGCTCGCGCAGCGCCTGCCGGCCACCGCCTCGCTCTCCCTGGGCGCGATGGTGCTGTGGCTGGTCATCGGCGTCGGTACCGGCGTGCTCTCGGCGCTGCGCCACGGCGGGCTCACCGAGCGCCTGCTGACCGCGCTCACCCTCGCCGGCAACGCCGTGCCCGTCTTCATCATCGGCATCCTGCTGATGCTGCTGTTCGTCTCGGTGCTGGGCTGGCTGCCCTTCCCGTCCTACGTCCCGCTGACCGAGGACCCCGAGCAGTGGGCGTGGAACCTGGTGCTGCCCTGGCTCGCCCTCGCCATCCTGGAGAGCGCCAAGTACTCCCGGCTCACCCGCAGCTCGATGCTGGACACGCTCTCCGAGGACCACGTGCGCACCTTCCGTGCCTACGGCGTCAGCGAGCGGTCCATCGTCGGCCGGCACGCGCTGCGCGGCGCCCTGCCGCCGGTCATCGCGCTGACCGCGCTGGACCTGGGGACGATGTTCGGCGGTGCGGTGCTCACCGAGTCGCTCTTCGGCATCCCCGGGCTCGGCAAGAGCCTGGTGGACGCGGTGAAGACCGAGGACCTGCCGGTCGTCGTCGGGCTCGTGCTCGTCACCGGCTTCTTCGTGGTCCTCGCCAACGCCCTCGCGGACGTCCTGTACGCGGTGGCCGACCGACGGGTGGTGCTGGCATGACGTCACCGCTGATCGAGGTCGAGGACCTCACGATCGACTTCCCCACCGGCACGGGCACCGTCCGCGCCGTGGACGGGCTCTCCTTCTCCGTGGCGCGGGGCGGGGCGCTCGGCATCGTCGGCGAGTCCGGCAGCGGCAAGAGCGCCACCGCCTTCACCCTGCTGGGACTGCACCGCGGCAGCGGCGCGCGGATCGGCGGCTCGGTGCGCGTGGCCGGCGTCGACGTCCTGACCGCGGGGGAGAAGGAACTGCGCGGGCTGCGCGGCGGGCTGGCGGCGATGGTGTTCCAGGACCCGCTGTCCTCGCTCGACCCCTACTACGCGATCGGCGACCAGATCGCCGAGGTGTACCGGGTGCACCACCCGCAGGCGTCCCGGCGGGCGGCCCGCGAGCGGGCGGTCGCGGTACTCGACCGGGTCGGCATCGCCGACGCCCCGCGACGGGCCCGCCTGCGGCCGCACGAGTTCAGCGGCGGCATGCGCCAGCGGGCGCTCATCGCCATGGCGCTCGCCTGCGAACCGCGGCTGCTCGTCGCGGACGAACCGACGACGGCGCTGGACGTCACCGTCCAGGCCCAGATCCTCGACCTGCTCGGCGACCTGCGGCAGGAGACCGGGATGGGGCTGCTGCTGGTCACCCACGACCTGGGCGTGGTGGCCGGGAGCGTCGAGGAGGTGCTGGTGATGAAGGACGGCCGCGCCGTGGAGCGCGGACCGGTCGGCAGCGTGCTGGGCGCGCCCCGGCAGACGTACACGCGGGACCTGGTGGCCGCCGTCCCGCGGGTGGGGACGGCGAAGCCGCGTGCCGCCGCCGCGGGCGAGGTGCTGCTCGAAGCCGTCGACGTGCGGCGCGAGTTCGGCCGGCGCGGCGCCAAGGTCGCGGCGGTCGACGGCGTCTCGCTGACCGTGCGCGCGGGCGAGACGCTCGGCGTCGTCGGGGAGAGCGGCAGCGGCAAGACCACGCTGGGGCGGATGCTCGTGGGGCTGCTGGAGCCCACGGGCGGCGAGCTGCGGCGGCCGGGCGCGCGCCCCGGCGCGCCGGGGCTGCAGATGGTGTTCCAGGACCCGGTGTCCTCGCTCAACCCGCGACGCAGCATCGGCGAGTCCATCGCGGACCCGCTGCGCACGGCCGGGGTGCTCGACGACGCCGCGATCGTCGCCCGGGTGCGGGAACTGCTGGAACGGGTCGGGCTCGACCCCGGCTGGTACCACCGCTACCCGCACGAGTTCAGCGGCGGACAGCGCCAGCGGGTCGGCATCGCCCGGGCGCTGGCGCCCGAGCCGCGGCTGATCGTCTGCGACGAGCCGGTGTCCGCACTCGACGTCACGACGCAGGCCCAGGTCATCGCGCTGCTGGGCGACCTGCAGCGGGAACTGGGACTCGCGCTGGTCTTCATCGCCCACGACCTGGCCGTGGTGCGCCAGGTCAGCGACAACGTCGCGGTGATGCGGGCGGGCCGGGTCGTGGAGTACGGGCCCGCCGGGCAGGTCTACGAGGCGCCGGAGCACGAGTACACCAAGGGGCTGCTCGCGGCGGTCCCGGTGCTCGACCCGGAGGAAGCCGCCGCCCGCCGCGCCGCCCGCGGCGCCCTGGCGGCCACTGCCTGAGGCGGCCGGGGCGCGCCCGGCCCGGTCGGACGGGCGCACCCCTGTGCCCCGCCTCGCGCGAGGTCAGGCGGCGTCCTCCGGCTCGGGCCACAGCTCGACGCCGTGCACGTCCACGGCCGCGCGGACGCGCTCCGTTCCCTTGGGGACCATCCGGCGAACGTCTACTCGGTCCCAACGCGCAACGCCGGGGAAAGTCACGTCTCTTCACCCCTTTCGGTGGCACGGCGGACAACCGTCCGTCGTGCCCCCACTTCGCCGGAATACGGTCATCGCGCCCGAACAGACCGGTGCCGAGAGGGGGCAGACGTGCGTATCGCATTACTCGCGGAGGGTGGTTATCCGTACGCCCGGGGTGAGGGGGGCGCCTGGGTCGACCGGCTCGTGCGCGGGCTCACCGGGCACGAGTTCGCGGTGTACGCGCTCGGCCGGAGCGAACGGGCCGAGGCGGCGGGGATGCTGCCGTTGCCGCCCCAGGTACGGCACGTACGCACGCTGCCGTTGTGGGGCCAGGGGCCAGGGCCCGGGGCCGGGCCCGGCAAGGCCCGCCGACGGCGGGCGCAGGCGCTGGAGCGGTACCGGGACCTCGTCGGGGTGCTGGCGGGGGACGCCGGGGCCAATGGTGCGGAGGACCGTTTCGCCTCCGCGCTGTACGGCCTCGCCGAACTCGCCCGCGAGGACGGCGGCGTCCCGGCGCTGCTGCGCTCCGAGCACGCGGTGCGCGTGCTGGAGGAGGTCTGCCGGGCGCCCGGCGCGCGACCCGTGGCCGGGGAGGCCGGCGTGGGCGACCTCCTGCTCGCCGCCGATCAGTTGGAGCGCGTGCTGCGGCCGCTCTCCGCGCCCTGGTACGACGATTTCGGCGACGCCCTCGCCACCTCCGACCTCTGCCACGCCGTGACGGGCGGCACCGCGTTGCTGCCCGCCCTCCTGGCCAAACGGTTCTTCGGCACACCGCTGCTGGTGACCGAGTACGGCGTGCGGCTGCGCGAGACCCTGCTGCTGCACCGCGCCGCGGGCGTGTCCGCCCCCGTACGCGCCCTGCTCGCCGCCTTCCACCGCCACCTCGCCGGCGAGGCGTACCGCCTGGCCGCCCTCGTGACCCCGGGCAACGCCCACGCGCGCCGCTGGCAGGAGCACTGCGGCGCGCACCGGGACCGCGTCCGTACGGTCTACCCCGGCTACCAGGGGTCCGTGCCCGAGCCCCCGGCCGATGCCGAGGGCGACGACCCGGCGCTGGTGTGGGTCGGCCGGGCCGACCCGGGCAAGGACCTGGTCGGGCTGCTGCACGCCTTCGGGGAGGTGCGCAAGAAGGAGCCCGGAGCACGGCTGCGCGTCGTCCTCGCCGGTGAGGGTGACCCCGCGTACCTGGAGCAGTGCCGTTCCCTGGCGGCGCAGCTCTTCCCCGACGAGGCGGCCGACGCCGTCACCGCGGGGGAGAACCCGGTCACCTTCGAGGAGCTCGGCTCGCCGGGCGCCCCGGCGCTGCCCGACGCGTACGCGGCCGGGGACGTGGTGGTCCTCTCCAGCGTCGTCGAGGGATTCCCGGTCACCCTGGTCGAGGCCATGTTCTGCGGCCGGGCGACCGTCTCGACGGACGTCGGCGCCGTACGGGAGGTCATCGGCGGGACCGGTCTGGTCGTGCCGCCGCGCAACCCGAAGGCGCTCGCCGAGGCCTGCGTCGCCCTGCTGTGCGACCCCGAACGCCGGCAGCGGCTCGGCGCCGCCGCCCGCGAACGCGCCCTGGAGCTCTTCACCGTCGAGCGGAACCTGGCGGCGTTCCGCGAGATCTACCTCGACCTGGTCGCCCACGCGCCCGGCCGGCACGCCCCGCTGCGCGATCCCGACGGCATCCCCGTCCCCTTCGGAAGGCCCGCCGAATCCCACGTCCCCGGCCGCTGGACGGCCGCGCCGGCCTGGGCGCTCGCCGCGCGCGAGCCCGCGTACGCCGGAGCCGAGAGGCGGGAGCGCACATGAGCGACGTGCAGGAGACCGAAGCCGGCGCCCGTAGGAGCGGCCCCCGCAAACGCGGCCCCGCCGACCCCGTCCGGGCTCTGATGCACCGTCACCAGGAGTTGTGCGCCGAGGCGGTGGACCCGCTGGAGATCGTGGCGGGACTGGAGGCGCAGGGCGTCACCGACCGCGTCGCGGGGGGCTTCCGGCACCGCGACGTCTTCACCCTCGCCGAGGAGCTCTACGCCCGGGTGCCCCGCGCCATCGCCCCGCCGGCCACGGGTCTGCCCGTGGACCGCCCCGGCCTGCTGCTCACCCTCGCCCCGGGCGCCGTCTGCGCCGCCGCGAGCGGGGCGCTGCGCGTGCTGCCACCGGTCACCGTCGTCGCCGTGGCCGTGCCGCTGCTCCTGCTCGCGCTGCTCGCCGCCCTGCGCCGCGGACCGCTGCGGGCGCCGTACGGCACGGGCCCTGGCGGCGTGGTGTGGAGCTGCTGGCTGGTGGGGTTCGGGCTGTTCGGGCCGCGCGCCGTCGACGGCTTCGCCGGGGGTGTTCTGCCCGCCGCGGACGCCGCGGAGCTGACCGCGCTCGCGCTCTCCCTCGCACCGGCCGTCTGGTGCGCCCACCGCTTCGCGGTGCGTTCCCGCGGGCATCTGCTGCACAGCCGCACCCTGGAGGAGTTCGGCGGCGCCGTGCGGCCGCTGCTGGCGGGCACGCTCGCGCTCTTCCTCGCCTGCGTACTCGTGCTGCTGTGCGCCGCCCGCGCGGTGACAGGCGCCTCGTTCACGGCCGCCGCACTGGCCGCGCCCGCGGCGCTCGCGCTGCTGCTGTTCACCGCCCGCCTGCTCGCGGTGCACGGCCACCCCGACCCGGCCGCCATCGGCACCGGGCTCGCCTGCGCCACCGAGGCCGTGGCCCTCGCCACCGCCCTGCTGGACCGGTTCCCCCTGCCGCCGGCGGCCGTCCCCGCCCTGGCCTGTGCGGCCGCCGCCCTGGCGCTGGCGGCCCACGCCCTGACCACGCTCTCGCGCGCCTCGGCGCACACGGCCGCGGCGGCGCCGCGATGAGCGGGCGGCGGCCGGGTCGGCCCGGCACACCCCGCAGTTCCGAAGAAGAAGCCAAGGAGCGACCCACGATGACCCACCCGCACCCCCGGCCACGGCACGCGCAGCGGAGGCGCTCGCTATGAGAGTCCTCCTCCTGGGCGCCAACGGATTCGTCGGCCGCCACGTGGCCGAGCGACTGCTGGCCGACCCCGCGGTGCAGCTGACCGCGCTCGGCCGCAGCGACGACGCCGACGTGCGCTTCGACCTGTCGTCCGGCAGCCCCGGCGCACTGGCGCGCTTCATGGACGCCGTCCACCCCGGGGTCGTCGTCAACTGCGCGGGCGCCACACGCGGCGGGGCACGCGAACTCACCCGGCACAACACGATCGCCGTCGCCTCCGTGTGCGAGGCCATGCGCCGCAGCGCCACCTCGGCCCGGCTGGTCCAGGTGGGTTGCGCCGCGGAGTACGGGCCCTCGCCCGTGGGCTCCTCGACGGCCGAGGACGCCGTGCCCCGGCCGGGCGGCCCGTACGGGGTCAGCAAACTCGCCGGGACGGAACTGGTGCTCGGCTCCGGGCTCGACGCCGTCGTGCTGCGGGTCTTCACCCCGGTCGGGCCGGGCACGCCCACCGCCTCGCCGATCGGGCGGCTCGCGGAGGCGATGCGCCGGGCCATGCAGACCGGCGACGGCGAGCTGAAACTGACCGGCCTCGGTGTGCAGCGGGACTTCGTGGACGTGCGCGACGTGGCCCGCGCCGTGCACGCGGCCTCGCTCTCCGCCGCCCAGGGCCTGGTCAACATCGGCACGGGCCGCGCAGTGCCGCTGCGCGAGGTGGCCGCGGTCCTGGCCAACGCCGCGGGCTACGCCGGCGCCCTCCACGAGGTCGAGGACCCGCACCTGATGGTGAACGGCAGCGGGCACCCCCACTACCCGGACGGCTGCGGGGCCTGGCAGCAGGCCGACGTCCGCACCGCCCGCGACCGCCTGGGGTGGCGCCCGCGCATCGCTCTTGAGGAATCCCTGGCCGACGTCTGGATGGAGGCGGCATGCCGCGTGTGACACCGAGCGGCCTGCGCAGGCCGATCGACCGCTGTGACGGACTGGGCTTCGGGGTCCCCGCGTACGCGCACCCGCTGGTCGCCCCGGGCGAGTGGGCCGAACTGGCCCGCCCGCAGGCCCCGGTGCACTGGGTGGTGCTCAACGTGGCGCGCGGCCCCGGCGCCCGGATCGACCCGCTCTGCATCGAGGCGTGCGCCCGGCTGCGCGACGCGGCCGTGCCCGTGCTCGGCTACCTGGACACCCGGCACGGGGCGCGGCCCTTCGGCCAACTGGTCGCCGACGCGCACCGCTTCCTCGACTGGTACCGGGTCGACGGCTTCTACCTCGACCGTGCCCCGACCACGAGTTCGGAGCTGTCCGACTGCCGGCGGGTGATCACCACCCTGCGCGCACTGCTGAGCGTGGCGGGCGGCAGCACCGGGCACGTGGTGCTCGGTCACGGCTGCCACCCGTACGAGGGCTATGCCGAGGTCGCCGACCAGCTGGTGACCTTCGCCGGGCCGTGGACGCAGTACCGCTGGTCGGAGGCCCCGGAGTGGACGGCCGCGTACCCGCCGGAGCGCTTCTGTCACCTGGTGCACGGCGTTCCCGCACCACACCTGGAGAACGCCATGCGGATCGCCCGCTGGCAGGGTGCGGCGACCGTCTACTTCACCGACCGCACCGACCACGCGGCCTGGGACGGCCTGCCGGGTTACTGGGACGAGGCGTCGCGCATGCTGCGGCGTCAGCCGCCGCCCAGCATGTGACCAAGAACCGTCTCGCCCCTCGGGACGGCGGTCTCGGAATGAAGAAGGGCGTGGCAGTGTTACGGGAAGAACAACCGTAGTGATCGATCGACAAACGGAGTCCCCGTGTCGCTGCCACCCCTGGTCGAGCCGGCCGCCGAGCTCACCGTCGACGAGGTCCGCAGGTACTCCCGCCACCTGATCATCCCCGATGTGGGGATGGACGGGCAGAAGCGGCTGAAGAACGCGAAGGTGCTCTGTGTGGGCGCCGGCGGTCTCGGCTCGCCCGCCCTGATGTACCTGGCCGCCGCCGGTGTGGGCACGCTCGGCATCGTGGAGTTCGACGAGGTCGACGAGTCCAACCTGCAGCGCCAGATCATCCACAGCCAGGCGGACATCGGCCGCTCCAAGGCGGAGTCCGCCCGCGACAGCGTCAAGGGCATCAACCCCTACGTCGACGTGGTCCTTCACGAGGAGCGGCTCGAGGCCGACAACGTGATGGACATCTTCAGCCAGTACGACCTGATCGTCGACGGCACGGACAACTTCGCGACCCGCTACCTGGTCAACGACGCGTGCGTGCTGCTGAACAAGCCGTACGTATGGGGCTCCATCTACCGTTTCGACGGCCAGGCGTCGGTCTTCTGGTCCGAGCACGGCCCCTGCTACCGCTGCCTCTACCCCGAGCCCCCGCCGCCGGGCATGGTCCCCTCCTGCGCCGAGGGCGGCGTCCTGGGCGTGCTGTGCGCGTCCATCGGCTCCATCCAGGTCACCGAGGCGATCAAGGTCCTCACCGGCACCGGCGAGCCGCTGGTCGGCCGGCTGATGATCTACGACGCCCTGGAGATGCAGTACCGCCAGGTCAAGGTCCGCAAGGACCCGGACTGCGCGGTCTGCGGTGAGAACCCGACCGTCACCGAACTCATCGACTACGAGGCCTTCTGCGGCGTCGTCTCCGAGGAGGCGCAGGAGGCGGCGATGGGGTCGACGATCACTCCCAAGCAGCTCAAGGAGTGGATCGACGACGGCGAGAACATCGACATCATCGACGTCCGCGAGCCCAACGAGTACGAGATCGTCTCCATCCCGGGCGCGCGTCTGGTCCCCAAGAACGAGTTCCTCATGGGCGACGCCCTCCAGGACCTCCCGCAGGACAAGAAGATCGTCCTGCACTGCAAGACCGGTGTCCGCTCCGCCGAGGTCCTCGCCGTCCTGAAGTCCGCGGGCTTCTCCGACGCGGTCCATGTCGGCGGCGGCGTCATCGGCTGGGTCAACACGATCGAGCCGGACAAGCCGGTCTACTGACCTGTGCGAACGAAGGCCCACGGCGCCGACCCGGTTCGGACGCCGTGGGCCTTCGCCGTTGCCGGGGGCCGGACGTCACGGACCCGCCGGTGTGGTCTCGGCGGGCCCGGGCCGGGCCGGGCCCGCGATCCGGGAACGGCCGGGCGCGAGCAAGGACTTCCAGGAGCGGTTCCGCTTGAAGGGCGCCTCGAAGATCCGGGCGAACAGCCACGCCCCCAGCACCGAGGCGGGCAACGCCAGCACGAGGGTGAACCAGAACGTGGGCAGCCCCGGGGAGACGAACCGCGGGGCGACGCGCCGGATGACGGTCATCACGACCGGCAGGTGGACGAGGTAGAGGCTGTACGAGAAGCCGCCGAGTCCGCGGACCGGACGCGCGGTCAGCAGTCGCAGCGGCAAGGCGGGTCTTCCGGTGGCGACCGCGGAGATGAGCATCGTCATGGCGGGCGCGACGGCCAGGTCCACCCAGAAGTAGTGGTCCGCCGTCCAGACCGGGCCCTTGACGGCGGCGAGCGCCGCGACCGGCACGGCGGCCAGAACGGCGAACCAGTGCCACGGCAGGCGCCGGACCCGGGCGGGGGCGACGACGATCCCCGCGCCCGCCAGGCCGGCGGCGAACACCGGGGCCAGATGCGGGGTGAGCCAGTTGTTCCCCTCCACCGGGGTCGCGCCCGGCGCCGTCAGGCCGTGAGCGACGACCGGCAGTGTCACGCCGGCGAGCAGCACGACGGCGCCCAGCCGGCGCCGGACGAGCAGGAGGAGCGGGAAGAGGAGGTAGAGCTCCGCCTCCACGCCGATCGACCAGAACGTGCCGTTCGGTGTCGGCGCGGTGAACACGTCCTGGGCGACGAGCCCGTACACCACGACCGTCGCGCCGGTGGGTGGCCCGAAGTGCGAGGCCGGCACCACGAACGAGGCGATGACCAGGCTCATCGCGAGGGCCGCCCAGTACGGGGGAAGGATGCGCCAGGCCCGGCGGCGCAGGAAACGGCCGGCGCCGCCCAGCCGCCAGCCGTGCCGCGCCGCGGGGATGGCCAGGGAGAACCCGGACAGCACCAGGAAGAAGACGACGGCGAGACGGCCGTACATGAGCCCGTCCAGCCACCAGGGGGCCGAACTGTCGGGATACCCCGGGAACGTGTAGAGCCAGCAGTGGAACAGCAGTACGTACAGTGCGGCCAGGCCGCGCAGTCCCTCGAGGCCCGGCACCTCCCGCCGGCGGTGCGCTGCGCGGTCGCTGCTGACGGTACGGCTCGATTCCACGGGGATCGCTGGGCCCTTTCCTGCGGTGTCGGCGACGCGGTGCCACCCACGGTGACTGATACGTCGCGTTCGGCCGAGCGGTTCAACGGGCCGCACACGCACCCGTCCGGGTCACTCCACGCCGTTACGGATGACGTCCGGGCGGTTGGTGATGATGCCGTCGGCGCCGAGGGCCGCCATGCGGACGGCGGTGGTGAGGTCGTCGACCGTCCACGCGTTCACGCGCAGCGGCTTGCCGTCGGGGCCCTTCTGGCTGTGCACCGCCTGCACGTAGGCGTAGGTGACGTCCTTCTCGTCCGGGTTGATCTGGTCGGCGAAGGCCGCGTACTCCTTCAGGCGGGAGACGGGCGGGCTGCCCAGGAAACCGGTCTCGATGGCCGGGCGCAGCTCGTGGGTGCGGCGCAGGGCGTCGGCGCTGAAGCTCTGGACGACCAGGCGGCCGTTGAGGTGCGCCTGGTCGAGCCAGCCGGCCTTCTGGAGGGCGTCGACGGTCTGCTTCTCGATGCCGGGGTACAGCTCGGGCTGCTTGAGCTCCAGCAGCAGGCCCTGCTGGTCGCGGTCGAGGAGGGCCAGGTACTCCTGGAGGGTGGGGACGCGCTCGCCGCGGAAACGGGGGGCGAACCAGCTGCCGGCGTCGAGCCGGCGGATCTCGGCGAGGGTGAAGTCGGCGACGCGCCAGGGGGCGCGGTCCGGGAAGACCTGCTCGACGTCGGTCGTGCGGTTCAGCGTCGAGTCGTGGATCACGACCAGGGCCCCGTCCTTGGTGCGCTGGACGTCGTTCTCGATCCACTTGATGTGCTGCTCGTGGGCCCGGCGCACGGCCGCCAGGGTGTTCTCGGGGGCCTCGGTGGAGGCGCCCCGGTGGGCGAAGACCGTGGGGGAGGAGGGGGCCGCGGGGGCCGCGTGGGCCGGCATCGTGACCAACGCGGAGGCTCCCAGGAGGGCGGCGGCCGCGGCGGTACGGGCGAGGTGCTGGTGCATGCGTACTCCTCACGACGGCGCGGGACCCCTCCCGACCGAGGGTCGCAGTCCGTACCCGGACACAGCAGTGCACGACATGACAAAAGGGTGATTATCATCAGTCCATTCCCCCGTCAGGGTGGCACGGATGGCGTCCGTCCGCAGGTCGTGGGGAGTGCCCGGGCGGGCGGCGGGCCGTCCGGAGCACCGCTGCGGGCGCCCCGGACATCTCGCCGTCACGGAACGTGAGGTTCTGGCGTGGTCATGGGGGGTCAGCGGTCGCGGCCCTCCACCATCGCCTCCAGCGTGTCCCGGTGCGGGATCAGCGCGTCCGCGTCGGCCGGCATCTCGCGCTCCCCGAAGTGGACCTGGCGGTGGCCGATCCGCAGCATCACGACCGCGTGCCGCAGCGCGGCGTAGGCGAGGTGGAAGCCGAGGTCGCGCGGGGTGTGCCCGGTGAGCTCCGCATAGGTCGCGGCGACGCGGTCGCGGTCGAGGAAGCCGGGCATGCCGGGGAAGCCGGCGGCGACGGTGAGGTCCTGGAAGAAGCGGTGCAGGTGCACCAGCCAGGCCAGGTCGAGTTCACGGGGGCCGGAGGAGGCCATCTCCCAGCCGAGGACGGCCACGGGGCTGAAGTCGGCGTCGTAGACGATGTTCCCGATCCGGGCGTCGCCCCAGCTGAGCACGGACGGCCCGGGGTCGGTGGGCCAGTGCTTCTCCAGCCAGGCGAAGGCGCGCTCGATGACAGGGGAGCGGGGCGCCTTGTCGACGACCCACTCGTAGTAGGCGCGCTGGGCGTCGACGTGCGCGCGCAGTGTCCCCTCGCCGGGAACGGTGTGGAGTTCGGCGAGGACGCGCACCGTCGAACGCTCCAGCCGCGCCCGGTCCTCCTCGGAGGCATCGAAGAGCCAGTTGCCGCCGTGGGTGTAGGGCATGACGTCCGGCGGGACGCGTCCCGGGACGCGCTCCATGACGAAGAAGGGCGCGCCGAGCGGCCCCGGGTCGGGCTCCAGCCACAGCAGCTCGGGCACGGGGACGCGGGTGCGGGCGGCCACTGTCCGGATGACGCGGTACTGCGCGGCCATGTCGTACGTCGGGAAGACGGTGTACGCGTCGGGATCGCCGGCCAGCCGCAGCACGCAGGGGCGGATGCGCTGGCGCGCGGTGCCCGCCGGGTGGGGGACGGCCAGGTCGAACAGGACGGTCTCGCTGGACAGGCCGTTCGTGGAGGGGAGGTGCACGCCGCGGCTGTGGGCGCCGGGGTGCTTCGCGGCCAGCCACTGGTCGAGGCGGCTGCGCAGCAGCCGGGGATCGCGGGTGGTGGTGCGCACCGTTGTCACATGGCCTCCTGACCGGTGAAGCCGCTGGGGGTGTGGCGGCCGAAACCGCCGTGCTCAAAGATGCCGTAGCCGACCCGGCCGTCCCAGGCGAAACGCGCGGCGTGGCCGGTGACTCCGTACGCGGCGGGCGCCATGACCGCCGGATCCGTCAGGTCATACGCACGGCGGCCGAGCCGGCCCCGGCCCTTCCACCGGCCGTGCTGCCAGTCGGGGGCAGCCGGGTAGCCGGCCCCGGCGAGCGGGCAGTCGTGGGCGTCGCGGTCACCGGTCGCGACGTGGCGCGTGGAACGGGCGGTCCGATGGACCGGGTACTCGTCCGGGGGCACGGGTCGAGGCGCGGGCATGCGCCTGATGATGCGTCAGCGACGACCGCCGTGGGAAGGGGGCGTGCCGTACCGTCAGACCTCGCTCCCGGCGGGGCCCGGCTTGTCCCTGGCCCGGCTGGGCTGCACCCGCGGCGGCTCCCCGGGCATCTTGGGGTGGTCCGGCGGGTACGGCATGTCGCCCAGCCCGCGGTCGTGTTCGTCGCGCTCGGCCAGCTCCAGGACGGCGTCCAGGCGGAAGGCGTGCTCCTCCATGCCGGCGTGCACGTCGCCCAGCTCCGCGTACCGTGCGGGCATGGTGGCCAGGTCGAAGTCCCGCGGGTGCACCTGCGGCACCTCCTCCCAGCGCAGCGGCGCGGACACCGGGGCGTGCCGCCCGGGCCGTACGGAGTAGGCGGAGGCGATGGTGCGGTCGCGCGCGGTCTGGTTGTAGTCGACGAAGATCTTCTCGCCGCGCTCCTCCTTCCACCAGGCGCTGGTGACCTGGCCGGGCATCCGCCGTTCCATCTCGCGGGCGATGGCGATGGCGGCCCGCCGCACCACGGTGAACGTCCACGCGGGCTCGATGGGGACGAAGACGTGCAGGCCCCGCCCGCCGGAGGTCTTGGGCCAGCCGCGCAGGCCCAGTTCCTCCAGCAGCCCGCGCAGTTCGCCGGCGACGCGCACCGCGTCGGCGAAGTCGGTGCCGGGCTGCGGGTCGAGGTCGATGCGCAGCTCGTCGGGGTGGTCGAGGTCGCCGCGCCGGACCGGCCAGGGGTGGAAGGTGAGGCAGCCGAGGTTGGCTCCCCAGACGACCGCGGCCGCCTCGGTCGGGCAGATCTCGTCGGCGTGGCGGCCGGAGGGGAAGCGGATGCGGGCGGTGGGGATCCAGTCCGGGGTGTTCCCCGGCGCGCGCTTCTGGAAGAACGACTCGCCCGCGACCCCGTCAGGGTAACGCTCCATCGTCGTCGGCCGGTCGCGCAGCGCCCGCAGGACGCCGTCACCGACCGCGAGGTAGTAGCGGGCCACGTCCAGCTTGGTGAAGCCCGGTTCCGGGAAGTACACCTTCCCCGGGTTCGAGATCCGGACCGTCCGCTCGCCGACGGTCAGCTCGACCGCCTCTGCCATGCCGTCACCGCCTCTCCCGTCCCCGACACGGTAGGCCCGACGGGCGGGCCGCGCCCGTCGGGCGGACAATCGCGGCATGGACCTGCCGGTGATGCCGCCCGTGAAGCCGATGCTCGCCAAGTCCGCCGCCGAGATCCCGCCCGGCATGCTGTACGAGGGCAAGTGGGACGGGTTCCGCGCCATCGTCTTCCGGGACGGCGCCGAGGTGGAGATCGGCAGCCGCACCGGCAAGCCCCTGACCCGCTACTTCCCGGAGGTCGTCGAGGCGGTCCGCGCCGAGCTCCCGCCGCGCGTCGTCGTCGACGGGGAGATCGTCATCGCCCGCGAGGGCCGGCTGGACTTCGACGCCCTGCTGGAACGCATCCACCCCGCCGACTCCCGGGTGCGGCAGCTCGCCGAACGCACCCCCGCCTCCCTCGTCGCCTTCGACCTGCTGGCGCTCGGCGACCGCTCCCTGATGGCGGACCCGCAGACCTGGCGCCGCCAGGCCCTGGTCGACGCGCTCGGCCCGGCACGGGCCCCGGTCCATGTCGCCCCCGCCACCACCGACATCGAACTCGCCCGGCGGTGGTTCGAGCAGTACGAGGGCGCGGGACTGGACGGCGTCGTCGCCAAGCCCACCGACGTCGGCTACCGCCCCGACGAACGCGTCATGGTCAAGGTGAAGCACGAGCGCACCGCCGACTGCGTGCTCGCCGGCTTCCGCCGGCACAAGTCCGGTCCCGTCGTCGGTTCCCTCCTGCTCGGCCTGCACGACGCCGCCGGCCGCCTCCAGCACGTCGGCGTCTGCGCCTCCTTCTCCATGCGCCGCCGCGAGGAACTGGTCGCCGAACTGGAGCCGCTGCGCATGGACTCCGCCGAGGGCCACCCCTGGGCCGACTGGGCCGAGGCAGAGCCGGGCGGCCGCATGCCCGGGGCGCAGAGCCGCTGGAGCGCCGGGAAGGAGCTGTCCTGGATCCCGCTGCGGCCCGAGCGTGTCCTGGAGGTCGCGTACGACCACATGCAGGGCGACCGCTTCCGGCACACCGTCCGGTTCCGCCGCTGGCGGCCCGACCGCGACCCGGCCGGCTGCACCTACGCGCAGCTGGAGGAGCCGGTCGGCTACGACCTCGGCGACGTCCTGCGCTGAGGCCCCGGAACGCGCACCGGGGCCAGCCGCAGCCGCTGCGGCGGCCGCAGCAAGCGCCGCTCCGAGCCGGAGGGCGGTACGGGCTCCTCGGGACCCTCGCCGGCCTCCGTGAAGGCGGCGAACCAGACCACGACGTCCTCGCCGGTGCGCACGGGCAGCGCCGGGAAGCCGTTGGCCGCGTGCTCGGTGCGGTGCACGGCGCGGGCGGACGCCGGGGGCGCGAAGCCGGCGGGGTCGGCGGGGTGGCAGACGGTCGCCACGACCAGCCCGGCGTCGTCCGGCACGCGGTAACCGGGGCCGCGCAACAGCAGGACGTCGTCGGAGTCGACCATGGTCGCGTTGGCCTCCTCGCGGTGCGCCCGCCAGACGGGGCCGTCGTAGAAGGCGTGCAGGGCGCGGGTCCTGGCCGCCATGTCGGGGAAGGCGCGCATCCACACGAAGCGGTCCGGGTCGTCCAGGTCGGTGAAACGGCCGCCGACCCGGATCCCGGCGGCCTCCTGACCGGTGACGAACTCGCGCTCGAACAGCTCGACCAGGGTGTCCCGGGCGCCGGGGTGCAGGGTGTACTGCCGCAGTTCGACGATGTGCGTGGTGTCCATGACCGGGGACCGTAGGCGCGGCCCACTGACATCTGCTGTCAGTGGGTCCGCGTCACAGCGCCTGCCGCCTGGTGAGCTGGGTGAAGGCCAGCCAGCCGGGCAGCACCGGCAGCCAGAAGGTCAGCACCCGGAACAGCAGCACCGCGGAGGTGGCCGTCGCCGAGTCCAGGTGGCCGATGGTGGTCAGACCGGCGATGAGCGCGCCCTCGACCGCGCCCAGTCCGCCCGGGGTGGGGGCGGCCGAGCCCAGCGCGTTGCCCGCGAGGAAGATCACCGCGATCGTCGCGAAGTTCACCTCGCCGTGGAAGGTCCGGATGCTCGCGTCCAGGCACAGCACGAAGGCGAGGGTCAGCAGCAGCGTGCCGCCGATGCCCGTGGTGAGCTTCATCGGCTGTTGCAGCACGTCCAGCATGCGCGGCACCACCCCGGCGAACAGCGCCCGCACCCGCGTGGAGACGAAACGCCGCAGCGGCGGGACGGCGGTGACCACCAGGAAGAGCACACCGGCCGTCAGCAGACCCGCCATCACCGTCCGGGACGGCGACAGGGACGGCGTCTTCTCGGTGCCGGTGATGTAGCCGAACACCAGCAGCAGGCTGATGTGCGAGCCGAGGCCGACCAGCTGTGAGGCCCCCACGCTCGCCACCGCGAGCCCGGGGCGCACGCCGGACTTCTGCAGGTAGCGCGTGTTGAGCGCCACACCGCCGATGGCCGCGGGGGCCACCAGCTTCACGAAGGAGCCGGCGACCTGGGCCAGCGTGGTGCGGACGAAGGACAGCTTCTCCGGCACGAAGCCGGACAGCGCCATCGCCGCCGCGACATAGCTGAGCGCGGAGGCCAGCACGGCCACGATCACCCAGATCCAGTTCGCCTCCGCCAGCAGCGTCGCCGGGTCGATGCTGCTGATCTGGGAGAGCAGGAAGTACGCCGCGAAGGCGCCCGCGATGATGCTGATCAGCGTGCGCGGCCGCACCCGCTCCAGCCTTACGGGCTCCACCGGGGCCTGCGGGCGGATGAGCAGCACTTGGTGGCGGATCCGGGTGAGCAGATCCTCCTCGCGGGCGCCGTCCAGCGCGTCCTCGAGCGCCTTCTTCTCGGCCCGCCGCTCGGCCTTGGTCTCCTTGGTCTCCTTGCCGGCGTCCTTGCCGCCGGCCTCACCGGCTTCCCCGTCCGTCCGTCCGGCCCGGGACGCGGCGAGTACGGCCTCGCGTTCGCGCTGCGCGCGTTCCCGGGCGAGCTGCTTGAGCGTGGCCCGGGTGGTGCGGCTCAGCGCGATCGGCTGCAGCAGCGGCAGGGAGTCGGCGACGGCGTCGGGCCCCAGCACGGCCACGGCGGAGGCCACCGACCGCTCCGGGCCGACGCGCAGCGCCAGGGTGGTGAGCAGTTGCGCCACGTCCATGCGCAGCACGATGTCGCCCGCCGCGATCTCCCCGCCGCGCAGGTCGGTCAGGAAGACGTTGCCGGAACGATCCATCTTCAGCGCCTCACCGACCAGCCTGCGGTGCGCGATCCGCCGCGACTGCAGCGACCGCACCTGCTCCCAGGCGCCGTGCAGCACCTCGTCGGTGATCTCCTCGTCCGACAGCGCGTCCAGCGAGCGCCCGCCCAGGTGCTCGTACACCAGCATCACGGCGTCCGGGCCCAGCTCGGAGGTGGCGATCAGCCGCGGGGCGTGGGCGCCGGCGGCGATGGCGGCGTAGGCGAGCAGCGCCTCCTGCTCCAGCGCCTGGCGCAGCGACTGCAGGCTGCGCCGCTGGGTGATCCCGCGCAGCTGGAGCCGGCGCCACATACGGTAGAAGAAGCCGTGCGCCTGCTGTTCGCGGTCCACGACCGTGACGTCCAGCAGGGGGCCGTCCTCCAGGGTGACCAGATAGCGGCGGCCCCGGTCGGAGTCGGGCGCGTCGGGGAACTCGTCCTCCGCGCGGACCGCCGTCAGCGGGGCGAAGCCGACCCGGCGCAGGCCCGCCATCAGGTTCTGGCCGGTCGGGCGGACGTTCGGCGAGCCGACCCCGTAGAGCGTGCCGTACGCCACGGTCCAGCCGATGAGCACGGTCACGATGATCGAGAACGGTGTCGTGTAGCCGCCCACCAGCACCGCGAAGGAGTCCACGACCAGCACGAACCACAGCGCCACCCGCCAGCGCGGGCGCCGGGCCATGCCGACCGCCGTCATGTAGGCGATCACCGGGGCCAGATAGCCGTGGACGGGGTCGGTGATCCCGCCGCCGGGCGCGTCGCGGGTGAGCGCGTCCCGGATCGCCACCGGTGCCGCGTCCGACACCCACAGGTCGGTCGCGAGCGACACGCCGTGCGCCAGGACCGCGGCCAGCACGCCGTCCGCGATGCGCAGCCCGTCCCGTTTGATCAGCCGTTCCACGGCGAACGCCACGGGCACGATCAGCACGGCCACGGTCGCCAGCAGCCCGGCGATCGTGATCAGCGGCTCGGGCGCGTGCGTCGCGCCCTCGGCGATGTCCTGCTCCACGCCGGAGGTCGTCGCGTGCGCGAAGCCCGCGATCATCAGCAGGATCGCGATGCCGAGGAGCCCGAACAGGAAGCGCATGAGGTCGACGGGCCGGTGCACGCGCGCGGGCAGCAGCGGCTCGTCCCGTGCCACCGGGTCGGTGTGCGGGGCGGTGCCGGTGGCGGGCTCCCCGGCGGCGCCGGGGCCATCGGTGGTGTCGGGGATGCCGGGTTCACCCAAAGTGCCGGGTTCATCCGGGATGTTGTCCCCGGAGCGCGCGGGCACCACCGCCGGCACTCCGGCCAGGGCCCCGGATGTGGCACGGGTCTCACCGCGCGGGGCGTCACCGGACGTGGACACGGCCTGCTCGGCTCGCTCGTCCGGGGTCGCCGGGGTGCCGTCCCCGCGGCCCTCGGAGGCAGCGGGGACCGCGCGAGCGGCTCCGTTCCCGCTCACGTCGTGCTCTCCGGCTGTCTCTTTTTGATCTCGTATCACCAGTCACCGCCCGGACGATGGTGGCACGAGCGGCCCGCGCATGGGCGCAGGAGGGGGCAATTCGCCGTCCCGAGCGCCCCCGCGCGCTCCCGCCGACCGCGACTGTCGGTGCCCTGGGGCACCATGTGACGGATGAGCAAGGACACCGCGCACGACCCGGACGACGGTCCGGACGACGTCCCGGAACTGCCCGCGTACGCGGAGCGCGTGCTGGACGTCGCCGAGCGGATCCCGCCCGGACGGGTCATGACGTACGGCGACGTCGCCGAGTGGCTGGGGGAGGGCGGCCCCCGGCAGGTGGGCCACGTCATGGCGCTGTACGGCGGGGCCGTGCCGTGGTGGCGCGTGGTGCGCGCCGACGGCGGGCTGCTGCCGGGCCACGAGCTGCGCGCCCTGGAGCACTACCGCGCGGAGGGCACCCCGCTGCGCCCGGCCCCGCGGGCCGCGAAGGGCCACATACCGCGCCTCGACATGCGCGAGGCCCGCTGGGACGGCACGGACCCCGCGCCCGGCCCCGGCGGGGACGACTGACGACCGCACGCTCACACCATCCAGCTTCCGCCATCCGGGACCGGTTGATGCGATCGGCCGTCCGGACGGAGTACGGCGCCCCGCGCCCCGGCGCTCCCGCATCCGTACGGGAAGCACGGGACGCGCGGCGGCCCCGGTGACCGGTGGCGTACCGTCGGCACCTGGCCTCCCCCGGCCACCGGCGGTACAGGCCCCCGCACACGCACCCGCACGCACACGGAACCGGCGAACCACGTGACCTCCTCCTCCACACGGCAGACGGACGCCGCCGCACGGCGCTCCGGGGGGACGGTCGGGCCTTCCGGCGGCTACCGGCTGCTACGGACCGCTCCGGAACCGGTGACGCCCCCTGAACTGGACGCCGCACAGCGCGCGGTGGTTGAGCACTCCGGCGGACCGCTGCTCGTCCTGGCCGGTCCCGGCACCGGGAAGACCACCACCCTGGTCGAGGCCGTCGCCGAACGCGTGCGGCGCGGCACGGACCCGGAACGGATCCTCGTCCTCACCTTCAGTCGCAAGGCCGCGGGTGAACTGCGGGACCACATGACCGCCCGGATGGGCGGCGCGGCCGCGCCGCAGGCCACCACCTTCCACTCCTTCTGCTACGCCCTGGTCCGCGCCCACCAGGACCCCGCGCTGTTCGCCGACCCGCTGCGGCTGCTGTCCGGCCCCGAGCAGGACCTGGCGGTGCGCGAGCTCCTGGCGGGCGAGGCCGAACTGGAGCGGCGGGGGCGGACCCGGGTGCGCTGGCCGGACGAGCTGCGCGCGGCCCTGACGACCCGCGGCTTCGCCGACGAGGTGCGGGCCGTGCTGGCCCGCACCCGAGAGCTGGGCCTCGGCCCGCGCGCCCTGGCCGCGTTCGCCGGCCGCACCGGGCGCCCCGACTGGTCGGCGGCGGCCGGCTTCCTCGCCGAGTACCTGGACGTCCTCGACCTCCAGGGCGTCATCGACTACGCCGAACTGGTGCACCGCGCGGTGCTCCTGGCCGGGCGACCCGAGGCGGCCCGGCATCTCGCCGGCGCCTACGAGGCCGTCTACGTCGACGAGTACCAGGACACCGACCCGGCGCAGGTGCGGCTGCTGCAGGCGCTCGCCGGCGGCGGCCGCCACCTGGTGGCCTTCGGTGACCCCGACCAGTCCATCTACGCCTTCCGCGGCGCCGACGTGAACAACATCCTCGGCTTCCCCGAGGCCTTCCGGCACGCCGACGGCCGCCCCGCCGGCGTCCGCGTCCTCACCACGTCCCGCCGCTCCGGCGCCGCCCTGCTGGCGGCGACCCGGCTCCTCACCCGGCGGATGCCGCTGACCCGGCTCCCGGCCGCCGCCGTACGCGCCCACCGCGAACTCACGCCGGTGCGCGACGGGGGCTCGGTCGCCGTCCGCACCTACCCCACGCCCGGCGCCGAACTCGACGGCATCGCCGACGTCCTGCGCCGCGCCCACCTTGAGGACGGCGTCCCCTGGTCCGAGATGGCCGTCCTGGTCCGCGCCGGGTCCCGCTCGCTCCCCGTGCTGCGGCGGGCCCTGACCTCCGCCGGGGTGCCGGTCGACATCGACGGCGACGACCTCCCACTGCGTGACGAGCCGGCCGTGGCCCCGCTCCTGCTGGCCCTGCGGGTCTGCGCCCACGCCGCCCTGCCCGAGACCCCGGAGCCGGGCCTGCGCGTCGAGGACGCGCTCACCCTGCTCGTCTCTCCGCTCGGCGGTATGGACGCCGCCGACCTGCGCCGCCTGGGCCGCGCCCTGCGCGAGGAGGAGCGCGCCGCCGGGGTCGCCGTGCCGCGGCCGTCGGACGAGCTGATCGCGCAGGCGCTGGCGGAGCCCGAGCGGCTGGTGGCGCACGAGCCGTCGTACGCGCGGGGCGCCCAGCGGCTCGGCGGGCTGCTGCGCAAGGGACGCGAACTGCTGGCCGGCGGCGGCACCGCCGAGGAGGCGCTGTGGGAGCTGTGGGACGGCACCCCCTGGCCCGGCCGGCTGGAACGGGCCGCGGCGCGCGGCGGCGCGGCCGGGCGCAACGCCGACCGGGACCTGGACGCGGTGTGCGTGCTCTTCGACACCGCCGCCCGTGCCGAGGAGCGCACCGGCGGCCGTGGCGCGCTGAACTTCCTGGAGGAGCTGTCCGCCCAGGACATCGCCGCCGACGTGCTGACCCGCCGCGCCGTCCGCCCCGACGCCGTACGGCTGATGACCGCCCACCGCTCCAAGGGCCTGGAGTGGCGGCTCGTCGTCGTCGCGGGCGTCCAGGAGGGGCTCTGGCCCGACCTGCGCCGACGCGGCTCGCTGCTGGAGGCCGACCGCATCGGCCGTGACGGCCTCGCGGAGCCGCTCACCCCGGGCGCGCTGCTCGCCGAGGAGCGCCGGCTGTTCTACGTCGCGGCCACCCGGGCCCGCGAGCGGCTCGTCGTGACCGCCGTGAAGGCCGCCGCCGACGACGGCGACCAGCCCTCCCGCTTCCTCACCGAACTCGGCGTCGAGCCCGTCGACGTCACCCAGCGGGTCCGCAGGCCGCTGTCGGTGGCGGCCCTCGTCGCCGAGCTGCGCGCCACGACCGTGGACCCGGCCGCCTCCCCGGCCCTGCGCGAGGCCGCCGCCCGGCGCCTCGCGCGGCTCGCGGCGCTGGAGGACGCCGGCCAGCCGCTGGTCCCCGCCGCCCACCCCGAACGCTGGTGGGGCCTCTACGAGCAGACCCGCTCCGAGGTCCCGCTGCGCGACCGCGACCAGCCGGTCACCCTCTCCGGCAGCGCGCTGGACCAACTGGCCAACACCTGCGCCCTGCAGTGGTTCCTCGGCCGCGAGGTGAAGGCCGAGCCCCCCTCCACGGCGGCCCAGGGCTTCGGCAACGTCCTGCACGTCCTCGCCGACGAGGTCGCCTCCGGCAGCACCCCGGCCGACCTGGACGTGCTCATGGAGCGGCTGGACTCGGTGTGGAACGCGCTGGCCTTCGACGCGCCCTGGAAGTCCCGGCAGGAGAAGGAGAACGCCCGCGCCGCCCTGGAGCGTTTCCTGCGTTGGCACGTCATGGAACGCGGCCGCCAGACCGTCGCCTCCGAGCACGGCTTCGAGGTCACCCTGGAGACCGGGGAGGTGGCCGTCCGCATCCGCGGCAGCATGGACCGCGTCGAGACCGACGCGGACGGCAACGCCTACGTCGTCGACTTCAAGACCGGCAAGGCCAAGCCCACCGCCGCCGAGGTCGAGAGCCACCCGCAGCTCGCCGTCTACCAGCTCGCCGTCCGCGAGGGCGCCGTCGACGAGCTCTTCCACGGCACCCGGCCCGCCCCCGGCGGCGCCGAGCTCGTCCAGCTGCGCATCGGCGCCGCCCGCCGCGACGGCGGCGACACCCAGCCCACCGTCCAGCACCAGGAGGCGCTGAGCGGCGACTGGGCCGACGCCCTGCTCGCCGGCGCGGCCGCGCGCGTCCTCGACGAGCGCTTCACGCCCTCCACCGGCCAGCACTGCGAGAACTGCGCTTTCCGCGCCTCCTGCAGCGGCCGCCCGGAGGGGCGGCACGTCGTGGAGTGACGGGGGCGCGGCTCAGCCGCCCGGAGCCTCGGCGGGCGGTCGGTAGGGAGGAATACGCCCGAGCAGGTGACCCCGGTGGACCGGGTGCGGCTCGGCCCGGTGTCGGTGGCGCCCGATAGCCTCCCCTTTGTGTCGTCCCGCATCACCGGCCCCGAGCAGCTCAAGGAGCTGCTGGGCATCCCGTTCACCCCGGAGCAGCTGGCGTGCATCACCGCGCCGCTCGCCCCGCAGGTGATCGTGGCCGGCGCCGGGTCGGGGAAGACGACCGTGATGGCGGCCCGCGTGGTGTGGCTGGTCGGCACCGGGCAGGTCGCGCCCGAGCAGGTGCTGGGGCTGACGTTCACCAACAAGGCGGCCGGAGAACTGTCGGAGCGGGTGCGCAAGGCCCTCGTCCGGGCCGGCGTGACCGATCCCGACCCGGCCGACCCCGACCACGCGCCGGGCGAGCCGCAGATCTCCACGTACCACGCCTTCGCCGGACAGTTGCTCAAGGAGCACGGGCTGCGCATCGGGCTGGAGCCGACCGCGCGGCTGCTCGCCGACGCGACGCGCTACCAGCTGGCGGCACGCGTCCTGCGGGCCGCGCCCGGCCCCTTCCCGGCGCTCACCAAGGGCATCCCGAACCTGGTCAGCGATCTGCTGGCGCTTGAGGGCGAGCTGGCGGAGCATCTGGTGCCGCCCGAGCGGCTGCTCGCCCACGACCGGGAGTGGCTCCGCGTCCTCGACGGCGTCCGGCTCACCAACGCGGATCTGCGCAGGCTTCCCGACACGGCGCGCGCCCGCATCGACCTGACGGGGCTCGCCGCCGCTTACCGCGCCGAGAAGAAGCAGCGCGACCTGCTCGACTTCGGCGACCAGATCGCCCTGTCGGCGACCCTGGCCCGCACCCGCCCCGAGGTCGGCCGCATCCTGCGCGAGCAGTACGCGGTGGTGCTGCTCGACGAGTACCAGGACACCTCCGTCGCCCAGGGTCTGCTGCTCTCCGCGCTGTTCGGAGACGGCACGGGCCATCCGGTGACCGCGGTCGGCGACCCCTGCCAGGCCATCTACGGCTGGCGCGGTGCCTCGGTGGCCAACCTCGACGACTTCCCGCTCCACTTCGCGCACGCCGACGGGACGCCCGCCCGGCGCCAGTCCCTGTCGGAGAACCGGCGCAGCGGCGGCCGGCTGCTCGACCTCGCCAACGTCCTCGCCACCGAGCTGCGCGAGCGCCACGAGGGCGTCGAGGCGCTGCGCCCCGCGCCCGGCGCGGAGCGGGACGGCGTCGTGCGCTGCGCGTTGCTGCCCACCCAGGAGGAGGAGATCGGCTGGCTCGCCGACTCCATCGCGCACCTGGTCCGCACGGGCACCGCGCCCGGCGAGATCGCCGTGCTGTGCCGGGCGGCCGGTCACTTCGCCGACATCCACGCGGCGCTGGTGGCCCGCGACGTGCCGGTGGAGGTGGTCGGCCTGTCCGGGCTGCTTCACCTGCCGGAGGTCGCCGACCTGGTCGCCGTCTGCGACGTACTGCAGGACCCGACGGCCAACGCCGCCCTCGTCCGGCTGCTCACCGGGCCGCGCTGGCGGATCGGGCCGCGCGACCTGGCCCTGCTCGGACGGCGGGCAAGGCTGCTGGTGCCGGGCCGCGGCGACACCGCGGACCGGCTGGCGGCCGCGGTGGAGGGCGTCGACCCGGCCGAGGTGATCTCGCTCGCCGACGCCGTGGAGACCTTCGTCGACGGCGAGCCCGAGGACCGCCTGCCCTTCTCGGCCGAGGCGCGAGTGCGCTTCGCGCGCCTGGCCACCGAGATACGCGAGCTGCGCCGCTCCCTGGCCGATCCGCTCATGGACGTCCTGCACCGGGTGCTCGCCGTCACCGGCCTGGAGGTCGAGCTCTCCGCCTCCCCGCACGCGCTGGCCGCCCGCCGCAGGGAGACCCTGCACGCCTTCCTGGACATCGCGGCCGGCTTCGCCTCCCTGGACGGCGAGGCCACACTGCTGGCCTTCCTCGGCTTCCTGCGTGCGGCGGCGCAGTACGAGAAGGGCCTGGACAGCTCGCTGCCCGGCGGCGAGAACACGGTGAAGGTGCTCACCGCGCACAAGTCCAAGGGCCTGGAATGGGATGTCGTCGCCGTCCCCGGGCTGGTGCGCAAGGGCTTCCCGAGCGAGCGGGGCCGCGAGTTGTGGCACTTCAACGCCAAGGTGCTGCCGCACGCGCTGCGCGGTGACGCCGCCACCCTCCCCGACGTGGAGGAATGGTCCCGGGCGGGCCTTGCGGGATTCAAGGCGGCCATGGCCGAGCACAACCGGGTCGAGGAGCTCCGCCTCGGCTACGTCACCTTCACCCGGCCCCGCTCCCTGCTGCTCGGCTCCGGCCACTGGTGGGGCCCCAGCCAGAAGCGGCCCTTCGGCCCGTCCGCCTTCCTCGAGGCCCTGCGCACGCACTGCGAGGCGGGCCACGGCGAGGTCGAGCACTGGGCCGAGGAGCCCGGCCCCGAGGACGGCAACCCGGCCCTGGCGCGTACGGCCGAGACACCGTGGCCGCTGCCCCTGGACCCGTCCGCCCTGGCCCGCCGCCGCGAGGCCGCGCGCAGGGTGCTGGCCCACCTGCGGGCCCCGGCCGCGCCTGCGTCGGCGGCCCCGGCCGACCCCGACTGGCCGCCGCCCCCCGAGGACGAGGAGGAGCCGCCGTACGACATCCACGAGGCGTACGGCGATCCCGAAGAAGATCCGTACGGCGAGGAGGACACCGACGGCTGGGAGGACTGGCCGGCCGCCCGGCCCGCCATCCCCGATCAGCCAGGTCCCCGGCCAGGCCCCCCGCCGGGTCCCCCGCGAGGCCCCGCGCCAGGGCCGGCAGCCGCGTCCGGGTACGGCCGGGCGGAGGTCCTGCTCCCCGAGGAGGCGCGCGTCGTCGCGTCCTGGGACCGGGACCTCGACGCCCTCACCGAGGAGCTGCTCCGCTCCCGCGCCGCCGTCCGCGACGTCCCGCTGCCCACCACGCTCAGCGCCTCCGCGCTGCTGCGGCTGGCCGCCGACCCCGACGGCTTCGCCCGCGAGCTGGCCCGCCCCATGCCCCGCCCGCCGCGGCCCGCGGCCCGGCGCGGCACACGCTTCCACGCCTGGGTCGAGTCCCGCTTCGAGGAACTGCCGCTGATCACCCCCGAGGAGCTGCCCGGCATCGAGGGCGACGACGAGATCGCCGACGAACGCGACCTCGCCGCGCTCAAGGAGGCCTTCCTGCGTACCCCGTACGCCGAGCGAACCCCCTACCGGGTCGAGGCGCCGTTCCAGACCGTCCTCGCCGGGAGGGTGATCCGCGGCCGGATCGACGCGGTGTACCGGGAGGGTGACGGCTACGAGATCGTCGACTGGAAGACCGGGCGGGCCGGCAGCGCCGACCCGCTGCAGCTCGCCGTCTACCGGCTCGCCTGGGCCGAGCAGCGCGGCGTGCCGTTGTCGCAGGTCACGGCCGCCTTCTTGCACGTAAGGACGGGAGAGCTGAGCCGGCCCGGGCCGCTGCCCGACCGGGCCGCGCTGGAACGCCTGCTGCTGGGCGAGCCGGACCCCGGGCCGCAGGCCGCGCCCGGTGCCGACGCCGGGGGTTCCGGCGTCGCCCGATAGGCTCAATGCCATGAGCACCACCCCGGACAGCGCCGTCCGCACGTACGTCGAAGCCCATCGCGACACCTTCCTCGGCGACCTCGCCGAGTGGCTGCGCATCCCCTCGGTCTCGGCCGATCCGGAGCGCGCCGCCGACGTACGGCGCAGCGCCGAGTGGCTGGCGGCGAAGCTGAAGGAGACCGGCTTCCCGGTGGCCGAGGTGTGGGAGACCCCAGGTGCCCCGGCGGTCTTCGCCGAGTGGCCCTCCGACGCCGCGGACGCGCCCACGGTGCTGATCTACGGCCACCACGACGTGCAGCCCGCCGCCCTCGAGGACGGCTGGGACGGCGAGCCCTTCGAGCCGCGGATCCGCGACGGCCGGATGTACGGACGGGGCGCCGCCGACGACAAGGGGCAGGTGTTCTTCCACACACTCGGCGTCCGCGCGCACCTGGCCGCCACCGGCCGAACCGCCCCCGCGGTCAGCCTGAAGCTGCTGATCGAGGGCGAGGAGGAGTCCGGCTCCCCGCACTTCACCGACCTCGTCCGCGCCCACGCCGGGCGGCTGGCCTGCGACACCGTGATCGTCTCGGACACCGGCATGTGGGACGAGGACACCCCCACCGTGTGCACCGGCATGCGCGGCCTGGCCGACTGCCAGATCGACCTGTACGGCCCCGACCAGGACATCCACTCCGGCTCCTTCGGCGGCGCCGTTCCCAATCCGGCGACCGAGGCGGCCCGGCTCGCCGCGGCCCTGCACGACGCGGACGGCCGCGTGACGGTCCCCGGCTTCTACGACGGCGTCGTCGAGCTCAGCGAGCGCGAGCGCGAGCTGTTCGCCCGGCTGCCCTTCGACGAGGAGCGCTGGCTGCGCACCGCCAAGTCGCACGCGACGAGCGGCGAGGCCGGCTACTCCACCCTGGAACGGGTCTGGGCCCGGCCGACCGCCGAGGTCAACGGCATCGGCGGCGGCTACCAGGGCCCCGGCGGCAAGACGATCGTGCCGTCCTCGGCCCAGCTCAAGCTGTCCTTCCGGCTGGTGGCCGGGCAGGACACCGACCGGGTGCAGCGGCTGGTCGCCGACTGGGTCGCCGCCCGCGTCCCGGCCGGGATCCGGCACGAGATCACCTTCTGGGGGGCCACCCGCCCCTGCCTGACCCCGCTGGACCATCCGGCGCTGCGTGCGGTGACCCGGGCGATGGGCCGGGCCTTCGGCAAAGAGGTCCTGTTCACGCGCGAGGGGGGTTCGGGCCCGGCGGCCGACCTGCAGGACGTGCTCGATGTCCCCGTCCTGTTCCTGGGAATTTCCGTGCCGTCCGACGGTTGGCACTCGGTGAACGAGAAGGTGGAACTCGACCTTCTGCTCAAGGGCGTGGAGACGTCCGCGTACCTCTGGAGCGAGTTCACGACTCTGTAAGCATCCGCATCCATCCGCGCGCTACGGGGAGTTGACAGTAATCTTGTCCGATACGTCCGGAACCGACACCAACTTCGACGCGACCGCCTTCCCGCCGCCCCTCGCCCGGTCGTCCGGCGTGGACCGCGCCGCCGAGCACCGGCTCGACGAGGCGTGGCTGGCGGCAGCCTGGAGCCACCCGACGACGCGGGTGTTCGTGGTCTGCGGGGGACAGGTCCTGGTCGAGGAGACCCCGGACGGCCGCACCGAGCTGGTCATGATGCCGAGCTTCGAGGCGCCGGAGAGCGAGGTGCACCGCTACTTCCTCGGCATCGACGAGGAGGGGGTGCGCTACTTCGCGCTGCAGAAGGACTCGCTGCCGGGGCGCCTGGACGACGCGGCCCGCCCGGCCGGGCTGCGCGAGGTCGGGGCCCTGCTGTCGGACCGCGACGCGGGCCTGATGGTGCACGCGGTCGCGCTGGAGAACTGGCAGCGCATGCACCGCTTCTGCTCGCGCTGCGGCGAGCGGACCGTGGTGGCGGCCGCGGGTCACATCCGCCGCTGCCCGGCCTGCGGCGCGGAGCACTACCCGCGCACCGACCCGGCGGTGATCATGCTGGTCACCGACGAGGAGGACCGGGCGCTGCTGGGCCGCCAGGTGCACTGGCCGGAGGGGCGCTTCTCGACGCTCGCGGGCTTCGTGGAGCCGGGGGAGTCCCTCGAGCAGGCCGTGGTGCGCGAGGTCGCCGAGGAGGCGGGTGTGACCATCGGCGAGGTGTCGTACGTCTCCAGCCAGCCCTGGCCGTTCCCCTCCAGCCTGATGCTGGGCTTCATGGCGTGCGCCACGTCCGCGGAGATCACTGTGGACGGCGAGGAACTGCACGAGGCGCGCTGGTTCTCCCGCGAGGAGTACCGCAAGGCGATGGAGACCGGGGAGGTGCTGCCCCCGTACGGGATCTCCATCGCCGCGCGGCTGATCGAGCGCTGGTACGGGATGCCGCTGCCGGCGCGCCGCTGAGCGCGGTCCCGTCCGGCCCCGGCCGCGCCCGCGGCGCGGCCGGGCCGGGCCGGCCTCAGCCCGCGAGGGCCTGCTTGACCTGGGCGAGGCTCGGGTTGCTGAGCGCGACCGCTTCGGCGCCGCTCTTGGGGGACACCAGGAGCGTCGGGACGAGCTGGTTGCCGCCGTTGACGCTCTCGACGAACTTCGCCGAGTCCGGGTCCTGCTCGATGTTGACCTCCGTGTAGGCGATGCCCTCACGGTCCAGCTGGCCCTTCAGGCGGCGGCAGTATCCGCACCACGTGGTGCTGTACATCGTCACAGTGCCGGACATCGGTGTTCGCTCCTTCAAGGCTGGTGATGACGTCGATCCCGAGAACGCTAACCCCTCGCCTCGGCATTCCTTGCAATCGTTCGCGGTACGACCATCCCACCTCAGCTGTGGATAACTTTCCCGGCCCTCTCCCGGGACCTGGCAGCATGGCGGGGTGACTGCAGCAACACACTCCCCGCTCTTCCCGGACTTCCCCGCCGTCCCGGACTCGGCGGACGCCGTGCTCGCCGGGCTCGACCCCGAGCAGCGCGCGGTCGCCACCGCCTTGCACGGCCCGGTGTGCGTGCTGGCGGGAGCCGGCACGGGCAAGACGCGCGCGATCACCCACCGGATCGCGTACGGGGTGCGGGCCGGGATACTGCAGCCGGCCAGTGTGCTCGCGGTCACCTTCACCGCCCGTGCGGCGGGGGAGATGCGCGGGCGGCTGCGGCAGCTCGGCGCGGGCGGTGTGCAGGCGCGCACCTTCCATTCCGCGGCGTTGCGCCAGCTGCAGTACTTCTGGCCGCGGGCCGTCGGCGGGGAGATGCCGCGGCTGCTCGAACGCAAGATCCAGCTCGTCGCGGAGGCCGGTGCCCGCTCCCGCATCCGGCTGGACCGCAACGAGCTGCGCGACGTCACCGGCGAGATCGAGTGGGCCAAGGTCACCCAGACCGCCCCCGAGGACTATGCGGCGGCCGCCGCCAAGTCCACCCGGGACGTGCCCCGCGACCCCGCCGAGATCGCCCGGATCTACACGACCTACGAGCAGCTCAAGCGCGACCGCGGCGCGATCGACTTCGAGGACGTGCTGTTGCTCACCGTCGGCGTCCTGGAGGACCGGCCGGACGTCGCCGACGCGGTCCGCTCCCAGTACCAGCACTTCGTCGTCGACGAGTACCAGGACGTCAGCCCGCTGCAGCAGCGCCTGCTGGACCTGTGGCTCGGCGGCCGGGACAGCGTCTGCGTGGTCGGTGACGCCTCGCAGACCATCTACTCCTTCACCGGCGCCACCCCGGAGTTCCTGCTCGGGTTCCGCAGCCGGCACCCGCAGGCCACGGTGGTCAAGCTGGTCCGCGACTACCGTTCCACCCCCCAGGTGGTGCACCTGGCCAACGGGCTGCTGTCCCAGGCCCGGGGCCAGGCCGCCCAGCACCGCCTGGAGCTGGTCTCGCAGCGCGAGGCCGGCCCCGAGCCGGTCTACACCGAGTACCCCGACGAGCCCGCCGAGGCCGAGGGCACCGCCCGGCGGATCCGCGAGCTGATCGACGACGGCGTGCGGCCCAGCGAGATCGCCGTGCTCTACCGGGTGAACGCCCAGTCCGAGGTCTACGAGCAGGCGCTCGCCGACGCCGGTGTGCCCTACCAGCTGCGCGGCGCCGAGCGCTTCTTCGAGCGCCCCGAGGTCCGGGAGGCCGGGATGCTGCTGCGCGGCGCCGCGCGGGCGGGCGGCGGCTCCGACCCGGGCCTGGACGACGCGGACCTGCCCGCGCACGTGCGGGCGGTGCTCGGCAGTCGCGGCTGGTCCACCGAGCCCCCGGCCGGATCGGGCGCGGTCCGTGACCGCTGGGAGTCGCTGGCGGCCCTGGTGCGGCTCGCCGAGGACTTCTCCCGGGCCCGGCCGCAGGCCTCGCTCGCGGACTTCGTCGCCGAGCTGGACGAACGCGCCGGCGCCCAGCACGCCCCGACCGTCGAGGGCGTGACCCTGGCCTCCCTGCACGCGGCCAAGGGCCTGGAGTGGGACGCGGTGTTCCTGGTCGGCCTGACCGAGGGCACCATGCCGATCACCTACGCCAAGACCGACGAGCAGGTCGAGGAGGAGCGCCGGCTGCTCTACGTGGGCGTCACCCGCGCCCGGTTCCACCTCGCCCTGTCGTGGGCGCTGTCCCGCTCGCCCGGGGGGCGCGGCGGCAGGCGGCCCTCGCGCTTCCTGGACGGGCTGCGGCCGGGTTCGGCGGCCCGGGGCAGGGCGGGCGGCCGTTCGGCCGCCGCGGGGGGCGTGGAGCGCGGCTCGGGCGGCAGGAAGCGGCGCGGGCCGGTGCAGTGCCGTGTGTGCGGCCGCACCCTGTCCGACGCGGGCGAGATCAAGCTGATGCGCTGTGAGGACTGCCCCTCCGACATGGACGAGGCGCTGTACGAGCGGCTGCGCGAGTGGCGGGTGGAGCAGGCGAAGGCACTGGGCCAGCCGGCCTACTGCGTCTTCACCGACAAGACGCTGCTGGCGATCGCGGAGGTACGGCCCACCACGGAGGGGGAGTTGTCCGTCATCTCCGGGGTGGGGGCCCGCAAACTGGACAAGTTCGGTGCCGACGTCCTGGCGCTGTGCACGGGTCGGGAGCCCGGCGGTGAGGCCGGTGACGAAGCTGTTGCAGAAGAGCCCGGAAAATAGTTTGCGCGCCCCGAGGAAATCCCCATAGCCTGCGTGAGCGCGGACGGCGCGGCTCTGTGAAGGACCTTCCCGGAGCGGTGCGATCCGTGATGTACTGACCCAGCACCACCTGTCAGACCAGCCCGACGAGACGCCGAGAGGAGGCGAGACCAGTGATCAGCTTCATGACGAAAATGACCGATCGTCCGGTCGTCGCCGCCTGCTCCCTTGGTGCCTCGCTCCGTGGCACCGGTCTGTCCAGCCGCCTGTCCGGCGGTCTGCCCACCACCGCTCTCTCCATTCGGGAGCGCGGCGGCGAGCGACCGACGCAGGCGCCGGCGGTGGCAGTAATGGCTGAGGCTCAGGCCTATGCCTTTGCGGCGACCAATGGTGCCGGAAACCAGAAGCAGCAGCACCCGAAGTGGGCCCTCCGCGGGCTCGAACCCTGGAGTGATCCAGTCTGATCGACGATCAGGCCGGCGCCTTCAGGGCCGCGGAATCCCAGACCGGGATCCGCGGCCCTTCTGTTTTCCCCACCCCCCGACAAACAGATGAGGAACGAAGCGATCGTGCATCTCACCTCGCACGCACCGTCCGTACCCGCCCCAGTTCGCCCGCCTGACCCGGAGGTCCCCTTGCTGCCCCTCACCGAGCTCGACGACGAGATCGACCGCCTCGGCGTCCCCGTCCCGTGCCGGACCTACGACCCGGAGGTCTTCTTCGCCGAGTCCCCGGCCGATGTCGAGTACGCCAAGTCGCTGTGCCAGACCTGCCCGGTCCGCGAGGCCTGCCTCGCCGGTGCGAAGGACCGCCGTGAGCCCTGGGGTGTCTGGGGTGGAGAGCTCTTCGTCCAGGGCGTCGTGGTGCCGCGCAAGCGTCCCCGTGGCCGCCCGCGCAAGAACGCGGTTGTGGCATGAAGCGTCCAGCCGTCGGAACGATCGACCGTCCCCTCACGCACGACCCCAAGAAGCAGGCCCCGATGAACCCGTCCGTCACCGAACGCCCCGCCCCGCCGTCCGACGCTCCCGCTGAGCGTCAGAACAGGAACCTCGAAATGCAACTCATGCCAGAAGCCCTGGCCCGTGCCCATATGCAAGAGCGCCTCTACGAGGCCGAGCACGAACGGATGGCCCTGCGCGTGCTCAACGCCCGGCGCCTGCAGCGCCGCGCCGAACGCGCTTCGCTCCGCGCCCGCCGGGCGCTGGCGATGGCCGTGATGCAGTAGCGCTCGCACATCGGCAACGACACACAACCGCGGGGCCGGTCGATTTCGACCGGCCCCGCGGTATCGTCACGAAGTGGACCAGAAGACTCAATTCGAACGGGTCGGGACTGCTCCCACGACGACGACGTGCGCCCGGTGCGGGGCCGTCGCCGAGGGACTCCCCCTCACCTGGACCTGCTCCGTCGAGAACGGCAGCCGCGTGTACTTCTGCGACGACTGCGCCCGCACCAACATCCGCAGTATCGAGGGCCGGCTGGACTCCTCCTGGTGGTAGGGCCGGCCCGGCCGCCCTGCGCCTAGGCCGAGGCGTCCTCGGTCTCGGGCAGCGGGGCCGGCTCCTCCCCGGAGAAGCCCGGCAGCCACTGGAGCAGCTCGTCCCGCAGCCTGACCGTGGCCGCCAGCTGGCACAGCACCCCGATGGTGCTGAGCGTCACCCGGTGGATGAGCAGGTACGAGGGCGGCAAATTGAGCTGCTTGCCCAGCTGGTGTGCGGGTGAGCGCGGGTCGGCGATCCGCGCCGCCTGCGCGCGCATCCAGCCGCGCGCGAAGGTGAACTCGTCCACCGCCGCGGGCTCGATGATCGGCCGCAGGTAGTCCAGCACGGCGTCGGGGTCGAGTGCGATCGTCGGCTTGACGAAGCCCTCCTGGCGGAGCATGGAGTGCACCGACTCCGCGTCGTCCGCCAGCGCCAGCCGCAGCGCCGTTCCTATCGGCAGCGGCAGACCCTCGGGGAGGCGGTCCACCGTGCCGAAGTCCAGCACACCCAGCCGCCAGCCCTCCGCCGGGCCGTCGTCGACCAGCAGCCGGAAGTTGCCCGGGTGGGGATCGGCGTGGAGCAGCCCGGTGCGGGCCGGACCTGCGAAGAGGAAGTGCGCCAGCAACTGACCCGCGCGGTCGCGCATCTCCGCCGTGCCCCGCGAGATCACCTCCGCCAGCGGCACCCCGTCCATCCACTCCGTGACCAGCACCTGGTTCGTGCGGTGCACCACATCCGGCACCACCACGTCCGGGTCGTCGGCGAACTCCACCGCGTGGGCGTGCTGCGCCTGGGCCTCCAGCTCGTAGTCCAGCTCCTCCGAGACCCGGTCGCGCAGCTCCGAGATCAGCGGCTTGATGTCCATGCCGGGGATGAGCGGCCCGAACAGCTTGGCCACCCGGCCGAGTTGGTTGAGGTCCGACAGCAGGGCGTCCCCCGCGCCGGGGTACTGGACCTTCACCGCGACCTCGCGGCCGTCGTGCCACACGGCCCGGTGCACCTGGCCGATCGAGGCGGCCGCCGCCGGCTGGTCCTCGAACTCGGTGAAGAACTCGCGCCAGTCCTCGCCGAGGCGCTCGGCCAGCACGGCGTGCACGGTGCGCGCGGGCATCGGCGGCGCCGCGTCCTGCAGCTTGGTGAGGGCGGCGCGGTAGGGGCCCGCGACCTCCTCGGGCAGGGCTGCCTCGAAGACCGACAGGGCCTGCCCGAACTTCATGGCACCGCCCTTCAGCTCGCCGAGGACCTTGAAGAGCTGTTCGGCCGTCCGCTCCTGCAACTCGACGGCGACCTCTTCCGCGGGGCGCCCGCCGAGCCGCTTGCCCAGTCCCAGTGTCGCCCGCCCGGCGAATCCCAGTGGGAGCGCCGCCAACTTGGCGGTGCGGGTCACCGCTTTGCGCGGAAGATCAGACATGCGCCCCCTCTTTCCCGATCGGTCACGTCGTCATTGTCCCCCGCCCCTCCCGAAGCATGGCACCGACCGTGTCACAAACCTCCGGCGTCGTCGGTCGCTCCGGCAGCCGCGGCGTGCGCACCGCACCCGCATCTGCGGTCCCCGGGCACCGGCCGCACGTCCGTCGTCAGCCGGGCGAGGCCCATCTCGACGCGACCGCCGCAGCTCGGCGGCCGGCCACCGTCGACGAAGGCCAGGGCGTGGGCCGCGGCGAGCCCCGCGACCATGGTCGCCAGCGCGACGTCGCAGGCGGGGACCCCGCCCCGGCCGGAACGCAGCTGCGCCAGCACCCTGGGCCAGGCCGCGTCGGCGTCCGCCATCCGCAGCCCCAGGCATCCCGCGCACCCCGTACTCCCCGGCACCACCAGGGGACCCACCACCCCCCGGCCTTCCAGCACCCCCGCGTACAGATGGGGGATCCCGGCGGCCATCAGCGGCTCGGCCTCCTGCGCGTCGGGGGCGTAGGCGGCCAGGCCGTCGCGCGGCGCGACCACCACCAGCGACAGCGCGGGCTCCGGCGCAGCGGACGGCCCCCGGCGGCCCACGGCCGACGCGCGCGGATCGGGTGCCGCCCTGCGCACCAGCCCGCGCGCCGCCGCGTCCCGGCGCTCGCCGATGTGCTCGGCGGGGATGCCGCCCGGCGCGGTGTCCCAGGGCTCGACCCGGCCGCCGTCGCGCACGTCGACCCGGCCCACCCCCGCCGCGGACAGGACCGCCGCGAGCGTGGCGCCGACCCGGCCCGCCCCGGCCACCCGCACCCGTGCGGCCCGCCGCCGGCCCATCCGGTCCGCCGCACCGCCGGGGTCGGAGTGCACCACGGACAGTGCCGCCAGGTCGGGGCGGAGCCGGTCCAGCGCGGCCGAGTGGTGCCGTATCGTCTCGGAGAGCTCGGCGTGCGCCGTCGCGTCGTCCAGCACACCGCCCTCGGCCAGCAGCCCGAGCAGCCGCCGGGCCTGCGGGGGCCGCAGCCCCAGCGATTCGGCCTCGCGGGCGAGCGGACCGAGTCCGCGCGTACCGTCGAGCAGGTCGAGGAAGGCGGCGGCCGCGCCGTCCACCGGGTCCAGGACGACCGCGTGCGCGGGGTCGACGCCGAATTGCAGACTTTCCCGGCTGCGCCAACTGCGGCGCATCGCCGGCTTGAGCATGGGACGCATCGCCACCCCCGTGGGCTCAGTTCCCGATCGAGAGATCGTTCCGATTCCGTGTCAGCCCAGCATGCCCGGAATCCGCGGACGGGCCGTGAAAGTTATCCACAGGTCCTGCGAATGATCACTCGATATGACCGCCACCCGGCATCTTCCCGCCCCCCTTTTTCACCCGGGACCCCCGGGGGCGGGACTTCCCGGACCCGGTGCGGGTAACGTCGGGGCGTGTCCGCCGACCCCGCCCAGAGCCTTTCCGGCCAGCCCCCGCGCGCCCCCCGGACCAGCGCGGTGGAAGTGCGCCGAAGCGCCCGACGACGCCGGACGGTCTCGGCGTACCGTGAGGGCGACGTCACCGTGGTCCTCATCCCCGCCCGGATGTCCGTCGCCGAGGAGAAGCGCTGGGTCACGGTCATGCTCGACAAGCTCGCCGCCCAGGAGAGCCGCCGCCGGCTCGGCGACGACGAGCTGGCCGCCCGTGCCGCGCAACTGTCCGCGCAGTACCTCGGTGGCCGCGCGATACCGCGAAGCGTGCGCTGGGTCACCAACCAGAACTCCCGCTGGGGCTCGTGCACACCGGCCGAGGGCAGCATCCGCCTGTCCCACCGGCTCCAGGGCATGCCCGAGTACGTCGTCGACTATGTGCTCCTCCATGAACTCACCCACCTCCTGGTGCCCGGCCACGGTCCGGACTTCTGGAAGCTGCTGGAGTCCTACCCCCGCACCGAACGCGCGCGCGGGTACCTCGAGGGCGTCGTCGCCGCGGCCCGCCTGCCGCACCCGCCCACGGCACGCGAGGAATAACAGGGGAATAGCCCCTGTCACGGCCAGCGGTTAGCCTGGCGCAACGCAACAAGTACGTACGGATGGGGGGACGGTCCTTAGCAATGGCCAGGGAATTCCAGCGCGGCCACAAGGCCAAGATCAGTGACCTGACCGCAGGGACGGATCTGTACATCGGCGTACAGATCAGCGGCCCCGGTCTCGGCTTCGACATCAGCTGCTTCGGGCTGGACGCCGGGGAACAGCTCTCCGACGACCGGTACTTCATCTTCTACAACCAGCCCAAGTCGCCCGAGGAGGCGATCCAGCAACTGGGGGCGCAGGCCGGGGACACCGAGTCCTTCCGGGTGACGCTGGACCGGATCCCCGCGCAGATCCAGAAGCTGAGCTTCACGGCGACGATCGACGGCGCCGGGCAGATGTCGCAGATCGGCCCGGGCTACGTCAGGATCGTCGCCGGGGGCGAGGAGGTCGCCCGCTACTCCTTCACGGGCGGCGAGTTCAGCACCGAACGCGCGGTCATGCTCGCCGACCTCTACCTCAAGGACGTCTGGCGCTTCGCCGCCGTCGGCCAGGGCTTCGACGGCGGACTGGACGCCCTGCTGAAGAACTTCGGCGGCGAGGTCGCCGAGGAGCAGCAGACCGCGCAGCAGACCGCCGCGGCACCGGGCTTCGCGCCTCCGGCGGGCCCCGCGCCCGGCTTCGCGGCCCCGGCGGCCTCCGCTCCGCCCTCCCCGCCGCAGCCCGCACCGGCCTTCGGCGCTCCGCCCTCCCCGGCTCCGGCCCCCACTCCGGCCCCCGCGCCCGTGCACGCCGCCCCCACCATGGGAGCGCCGATGACCGCGCCGCCGCAGGCGCCCCCCGGCCAGCCGCCGTTCGGCCAGGTCCCGCCGCCGCAGGCCCCTCCGGGTCAGGTTCCCGGCCAGATGCCAGGCCAGCCGCCCTTCGGCCAGCCCCCGTTCAACCAGCCCGCGCCGGGCCAGGCGCCGTACGGCCAGCCCGTCCCCGGCCAGCCGATGCCGGGTCAGGGCATGCCCGGCCAGCCCGCCTTCGGCCAGCCGCCGCAGGCCCCGCACGCCGGCCAGATCCCGCAGACCCCGGGCGCCGGTCTGGCGGCCGCGATGCAGAAGTACCGCGAGCTGCCCACCGGACAGCGCTGGACCCAGCAGAACCCGAAGCTGATGCGCGCCGACCTCGCGCAGGCCGGCGGCCAGCCCGTGCTCGCTCGCCAGGGCAGCATGGTGCTGTACCAGGGCAAGGTCGAGTTCGGCTACAAGGGCGCCGGTTTCACCGGGCGCATCGTCGGCAACATGACCGGCCAGGAGATGCAGCTGATGCGCTGCACCGGCCGCGGCCAGGTCTTCTTCGCCGAGGAAGCGTCCTACCTGCACCCGATCGAGCTCCAGGGGGACGCCATCTGCGTCTCCGCCGAGAACGTGCTCGCCTTCGACGAGTCCCTCCAGCACGAGGTGCGCCGCATCGAGGGCCACGGCATCCCGGGCGGCGCCCTGTTCACCATGCAGTTCCAGGGCACGGGCACGGTCGTGGTCAAGACCCACGGCACCCCGGTGGTGCTGCCGGTCACCCCGACCACATACGCCGACAGCAACGCGATCGTCGCCTGGTCGGCGGCCTCGCAGGTGGTGCTTTCCAGCCAGGTGCGGCTGCGCAGGAACGCCTACCCGGGACACAGCGGGGAGACCGTGAACCTCCAGTTCCGGGGCGCCCCCGGCAACTTCATCATCGTCCAGCCGTACGAGGTCTGAGGGGAGCCCGTCATGGACCAGTCACTGATCTCCGGGTACGCCCCGGCACCGGTCACCGCCCGCATGGAGAACCACGGCAGCAGCATGCTGAAGGTGGCCATGAGCAGCGGTCAGGACCTTTACGCGCGCACCGGCTCGATGGTCGCCTACGAGGGCTTCGTCCAGTACGAGCCCAACCCGCCCGCCGTGCGCCAGATGGCCTCGCAGTGGCTCACCGGCGAGGGCGCACCGATCATGAAGTGCTCCGGCGACGGACTGCTCTACCTCGCCGACTACGGAGCCGACGTCGTCTGCGTGTACCTCAACAACGAGGCGCTGTCGGTCAACGGCAGCAATCTGCTCGCCTTCGACGCCCATCTGCAGTGGGGCGTGGAGCGGGTGAAGGGCCTGGCCAAGTTCGCCGGCCAGGGCCTGTTCAACGTCGGGATCTCGGGCACCGGATGGGTGGCCGTCACCTCGCGCGGCACCCCGGTCGTGGTCGACTGCGGCCGCGGCGAGGACGAGACCTATGTCGACCCGGACGCGCTCGTGGCCTGGTCGAGCGGGCTGAAGACGAAGGCGAAACGCAGCTTCAAGGCGTCGGCCCTCATCGGGCGCGGCAGCGGTGAGGCGTTCCAGATCGGCTTCTCCGGTCAGGGCTTCGTCGTCGTACAGCCCAGTGAGGACAGCACCGACCGCCTCCGAGTCCGGGGCTGAGGGGGAGCAGACACCATGCAGAGCCCGCTTTTCGGCTACACCGAGGTCCAGACCGAGGACCAGTACGCACTCCAGAACCCCTATCTGCTGCGGGTCAAGCTCGACGGCCGTACCGACTGCCTGGCCCGCAAGGGCGCGATGGTCGCCTACCAGGGCCTGATCGAGTTCGACGGCGAGTACCAGAGCCACGCCCAGCGCAACGCCCGTCGACGCACCGGTGAGGGCCTGGACCTGATGCGCTGCTCCGGGCAGGGAACCGTCTACCTCGCCAACCTCGCCCAGCACATCCACGTCGTCGACGTGGATCAGGAGGGCCTGACCGTGGACGGCGCCTATGTGCTGGCGCTCGACTCCGGGCTGCACTGGGAGGTCATCTCCGTCGACAGCCAGTTCGGCATCTCCGGCAGCGGCGCCTACAACCTCAACATCTCGGGGCACGGCAAGGTCGCGCTGATGACCTCGGGCAAGCCGCTGCTGATGCCGGTCACCCCGGACAAGTACGTCTCCGCCGACTCCGACGCGGTCGTCGCGTGGTCGTCCTCGCTCCGGGTGCAGATGCAGGCGCAGACCAGTTCTTCGGGCGTCTGGCGGCGGCGCGGCAACACCGGCGAGGGCTGGGAGCTCAACTTCCTCGGCCAGGGCTACGTCCTGGTGCAGCCCAGCGAACTGATGCCGCCGCAGAACGCCCAGCTCGGCGGCGGCGTCGCCGCCCAGTACGGCTTCGGCCAGCAGGGCGCGCACGGCATGAACCAGGGCAACATCTTCAGCAACCGCTGAGCGCCCGCCGCCGGTCCCGCCCCGCGCGCCGCCTCAGAGCAGCGCGCGGGTGCGGGCCAGCAGCGTCCGGACGGAACCGTCCGCGACGTCGGCGACCTCCTCGTAGGTGAACCACTTCAGGTCGAGCGACTCCTCGCTGATCTCCGCCACCGCGTCGGGCGGCGCGACGGCCGCGTACTGCACGTCGAGGTGCCAGGCGCACGGCGTCGGGTGCCGGTCGAGGTTGACCGGCCCGGGACGCAGCAGGGTCAGTCCGCGGATGCCCGACTCCTCGACGCCTTCGCGCAGTGCGGCGGCGGCCAGCGAGGTGTCCTCCGGCTCGCAGTGACCGCCCATCTGCAGCCACATCCCGAGCTTCTTGTGCAGGGTCAGCAGCACCCGGCCGTGCTCCGGGTCCACCACCAGGGCGCTGCCCGTGATGTGTCCCTCGGCGCAGGACTTCCACATACCGTCCGGGTGCGCCTCCAGGTGGGCCAGGTAGGTCTCACGGAGCCGTTCCTGTCCCTTGTCGGGCGCGGACCAGTCCTTCAGGACGCGTACGGCGTCGTCGTGCAGGCTCACTTCTCGTCGTCGCCCTTGCCCTCGTCGGTGCCGTCGGGCTTGTCCCCGTCCCGCCGGACGTCCTGCGCAGGGCCGCCTGCGGCCTCGCCGAGGATCTTGTCGAGCTCGGAGAAGTCCAGCTGCTCGCGGTGGACGAAGCCGTCGGGGTCGTCCAGGTCGGCGGCGGTCGGCAGCATGTCGGGGTGGGCCCACAGCCCGTCGCGCCCGTCGACGCCGCGCGCGTCGGTGAGCGAGGCCCACAGCCGGGAGGCGTCCCGCAGCCGGCGGGGCCGCAGCTCCAGGCCGATCAGCGTGGCGAAGGTCTGCTCCGCGGGTCCGCCGCTCGCCCGGCGCCGCCGCAGCGTCTCGCGCAGCGCCCCGGCCGACGGCAGGTGCGGGGCGGCCGCCGCGTGCACGACCGCGTCCACCCAGCCCTCGACGAGGGCGAGTGCCGTCTCCAGACGGGCCAGCGCCGCCTTCTGCGCCGGGGTGTCCTCGGGCTGGAACATGCCCTGCTGCAGGGCGTCCTGGAGCGCCTCGGGGTTCGCCGGGTCGAGCTGGCCGACCGCGTCCTCCAGCTTCGCGGTGTCCACCTTGATACCGCGGGCGTACCCCTCGACGGCGCCGAACAGGTGTGCCCGCAGCCACGGCACGTGAGCGAACAGCCGCTGGTGCGCCGCCTCGCGCAGCGCCAGGTAGAGCCGGACCTCGTCCTGCGGCACGCTCAGGCCCTCGCCGAAGACCTCCACGTTGACGGGGAGCAGCGCGGCCTTGCCGGCCGGGCCGAGCGGCAGGCCGATGTCGGTCGAGCCCACGACCTCACCCGCCAGGGTGCCCAGCGCCTGCCCGATCTGCGTGCCGAACATCGCGCCGCCCATGGAGCGCATCATGCCGAGCAGCGGGCCGGCCATGGCCTGCATCTCCTCGGGCAGCACATCGCCCATCGCCGTGCCGACGCGCTCGGCGACCGGGTCGACCAGCTCCTTCCACACCGGCAGCGTCGCCTCGACCCACTCGGCGCGGCTCCACGCCACGGCCGAGCCGGCGCCGGAGGGCATCGACGTCACGCCGTCGAGCCACAGGTCCGCCAGCCGCAGCGCCTCCTGGACCTTCGCCCGGTCCGCGGGGCCCACGCTGGCGTCCTTCGAACCCCCGGGGGTGCCCTGGGCCACCGTCTGCCGGGCGATGTCCTTGGCCATGTCCCAGTTCACCGGGCCGCCCTCGTACGAGAGCATCTGCCCCAGCTGCTGGAAGGCCGCGCCCAGGTCGTTGGGGTTCAGCGAACCGAACATGGCGGCGAAGGGGTTGTCCCCGCCGGGGCCACCGAAGGGATTCCCGCCGCCGAAACCGAAGGGACCGGCCGGGCCCCGGGAGCCGCCGCCGGAACCGCCCGGCTTCTTGCCGTCGTCCCCTTCCTCGGGCTCCTCGGGAGGGACTCCGAATCCGAATGGGATGTCGCTCACGGTTTCCTCGGCTCTGTGTGTTGTGGGCTGTACCTCCAGCCTAGACACCCGTCAGGCAGGATGGCTGCGTACGGACCGCGGTTGCGGACCGCGCACCCGGTACCAGAGACAACCGTGGGAGACACCTGGTGAGTTCCCCAGAACCGACCGTTCGCCCAGAGCGGAGCGGCGGCAGGGCCCACGCCGGACCTGTGGTCGCCGTCACCGGCGCCGCCTCCGGTGTCGGCCTGCGGCTGGCCCTGCGGCTGGCCGAATCCGACCAGGTCAAGAAGGTCGTGGCGATCGACGAACGCCGCGGTGACGTCCCCGGCGCCCAGTGGGCGGTGCTCGACGTACGGGACCCGGCGATCGCCGAGCGGCTGCGCGGCGTGGACGTCGTCGTCCACCTCGCGCTCGACCTGGACCTGGAGTCCGACCCCAAGGCGCGCAGCGCCTTCAACGTGCGCGGCACGCAGACGGTGCTCACCGCGGCGGCCGCCGCGGGCGTGCGGCGTGTGGTGCTGTGCACCTCGGCCATGGTCTACGGCGCCCAACCGGACAACGACATCCCGCTCGCCGAGGACGCGCCGCTGCGCGCGACCGCGGAGGCGTCCTTCGTGGGCGACCTGCTGGAGATCGAGCGGCTCGGCAAGCGCGCCCCGCGCGCCCACCCCGGCCTCAATGTGACGGTCCTGCGCCCGGCCGTGCTGGTCGGCGGCACCGACACCGCGCTCACCCGCTACTTCGAGTCGCCGCGACTTCTGGTGGTGGGCGGCAGCCGCCCCTGCTGGCAGTTCTGCCACGTGGAGGACCTGGTGACGGCACTGGAGCACGCGGCGCTGGAGAAGGTCGACGGCGAGATGGCCGTGGGGTGCGACGGCTGGCTGGAGCAGGAGGAGGTCGAGGAGCTCTCGGGGATCCGCCGCATGGAACTGCCGCCCGCGGTGGCGCTCGGCGCGGCCTCCCGGCTGCACCGGCTCGGGCTGACCCCCTCCCCGGCGGGCGACCTGGCGTACACGATGCACCCGTGGGTGGTCAGCGGCAGCCGGCTGCACGAGTCGGGCTGGCGGCCGAAGTGGACCAACGAGGAGGTGCTGGCCGTCCTGCTGGAGGAGGTCGCCGGCCGCAACTCCGTCGTCGGGCGGCGCCTGGGGCGCAAGGACGCGGCCACGCTCGGCGCGGCGGGTGCGACGGTCGCCCTGGTGGGCACGGCGGCTATGGTGCGGCGGGCGCGCAGACGCCGCGGTGTCTGAGCGTCGTCACGCGAACTCGCTCCGGAACGGGGTTTTCGCATGGCGGGAGATGGGGCAGCATGAGCGGCATGGCACAGACGAACGACGAACCCCTCCGGCTCATCGCGATCCGGGACACGGAACTGTCCGTGGACGAGGTCTTCCGCGCCGTCGGGCACGACTCCGCAGGAGGCACCGCGCTGTTCGTCGGCACGGTACGTGACCACGACGGTCCCTCGGACGCCGGGGTGACCGGGCTCGGCTACTCCGCGCACCCGAGCGCGGAGGCCGAACTGCGGCGGGTCGCGGAGAAGGTCGCCGCGGACTTCCCGGTCAAGGCGCTGGCCGCCGTCCACCGGGTGGGCGAACTGCGGGTCGGCGACCTCGCGGTCGTCGTCGCCGTCTCCTGCCCGCACCGGGCCGAGGCCTTCGCCGCCTGCCGGCGGCTGATCGACGACCTCAAGCGCGAGGTTCCCATCTGGAAGCACCAGGCCTTCGCCGACGGGACCGAGGAGTGGGTCGGCGCCTGCGCCCACTGACCTCCGCGCCCGGTTCCCACCGGCCTGCCCACTGGGTGGCCCACCTGCGGTTGCGTAACCTGCGACCCGCTCTGAACGTTGTAGCAGCAGAAGATTAGTCTGCTCATAGTTCTTGATCGGCATGCGCGTCCAGGAGGCCGAAGTGGCAGCGCTCGCATGGTTGCTCATCCCGCTGGTCGCCGCGATCGCCGCGGCCGTCTGGGGAAGCTGGGCGGCGCGTACGCGCTCCACCGGGGACGGCGCCTCGCTCGCGGACTACGAGCGCTTCCGCGAGGCCATGCAGCGCACCGGATCGGGCGGACCGGCCTGAGGCCCCACGGGGCGGCTGGCGGCTCCGTACCGTACTGTCGTTCCATGCCACGCCGCACCGCGACGCTGCTCGCATCAACCCTGACCTTGATAGCGCTGCTGTGCGGCGCGCTCCTGTGGCCCGTCCCGTACGCGGAGATGTCGCCGGGTCCGACGGTGAACACGCTCGGGTCGCACGACGGGGCTCCGGTGCTGCAGATCTCGGGGCACAAGACGTACCCGACCAGCGGTCATCTCAACATGACCACGGTGCGGGTGACGAGCGCGGACTACTCGATGAACCTGGTCGAGGCGGTCGTCGGCTGGCTGGCGCACGACCAGAAGGTCGTCGAGCACGACACGCTCTACCCCAAGGGGCAGACGGCCGAGCAGGCCGACCAGGAGAACGCCGAGGAGTTCACCCAGTCCCAGGACAGCGCGAAGGTCGCGGCGCTCGACGAGCTCGGCATACCCGTCGGGTCCCGCGTGATCGTCGCCGCCGTGGTCAAGGGCGCCCCCGCCGAGGGCGAGCTGCACGCCGGCGACATGATCAAGGCCGTGGACGGCCGGCCGGTCAAGGCGGCGGGTGACGTCGCGGAGCTGGTCACCAAGCACCAGCCGGGGCAGAAGGTGGTCTTCACCGTCGTGCCCAAGGGCGCGAAGGGCGACGCCACCCAGGACGTGACGATCACGACCGCGAAGTCGGACGACGGCGGCGAGGCCAGGGCGGTCGTGGGCATCCAGGCCGGCGTCGAGCACACCTTCCCGTTCAAGATCGACATCAAGCTGGCGGACGTCGGCGGCCCGAGCGCCGGCCTGATGTTCGCGCTGGGCATCGTCGACAAGCTCACCCCGGAGGACCTCACCGGCGGCAAGTTCGTCGCGGGCACCGGCACGATCGACGACGAGGGCAAGGTCGGCCCCATCGGCGGGATAGACATGAAGACCATCGGCGCGCGGCAGAAGGGCGCCGAGTACTTCCTGACCCCCGCGGACAACTGCGCGGAGGCGGCGGCCGACACCCCGAGCGGCCTCACCCTGGTGAAGGTGAAGACCATCGACGACGCCCTGGACGCGCTCGAGGACATCCGCGAGGGCAGGACATCGGCGCTGCCCTCCTGCACCACGGGCTGAGCCCGGACGCATCCGTACGGCCGAACGGCCCCGGGGACTTCCCCGGGGCCGTCGGCGTCAGTCCTCGAAGGTCGCCGCCAGGGCCTCGGCGAGCCCCGGCACCAGCCCGGAGCCGGTCAGTACCTCGGTGGGGGAGTCCTTCTCTCGCAGCCGCACCGCCGACTCCCGGGACCCGTCCCGCAGCACGCCCACGGTCATGCGGACCTCCTGACGGTCGGGGTGCTCGGCGACCCATCGGGCCAGCGCGGCGTCGTCCAGCCCCTGCGGGATGGACTCCTCCGCGGACGGCGGCAGCATCAGCCGCTCCACGGTGAGCGCGCAGCCGCTGACGACGTCGGGCCAGGCGATGGTGGCGAGGAACTCGTCCAGCGCGGCACCCGGCGGCAGCTCGTCCTGCTCGATCGGGGTCAGCCCCGCGGCTGCCTCGGCGCCGAGGCCGAGCTCCTCGGCCAGTTTCGGCTCCTGCGCGCGCAGCGCCGCGGTGTCGACGAGGGCGAACAGCCGGGCGGGCTGGTCCCAGCCCAGGCCGGAGGCGTAGCCGTCGATTTCCAGGACGGCACGGGTGAGCGGGTTCGCGGCGAGCGGCGCACCCTCGGACGTGATGTTGGACATGCTCAATATCCTGCCTGTTCTGTGACCCGCATCCCCAATCGGGAGCCTTGGGGAACTGAGTAAACGCTGAGTAAGTTGCATCAGTGGGCGCCGGGACGGCGTCCGACGGAGACCGACACTTCGAGGTGCGCACCTTGGTATTCCAGATGCCGGACCGTGGCGGGGGTCCGCACGGGCCACGGATCAGAGTGGGCCGCCCTTCGCGGCGGGCCCGGACACTGCTCATGACCTTGGGCGTACTGGCCGTGCTGGCCATGGCCTTCGTCATGTTCTCGGGCTTCTGGACCGACTGGCTCTGGTACCGCTCCGTCCACTATTCCTCGGTGTTCACCACCACGCTGTGGACCAAGATCGGCCTGTTCTTCGTCTTCGGTCTGCTGATGGCCGCGGCCGTGGGCGTCAACGTGTACCTCGCGCACCGGCTCCGGCCGCCACTGAGCGCGATGTCGGTGGAACAGCAGAGCCTCGACCGCTACCGGATGGGCATCGCCCCCTACAAGAAGTGGGTGCTGCTCACCGTCTGCGCGCTCGTGGGGCTGATCGCCGGGGCGTCCGCCTCCAGCCAGTGGCGCACATGGCTGCTGTGGACGAACTCGACGTCGTTCGGCACCAAGGACCCGCAGTTCCATGTGGACATCGCCTTCTACGCCTTCGACCTGCCCTGGTACCGCTTCCTGCTGAGCTTCGGCTTCGCGGCGGTCGTGCTGTCGCTCCTGGCGGCGGCGCTGGTGCACTACCTGTACGGCGGCCTGCGGCTCACCTCCCCGGGCGGCCGGGCGACGGCGGCGGCGACCGGGCACCTGTCGGTGCTGCTGGGCCTGTTCGTCACCCTGAAGGCGGTCGCGTACTGGCTGGACCGCTACTCACTGGCGGTGAAGTCCGGCAACCTCAGGTCGGGCGACTGGACGGGCCTGCGCTACGTCGACGCCAACGCCTACCTGCCGGCCAAGACGATCCTGTTCGCCATCGCCATCATCTGCGCGCTGCTGTTCTTCGCCACCCTGTGGCGGCGGACCTGGTCGCTGCCGCTGATCGGCTTCGGCCTGATGGTGCTGTCGGCGATCCTGATCGGCGGCCTGTACCCGGCGATCGTGCAGAAGTTCCAGGTGCAGCCCAACGAGGCCGCCAAGGAGCAGCCGTACATCCAGAAGAACATCGACGCCACGCGTGAGGCGTACGGCATCGCGGGTACCGAGGGGTCCTCCTACACCGGCACCAACCCGGTCGACGACGGCAACCGGCAGCAGCTGCGGGCGGCCTCGGACACCACCGCGTCCATCCGGCTGCTCGACCCCAACGTGGTCTCCCCGACGTTCCAGCAGCTGCAGAAGGTGAAGGGCTACTACGCCTTCCCCTCCACGCTCGACGTCGACCGGTACACGTTGGACGGCAAGGAGCAGGACACCGTGGTCGGCCTCCGCGAGCTGAACCTCGCGGGCATCCCGCAGCACAGCTGGATCAACGACCACTTCAAGTACACCCACGGCTACGGCGTGGTCGCCGCGAAGGGCACCACCGCGACCGAGGGCGGCGAGAAGACCGGCGGCGAGCCGGTGTTCACCGAGTACGACCTGCCCACCAAGGGCATGCTCGGACGGTACGAGCAGCGGATCTACTACGGCGAGGAGACCAAGCAGTGGTCCATCGTCGGCGACAAGACCACCCCGGAGATCGACTACACCAACGACTACGGTGAGAGGACCTACACCTACACCGGCAACAGCGGCGTCGCGCTGAAGAACCCTGTGACCCGGCTCGCGTACGCGGTGTCCTTCGGTGAGCCGCAGATCTTCTACTCCGGCGCCGTCGGCGACGACTCCCGCATCCTGTACAACCGCACCCCCAAGGAGCGGGTCGAGGCGGTCGCGCCCTGGCTGACGATCGACGGGGACTCGTACCCGGCGGTGGTCGACCACCGCGTGGTGTGGATCGTCGACGCTTACACGACGAGCAACGGCTACCCGTACTCCTCGCGCACCACGCTCGGCGACACCACCGCGGACTCGCTGACCGACGGGCAGCGCGCGGTGCTGGCCCAGCAGAACCAGGTCAACTACATCCGCAACTCGGTGAAGGCGACCGTGGACGCCTTCACCGGCCGTGTGACGCTGTACCAGTGGGATTCGAAGGACCCGGTGCTGAAGACCTGGATGAAGGCCTTCCCGAACACGGTGCAGCCGAAGAGCAAGATCAGTGACGATCTGATGGCGCATCTGCGCTACCCGCAGGACCTGTTCAAGGTGCAGCGCCAGCTGCTGACGCGCTACCACGTCACCAAGGCGTCGACCTTCTACAGCGGCAGCGAGGTGTGGCAGGTCCCCAACGACCCCGCCGCCAAGACGGGCAAGGCGGTGCCGCCGTACTACCTGAGCCTGCGGATGCCGGAGCAGAGCGGCCAGACATTCTCGCTGACGTCCACGTACACGCTCAACCGGCGTGACAACCTGGGCGCCTTCATGGCCGTCAACGCGGACGCCACAAGCAAGGACTACGGCACGATCCGGTTGCTCACCCTGCCGTCCAACACCCAGGTGTACGGACCACAGCAGGTGCAGGCCCAGTTCAACTCCGACCCGGCCGTGGCGGAGAAGATCAAGCTGCTCAGCGGCGGCGGCGGTTCGACGATCGAGTACGGCAACCTGCTGACCATCCCGCTGGAGGGCGGACTGCTCTACGTGGAGCCCGTCTACCTGCGTGGCGCCGACCTCAACTACCCGCTGCTGAAGAAGGTGCTGGTCTGGTACGGCGGGCGGGTCGAGTTCGAGGACACCCTCGGCGAGGCGCTCAACGCGCTCTTCGGCACCGCCTCGGGCGGCACCACGCCGCCACCGGCGACGGGCGGGGGCGGGGGCACCGAGCCGCCGGCCGCCGGCAACCCGACGGTCGCCCAGGCCCTTGAGGACGCCCAGGAGGCGTACGACGCGGGCCAGAAGGCGCTCAAGGAGGGCGACTGGGGTGCCTACGGCCAGGCGCAGAAGGATCTGGCCGACGCGCTGAAGCGGGCCCAGAAGGCGGAGCAGCAGGCACAGAAGACGGGCTGAGGGAGTCCACCCCGCGTCGTGATACGGTTGGTGCACCGACGCGGGGTGGAGCAGCTCGGTAGCTCGCTGGGCTCATAACCCAGAGGTCGCAGGTTCAAATCCTGTCCCCGCTACTGTTGGAAAGGGCCCGGAGTCAATAGACTCCGGGCCCTTTCACTTGTACGGGGGAACTGGTAGTGCTGAGGTTTCGGCCGGCATCATGTCGGGAAGTCGACAAAACGCTGTAGTGACCTACGAAGTGACCAACTGGGATTCGGCCGAGCTGTGCAGGTTTGCCGCATACCAGGTGTACTGCGGGTACGGGTGATGCGACGATGGACCTCATGGGGGATGGTGCAAGGCTGCTGAACACTCGTCAGATCCGGGATCCCGGGTCCACGGGTCGGACGACCGTGCCCGCGGCCGCGGCCGCGCTCGTGCCGGCCGTCGCCGACCTGCTGCCCGGCCCGCGGGTGGGCGGTCTCGACGAGGAGCGCCTCATCGAGTCCGAACTCCCGGACCAGGAGACCCTGGAGGCCCGCGAGGAGGCCGAACTCGAGGCGCGCCACCGGCGGGCCGCCGAGCACGGCGACATCGGGGCCATGAGCGTCCTGGGCACCATGCTGCTGCGCCGCGGCGACCTCGAGGGCGCCGAGCCCCATCTGCGCGGTGCCGCCGCCGGAGGGGACCGTCCCGCCGCCAACAACCTGGGCCTGCTGCTGCACCAGCGCGGTTACGCCGACGAGGCCGCCGCCTGGTGGCGCATCGCGGCGGTCGCCGGTTCAGCCGCGGCCGCCCACGCGCTCGGCCGGCACTTCCGCGAGCGCGGCGACGAGCCCGCCGCCGAGTACTGGCTGCGCCAGGCCGCCGAGTCCGGGCACACCCTGGGCGCCTACGCCCTCGCCGACCTCCTGGACCACCGGCGAGACGTCGGCGCCGAGCGCTGGTTCCACGCCGCCGCCGAGCACGGCCACCGCGAGGCCGCCTACCGGCTCGCCGGCATCTGCGCCGAGCGCGGCGAGGAGCGCGAGGCCGAGCAGTGGTACCGGCAGGCCGCCGCCCGCCGGCACCGCAGGGCAGCCCTGCGCCTCGGCACGCTCCTGGAGGAGCGCGGCGAGTTCGAGGAGGCGAAGCGCTGGTATCTGACCGCCGCCCGCGACGGGGAGCCGCGCGCCGCCTGCGCGCTCGGCTTCCTGCTGCGCGACGCCGGTGACGTCGACGGCGCGGCCACCTGGTGGCGGCGCGCCGCCAACGCCGGCGACGGCAACGCCGCCAACGCACTGGGCGCGCTGCACGCGCAGGAGGGCGAGACCCAGACCGCCGAGCGGTGGTACCGGGCCGCGCTGGAGGCGGGGGACATCAACGGCGCCTTCAACCTCGGTCTGCTGTGCGCCGGCCAGGGCCGCACGGCCCAGGCCGAGCAGTGGTACCGCAAGGCCGCCTACACCGGCCACCGCGAGGCCGCCAACGCGCTCGCCGTGCTCCTGCTGCAGCGCGGCGACGCGGCGGGCGCCGAGCCGTGGTTCTCCAAGGCCGCGGAGGCGGGCAGCGTGGACGCAGCCTTCAACCTCGGCATCCTGTACGCCGGGCGGAGCGATGACGCCACCGCGCGGCGCTGGTACGAGCGGGCAGCGGGCAGCGGGCACGGCGAGGCGGCGCTCCAGGTGGCCATCGCCCTGCAGAAGGAGGGCGACACACACGGCGCCGAGCGCCACCTGCGCTGCGCCGCGGGCGGCGGCAGCCCGGAGGGTGCCTTCCGGCTCGGCGCGCTGCTGGACGCCCAGGGCACGCAGGAGGCCGCCGCCGAGGCCGAGGAGTGGTACGCCCGCGCCGCCGGCCAGGGGCACCGCCGTGCCCAGGTACGCCTGGGCATGTGCGCCGCCAAGCGCGGAGACGTCGTCGAGGCGGCCCGCTGGTACCGGGAGGCCGCCGAGGGCGGCAGCCGCAACGGGGCCTTCAACCTCGGGCTGCTCCTCGCCCGTGAGGGCGCGGAGCCGGAGGCGGCCCTGTGGTGGACCCGTGCCGCCGACGCGGGGCATGGACGCGCCGCGCTGCGGCTGGCGCTGCTGGCCGCACGGCACGGACAGCTCGCGGACGCCCAGGCGTGGTGCGCCCGCGCGGTGGAGTGCGGCCCCGCCGAGGTGGCCGAGCGGGCGGCCCGGCTGACCGACGCCCTGGAGCACGAGCTCTCCGCCTGAGAAGCGATTTGCGCTGCTCAGGGCCGGGAGGTTAATCTAGGGACACAACGACGCGGGGTGGAGCAGCTCGGTAGCTCGCTGGGCTCATAACCCAGAGGTCGCAGGTTCAAATCCTGTCCCCGCTACTGAAGAGAAGGCCCGGAAGCCATGGCTTCCGGGCCTTCTCGTATGCGTTGGGTACAGGCCGGGCATGGATCGGGCAAAAGGGAGAGGGCGATCCTGGGCCGGCCGGCGCCGGTGCGCGATCCTGAGGACAGACGCTCAGGCGGCGCGAGGAGGCGGGGTTGCTGCGCAGGCGGCGTAAGCGGCGGCCGACGGAACTCAGGGATGTGACGCGGTGGGGTCGCCTGTGCGCGGCCGCGGACGCCGACGGGCTGCTCCGTGAGCTGTGGGACGCCGCCGGCGACGAGGACGCCGCCTACGACCGTGCGGCGGCGCTGAAGGCACTGGCCGCGGCCCCGCCCCGGCTGTGGCTGCTGCTGGACCGGGCCGCCCGGGTGCGGGAGGGCACCGCCCTGGCGCCAGGCGCCGGTGAACCCCTGCGCCTGCTGCTGGCCGCGATGGACCGGGACGGCCGCACCCGGCAGGCCGCCGTGGAGGAGCTGGCGGTGCACGGCGGACCACTGGTGGCGTCCGCCCTCGCGCTGCGGACGGCGGACTGGGTGGACCAGGTCCGCGACCGTGCCATGGCGGCGCTGCTGCGCCGTACCGCCCCGGACGAGGCGGCCGCGGCCGTACGGCTGCTGCTGAGGCTGCGCGGACGGAGCCGGGCGGCGCACACCCCCGAGGCGTACCGCGGGGTGCTGGCGGCGCCCGAGGCCCGGCGGGCGGTGCGTGCGCTGGCGGCCGACGCGGACCCGCTGACCCGGCGGTTCGGGGTGGAGCTGGCCCTGGAACTGGGCGAGTTCGTACGCGGGGACCTGGTGCGCACGGCCCTGCGCGACCCGGATCAGGTGTGCCGCAGGCTGTGCGCCGAGCGGCTGCTGCAGATGGACCCGGACCAGGCGGGGCGGCTGCTGTGGGCGCGTTCGGCGGCCGTGCGGGAGCTGGCGGTCGCGGCGCTGCCGGACGACGTGCCCGCGGCCCGGCTGACCGCGCCGCTGGCCGACCCGTCGCGGATCGTCCGCGCCCAGGCCCGCTGGCGGCTGTACAGCAGAGGCGAACCCCCGGCGCTGGCCTACCGCAGGCAACTGCTGCGCTGCGGCCCGCAGAGCCCGCCGCGGCTGGTGGCCGGGCTGGTGACGGGGCTGGGGGAGTGCGGGGACGCCTCGGACGCGTCGCTGCTGCTGCGGCTGGCGCGTGAGGCGCGCACTCCGTGGCCGCCGGCCGTGCGCCGGGCCGCGGTGCGCGCTGCGGGCCGGCTCGTCCCGCGCGAGGCCTTGCTGCGCCGGTTGGCACCGCTGGCGGTGGACCCGGACCCCGGCGTGGCCAGGGAGGCATTCGAGGCGCTCTCCAAGGTCGCCGGCCAGGTGCCGGTGGAGACGGTGTGGGTGGGCCGCACCCGGCCGGAGCCGGGGGTGCGGAAGGCCGCGGAACGCGTGCGGCGGGCGGCGCAGCGTCAGGCGCAGGCGGGGCACAGGCCCCGGTAGGTGACCTCCACCCCGGAGACCGCGAACCCGAAGCGCTCCGTGCCGGGCAGGTCCGCCAGCGGGTCGCCGTGCGGGTGGACGTCCCGGACGGTGCCGCAGCCGGAGCACACCAGGTGCTGGTGCGGGCGGTGGGCGTTCGGGTCGTAACGCTTGGCGCGGCCGTCGGTGGCGACCTCTATGACCTCGCCGAGCGACACCAGTTCGCCCAGGGTGTTGTAGACGGTCGCGCGAGAGATCTCGGGCAGTCGCGCCGCCGCCCGGGCGTGCACCTCGTCGGCGGTCAGGTGGACGTGGTCGCCGTCCAGGACCTCGGCCACGACGCGCCGCTGCGCGGTCATCCGCCATCCGCGGCCGCGCAGTCGTTCCAGCAGGTCACTCATTCCATTTCACCTATCAGTGGGATGCGAACAGCTTAACAGTGACAGTCCGTGTTCCGACCAGGTACTACTTTGGTGCTCTTCTTGACTTGGACTGTGTCCATTGTAGGATCGCTTCCGGCGCAAGCCACGGCACAGCACCAACCCCAGGGAGAGGCACGTGACGGTTCAGGAGACCGGCCCGCTGACGACGGAGGCGGGCGCCCCGGTCGCGGACAACCAGAACAGCGAGACCGCGGGCCTCGGAGGACCGGTCCTGATCCAGGACCAGCAACTGCTGGAGAAACTCGCCCGCTTCAACCGCGAGCGCATACCGGAGCGCGTGGTGCACGCCCGCGGCGCCGGCGCCTACGGCACCTTCACCGTGACCGCGGACGTGACGCGGTACACGCGGGCGAAGTTCCTCTCCGAGGTCGGCAAGCGGACGGAGACCTTCCTGCGGTTCTCCACCGTGGCCGGCAGCCTCGGCGCGGCGGACGCGGTGCGTGACCCCAGGGGCTTCGCGCTGAAGTTCTACACCGAGGAGGGCAACTACGACCTCGTCGGCAACAACACCCCGGTGTTCTTCATCAGGGACGCCATCAAGTTCCCCGACTTCATCCACACCCAGAAGCGCGACCCGTACACCGGCTCCCAGGAGGCGGACAACGTCTGGGACTTCTGGAGCCTGTCCCCGGAGTCGACGCACCAGGTGACGTGGCTGTTCGGCGACCGCGGAATCCCCGCCGGCTACCGCCACATGAACGGCTACGGCTCGCACACCTACCAGTGGACCAACGAGGCCGGCGAGGTCTTCTGGGTCAAGTACCACTTCAAGACCGACCAGGGGATCAGGAACCTCACCCAGGAGGAGGCCGGCCGCCTCGCCGGTGAGGACCCCGACTCCCACCAGCGTGACCTGCGCGAGGCCATCGAGCGCGGCGAGTTCCCCAGCTGGACCGTGCAGGTGCAGATCATGCCCGCGGCCGAGGCGGCGACCTACCGCTTCAACCCGTTCGACCTCACCAAGGTGTGGCCGCACGAGGACTACCCGCCGATCGAGATCGGCAGGCTGGAGCTCAACCGCAACCCGCAGAACATCTTCGCCGAGGTCGAGCAGTCGATCTTCTCCCCGGCGCACTTCGTGCCCGGCATCGGCCCGTCCCCGGACAAGATGCTGCAGGGCCGGCTCTTCGCCTACGGCGACGCCCACCGCTACCGCGTCGGCATCAACGCCGACCATCTGCCGGTGAACCGCCCGCACGCGACCGAGGCGCGCACCCACGGTCGCGACGGCGCCCTGTACGACGGCCGACACGGCGGGGCCAGGAACTACGAGCCGAACAGCTTCGGCGGCCCGGCCCAGACCGACCGCCCGCTCTGGTCGGCCACCGCCGTCGCCGGGTACACCGGCAACCACGAGGCGCCCTCGCACGCCGAGGACGACGACTTCGTGCAGGCGGGCAACCTCTACCGGCTGATGTCGCAGGAGGAGAGGGAGCGCCTGGTCGCCAACCTCTCCGGTGCCATCGCCAAGGTGTCGCGCGACGACATCGCCGAGCGTGCGATCGGCAACTTCCGCCGTGCCGACGAGGACTTCGGCAAGCGGCTGGAGGCCGCCGTCCAGGCCCTGCGCGGCTGACCGGCGTCCGTCCCTCCCGCAGTCCCGGAGGGGGCCGGGTGCGTCCAGGCACCCGGCCCCCTCCGATCCATGTGCAGGCCGTCAGCCGGCCAGGGCGTGCGCCGGCTGCCAGCAGCGCACGATGTCGCGTACGGAGACCATGCCGACCGGGTTGCGGTCGTCCAGCACCACCAGGTGCCGGAAGCCGCCGCGCACCATCGCGGCGGCCGCCTCTTCGAGGGTCCACTGGGGCGCGGCGAAGACCACGTCCGTGGTGGTGTGGGCGGCGGCGAGTTCGTGGTCCGGGTCGAGCCCCGCACCGATGGCGTTGAGGATGTCGCGCTCGGTCAGGATGCCGAGACCGCAGGTGTCGGGATCGAGTACCACCGCCGCGCCCACCCGTCGGGCGGACATCAGCCGGGCGGCCTGGCGGAGGGTGTGAGCGGGACCGACCGTGAGAACGACCGTGCTCATGGCGTCGCGTACGAGCATGGGATACCCCTCGGGCTGCGTCGTGGCCGTCTTGAGAACCGTTTCACAAATGCACAAGCTCACGCATTCTCATGTTCACATGCGCTGCGGTCCGCAGCAAGGGGCGTGCGGAGGGTGATCGGTAGTGTGAGGGGTCGGTCGGTTACGGGCGGTTCAGGAAGGCGAGCATGTCCTCGTGCAGCAGCCCGTTGGAGGCCGCCGCGTTCCCGCCGTACGGTCCCTCGGTCCCGTCCAGGCTGGTGAAGCGCCCACCGGCCTCGCGCACGATCACCTCGTTCGCCGCCATGTCCCACAGGCTCAGTTCGGGCTCGGCGCAGATGTCCACCGCGCCCTCGGCGACCATCATGTACGGCCAGAAGTCGCCGTACGCGCGCGTCCGCCAGCAGGAGCGGGTCAGGTCGAGGAAGCCGTCCAGCCGGCCCTGCTCCTCCCAGCCGCTCAGCGAGGAGTAGGCGAAGGAGGCGTCCTCCAGCCGGCTCACCTGGGACACCCGCAGCCGCGTGGCCGAGGCCAGGCTGCGACCGGTGTACGCCCCGCCGTCCTTCACCGCCCACCAGCGGCGCCCCAGGGCGGGCGCGGACACCACGCCTACCACGCCCTGGTCGCCCCGCTCCCCGCGCACCATCAGCGCGATCAGGGTGGCCCACACGGGAACCCCGCGGACGTAGTTCTTGGTGCCGTCGATCGGGTCGATGATCCAGCGCCGTGGGCCGCTGCCCTCCGTGCCGTACTCCTCGCCGAGCACGGCGTCGCGCGGTCTGGCCCGGCCCAGCTGACTGCGGATCAGCTCCTCGGCGCGCTTGTCGGCCTCGCTGACCGGCGTCATGTCGGGCTTGGTCTCGACCTTGAGGTCCAGGGACTTGAAGCGCTCCATGGTGGCGGCGTCGGCGGCGTCGGCAAGGATGTGCGCGAGGCGCAGATCATCGTTGAAGTCCGGCATGAGGCGAACAGTATCGATCGTGGGAGGTCGAGGTCACGCAGGGTGCGCGGGGAGGGTTGACACGGACCGACGGCGCGTCAATTCTGGCCCCACAGCCCTCTGAGACCGCTCGTTAGGGTCGAGGCCGCTTGAGACCGCTTGGAGGCGATCGTGCCGACAGCGCGTGAATCACTCCTGGACGCGGCGTTGTCCGCACTGGGCGACCGTTCCTGGGCGACGATCAGGATGGTCGACGTCGCGGCCACCGCCGGGGTGTCGCGGCAGACCCTCTACAACGAGTTCGGCACCAAGGAGGGGCTCGCGCGGGCCCTGGCGCGGCGGGAGACGGAGGGCTTCCTGGCGGGTGTGGAGCGCGCCCTGGACACCGCCGGACGGCAGGGCGCCGACGTCGGCGACTGCTTCGCCGCCGCGACCGCCTGGACCCTGCACAGCGCCCGCCGCAGCCGGCTGGTGCGCGCGGTGCTCACCGGCTGCCGCGGGGACCGGGTCCCCGCGGCAGCCGTCGTGCCGGTGCCGCTGCCCCGGCTGCCGGGCCGGCGGCTGCGCAAGGACGACGCCCCGCTGGCCCCGGCCGAACTCCTCGACGACTTCCGGGCACGCGCCGTGACCGTGCTGGGGCGGCGCTTCCCCACGCTCGACCGGGCCGAGGCCGACTGGGCCTGCGAGACCGCGGTGCGCGTCACCGTCTCCTACGTCGTCGCGCCCGCGGTCTCCGACGAGGAAGCGTGCCGGCGGGTCGCCCGGCTGGTCCGGGGGCTGCTCCAGCGCGGCTGGTGACGGGATCGGCCCCGTCCCCGGTGCGGCCGTGTCCGGGGGGTCAGTGGGCGGAGCCGGAGAGCTGGAGCCCGATGACGCCCAGGACGACCAGGCTGATGGAGATCAGCTTGAGGGTCGAGACGACGTCGCCGAGGAAGGCCATGCCGTAGATCGCCGTCCCGGAGGCCCCGATGCCCGTCCACACCGCGTACGCGGCCCCGACGTCCAGCTTCTTCAGTGCCAGCGTGAGCAGGCCGAAGCTGCCGAGGGCGAAGGAGCAGAACGCGATGGTCGGCCACAGGCGGGTGAACCCGTGGGAGAGCTTGAGGCAGACCGCGAAGCCGGTTTCGAGGAGTCCAGCGACCACCACGAGGAGCCAGGCCATCGAGCGCCCTCCCGTTTCCGTCCGTCGATGAGCGATCATCACACAGCATGCCCGGAAATGGCGCCTCAGTCCCCTTCCTTGCGCTCACGCGTCGCGAGCAACCGTCGCAGCGAGAACAACCGGGCGGGTTCCGCGTGCCCGTCGGCGACCCAGGCGTCCAGCGCGCAGTCGGGTTCGTCGTGGCTGCAGGCGCGCGGGCAGTCCGCCGTGCCCGGCTCCAGGTCGGGGAAGGCGTGGATGACGCGCGACGGGTCGATGTGGGCCAGGCCGAAGGAGCGCACGCCCGGGGTGTCGATGACCCAGCCCTGCTCGGAGCGCAGCGGCAGCGCGAGCGCGGAGGTCGTGGTGTGCCGCCCGCGGCCGGTGACCGCGTTGACGTGGCCGGTCGCGCGCTGACGCTCCACCAGCGCGTTGACCAGGGTGGTCTTCCCGACGCCGCTGTGGCCGACGAAGGCGGTGATCCGGCCCTCGAGCTGCTCGCGCACGGCCTCCGTCGCCGCGGCGTCGAAGTTCTCGTGGCTGGTCACCACATAGGGGACGCCCAGCGGCGCGTACGTCTCCAGCAGCGGCCCGGCGGGCGCGAGGTCGGACTTGGTGAGCACCAGCAGCGGTTCGAGGCCGGCGTCGTAGGCGGCCACCAGGCAGCGGTCGATGAGCCGCGGCCGCGGCTCGGGGTCGGCGAGGGCGGTCACGATGGCGAGCCGGTCCGCGTTGGCGACGACCACGCGCTCGTACGGATCGGTGTCGTCCGCGGTGCGGCGCAGCACCGAGCTGCGCTCCTCGACCCGCACGATCCGCGCCAGGGTGTCCTTCTCCCCTGACAGGTCGCCGACGATGCCCACCCGGTCGCCGACCACGATGCCCTTGCGGCCCAGCTCACGGGCCTTCATCGCGGTGATCGTGCGGTCCTCGACGAGGCAGGTGACACGGCCCCGGTCGACGGTGAGGACGAAGCCCTCCTCGGCGTCCTCGTGCTTGGGACGGATGCTGGTGCGGGGACGGTTCCCCTTGCGGTTCGGGCGGACCCGGACGTCGTCCTCGTCGGTGTGCTTGCCGTAGCGCCGCATGGTTCAGGCCCGCACCGGGGCCGCCGGTGCCGTGCCCAGCATGGCCGTCCACATCTCGGGGAAGTCGGGGAGGGTCTTGCCGGTGGTCGCGACGTTCTCGACCCGGACGCCGTCGACGGCCAGGCCCAGGACGGCGCCCGCGGTGGCCAGCCGGTGGTCCTCGTAGGTGTGGAAGACGCCGCCGCGCAGCGGCCGCGGCCGGATGCGCAGCCCGTCCTCGGTCTCGGTGACGTCGCCGCCGAGCTCGTTGATCTCCTTGCTCAGCGCGGCCAGCCGGTCGGTCTCGTGCAGCCGCAGGTGGCCCACGCCGCGCAACACGGACTCGGAGTCGGCGAGCGCGGCGACCGCCGCGATGCCGGGGGTGAGCTCGCCCACCTCCGACAGGTCGGCGTCGATGCCGTGGATCCGGCCGGAACCGGTGAAGACCAGGCCCGCGTCCGTCAGCTCACATGAACCGCCCATCCGGGTGAACAGCTCACGCAGTGCGTCACCGGGCTGGGTGGTGCGCCGCGGCCAGTCGGGGATGACCACACGGCCGCCGGTCACGAGCGCGGCGGCGAGGAACGGCTGGGCGTTGGAGAGGTCCGGCTCGACGGTGAGGTCCACGCCGAGCAGCGCGCCGGCGTCGACCCGCCACACGTTCGGCTCGCCGCCGTTCTCCGGGGTGTCGACCTTGGCGCCGGCGTGCCGCAGCATCTCCACCGTCATCTTGATGTGCGGCAGCGACGGCAGCGCCGGGCCGGTGTGCCGCACCTCGACGCCCTGGTTGAAGCGGGGGCCGGACAGCAGCAGGGCGCTGACGAACTGGGAGGACGAGGACGCGTCGACCGACACCGGGCCCCCGTCCAGCGCCCCGCCGCCGTGCACGGTCAGCGGCAGCGCGCCGCGGCCCTCGTCGTCGATGCGGGCGCCCAGCGTGCGCAGCGCGTCGATGACCCCGTTCAGCGGGCGCTCGTGGCTGCGCGGGTCACCGTCGAAGTGCACGGGGCCGTCGGCGAGCGCGGCGACCGGCGGCAGGAAGCGCATCACCGTGCCGGCGTTGCCGACGTCGACGGAGGCGGGACCGTGCAGCCCGGCCGGGATGACCCGCCAGGCCTCGCCGCCGTAGGGATTGACCACCTCGTCGATCTGGACGCCCATGGCGCGCAGCGCGTCGGCCATCAGCACGGTGTCGCGGCTGCGCAGCGGGCGGCGCAGCCAGCCCGGCTCGGAGGCGAGGGCCGCGAGCACCAGGGCACGGTTGGTGACCGACTTGGATCCGGGCACGGTGACCGTCGCGTGGACGGGGGCGGACGCGAGCGGCGCGGGCCACAGGGCGGTGTGCTCGGGGTTACCGGTCATGGCCCCAAGCGTAGTGGCTCACGCAGAAGGCGAATCGCTCACAAAGCGGACGAAACCTGAAGGAAACAGATACCCGCTCGCAAGGTCTACAGACCTACCAGCCAGCGGCCGCCGCCGAACAGCGACAGCAGCGCCACCGCGTAGAACAACAGCATCCACAGGGCCGCCGGGGTGTGCGTCAGCCGGGCCAGCTGGTCCGCGTCCGAGCCGGGCGCCGCACCGCCGTGCCGCTTGCGCTGGAGCTCCAGGACCGGCCGCACGCCCCCGAACAGCAGGAACCACACCACCAGGTAAGCGAAGGCCGCCTGGACCCCGGGCCCGGTCAGCCAGGACACCAGCAGGAACAGGCCGCCGGTCAGGAACACCGTCAGCACCCCGTACGCGTTCCTGATCATCACCAGCATCACCAGCAGCAGGGCCGTCGCCCCCCACAGCAGCGCCGTGATGTGCCCGGCCGCCAGCAGCAGGGCCCCGGCCAGGCCCAGCAGGGACGGCGCGGTGTAGCCGGCCGCCGCGGTGAGGATCATGCCGAGGCCGTACGGTTTGCCCCGGGAGACGGTCAGGCCCGAGGTGTCCGAGTGCAGCCGGATGCCCTGCAGCCGGCGTCCGGACAGCAGGGCGACCAGGCCGTGGCCCCCTTCGTGGGCGATCGTGATCGCGTTGCGGGACAGCCGCCATATGGCGTGCGGCAGCACCGCGGCCACCGCGACGGCCGCCGTCGCGCCGACCAGCCAGGGGGAGGGCGCGGGCTGGGTGCCGAAGATGGAGTCGATGAGCTGCACGATCCCGCACCATACGACGGCCGGCTGTGTCCGCGCCGTGGCAATCTGGCACTCATGTGCGGTCGATATGCAGCGAGCCGGAGCCCCGAGGATCTCGTCGGGCTGTTCGACGTGCGGAAATGGGATCCCACCGAGGCGCTGGACCCCAACTGGAACGTCGCGCCCACCGACAGCACCTACGCGGTGCTGGAGCGGCCCGACAAGGAGACGGGCGAGATCGTCCGGCAGCTGCGCACCCTGCGCTGGGGGCTGGTGCCGAGCTGGGCCAAGTCACCCGAGGCCGGCGTCAAGATGATCAACGCGCGGGCCGAGACCGTGCACGAGAAGTCCTCCTACCGCCGCCCCTTCGCCTCGCGCCGCTGCCTGCTGCCGGCCGACGGCTACTTCGAGTGGGTCACCGGCAAGGACGAGCGGCAGCTGGAGGAGCAGGGGAAGAGGAAGCGGCCCCGCAAGCAGCCGTACTTCGTCACCCCCGTCGACGGCTCGGTCTTCGCGATGGCCGGGCTCTACGAGTTCTGGCGCGACCGCACCCTGCCCGACGAGCACCCGCGCGCCTGGTGGGTCACGTGCACCGTCATCACCACCGAGGCCGAGACCGAGCCCTTCGCCGACGCCGGAGAGCGTCCTGACGGCCCGCACTCCCTGGCCGGGATCCACCCGCGCATGCCACTGTGGATCACCCCGGAGCACTGGGACGACTGGCTCGACCCCGCGCGCACCGACGTCGAGGACCTGCGCGGGCTGCTCGTGCCGCCGCGGCCCGGCCTGCTGCGCGCGTATCCCGTGCGCACCGAGGTGAGCAACGTCCGCAACAACGGGCCGGAGCTGGTCGAGCCGATCGAGGCGCCCGAGGAGGCGACCTTGTTCTGACCGCCCGCGGTGCCAGACTGGCCGCTGTGAGCGAGATCATGGAGACCGTGCCGACGCCCGTGGGGGACGCCCGCGTCACCTGGCACCGGGCCGGCCGCCCGCGCGCCGTCGTGGCGCTGGGCCACGGTGCGGGAGGCGGCGTCGAGGCACGTGACCTGCGGGCCCTGGCCGCGGCCCTGCCGCCGCGCGGCTGGACGGTCGCGCTGGTGGAGCAGCCCTGGCGGGTGGCCGGCAAGAAGCTGGCGCCGGCGCCGAAGACCCTGGACGCCGCGTGGACGGCGCTGTGGCCCGCGCTGGCCCGGCCCGGTCTGCCGCTCGTCGCGGGCGGACGCAGCGCGGGAGCCCGGGTGGCCTGCCGTACCGCGAAGCAGCTGGACGCGGTCGCGGTACTGGCGCTGTCCTTCCCGCTGCATCCGCCGGGCAAGCCGGAGAAGTCCCGGGCCGGCGAGCTGACCGGTGCCGGGGTGCCGGTCCTGGCCGTGCAGGGCGGGCGCGATCCCTTCGGCCGCCCCGAGGAGTTTCCCGAGGGCTGCGAGCCGCGCGAGGTGCCGTACGCGGACCACGGATTCGCCGTGCCGAAGTCCGCGGACCTCACCCAGGAGGAAGCACTGAGCGTCATCACGGACGCCGTGCTGGGCTGGCTGGAGGAACTGCCCCCGCTTCGGGAATGAGCGGTGCGTGGCCCGTGTTGTCGCAGGCGTCCGCACGAAAAAACGTACGCACAGTGAGGAAGGCAGCCGGATGGTGAGAGCCGAGTGCCGCGCGCGAGCCGAGGCGCCTTACCTGTCGTGGCCGGAGTGGCCGGCGATGGGCGGGGCGAACAGGAACAGCGCGCCGATCGCGCCCGGGATATCCTCCGATGGCGTGGGGTCCGCTTATGGCCCCGTGACCGTCGTGGAGGAGGTGGGTCCGGTCAGCGGCAACGACGACAGCCCGTCCGAGGTGCCTGAGGTGCAGGGGACTCCGGAGTCCGACGTCGAGCGCAGCGCGCGCTTCGAACGGGACGCCCTGGAGTACCTGGACCAGATGTACTCGGCGGCGCTGCGCATGACCCGCAACCCGGCCGATGCCGAGGACCTGGTGCAGGAGACGTACGCCAAGGCGTACGCGTCCTTCCACCAGTTCCGTGAGGGAACCAATCTGAAGGCGTGGCTGTACCGCATCCTCACCAACAGCTTCATCAACTCCTACCGCAAGAAGCAGCGCGAGCCCCAGCGCAGCGGTACGGAGGAGATCGAGGACTGGCAGCTGGCACGCGCCGAGTCGCACATGTCCACGGGTCTGCGCTCCGCGGAGTCCCAGGCGCTGGACCACCTTCCCGACTCGGACGTGAAGCAGGCGCTGCAGGCGATCCCGGAGGAATTCCGGATCGCGGTCTATCTTGCGGACGTCGAGGGCTTTGCCTACAAGGAGATCGCCGACATCATGGGAACCCCCATCGGTACGGTGATGTCCCGTCTGCACCGGGGGCGGCGGCAGCTGCGTTCGCTGCTGGAGGACTACGCGCGGGAGCGCGGGCTCGTCCCGGCGGGCGCGGGAGACGAGAAGGGCTCGGGCACATGAGCTGCGGCAACCCGCATGAGACGGACTGCTCCGAGGTACTCGAACACCTTTACGAGTACCTGGACAACGAGATGTCCGACGACGCCTGCGCCAAGTTCAAGCAGCACTTCGACGAGTGCCACCCTTGCTTGGAGAAGTACGGCCTCGAGCAGGCCGTCAAGAAGCTGGTCAAGCGCTGCTGCGGACACGACGACGTGCCCACGGACCTGCGCTCCAAGGTGCTCACGCGGATCGAGCTGATCCGCGCGGGCGAGGTGGCGCCGGTACCGGAGCCGGCCGACGGAGGCAGCGCGCCGACCGGTTCGCCGACCGGCTGACGCACGCGGCGCCGCCAGGTCACCCGGGATCACCCGAAGGCGGGAATCGCGGCCGCTCGCGCACCGCGCGACGGCCGCGCCCCTAGCCTCGGTGAGGTGCGTGCGAAGCGGGCGGTCCGGATGCTCCCCGCGGCGGCCCGGGTGTACGTCCCGGTGGTCGTCGTCTCGGCGTGCGGTGCCCTGGTCACCAGTCCCCGTGAGGGTGCTCCCTGGGCGACCGCCGCCGTGCTGGCGGCGCTCTACGCGGCCGGGGAGCGGACGGGGGCGTCGCTGCCCCCGGTGCTCTTCGCGGCCGCGCTCCTGCTTCCCCCGGGCGCGGCCGCACTCGTCGCCGTGCCCGGTGGCCTGCTCGCGCCGGTCCGGGGCGAGCCGCGCATGGTGCGCCGTGTATGGCACGCCGCGCAGCTCGCGCTGGCGACCGCCGCGGCGGCCCAGGTCCGGGCCGCCTTCGGGGAGGGGCCCTTCGCGCGGCTGCCGGGACTGCTGCTGCCCGCGCTCGCGGCCGTTCTGGCCTTCTGCCTGTTCTCGGCCGCCCTCACCGCCGGCGTGCTGATCACCGCCGAGCGCACCGCCCCGTCCGCGGCCTGGCGGGAGGCCCTGCTCGAGCCGCTCGCCCCGCACCTCACCTACGGCCTGGTGGGTCTCATGGCCGCGGTGCTCTGGCAGGGACCGTACGGGGCGGTGGCCGCGGTCCTCGCCCTGCTGCCGACGCACATCGCGCGCTGGGTCGTGGGCCAGGCGCGTCGCGAGCGGGCCGCGCACCAGGCGACGGTGCGGGCGCTGGTGCAGGCCGTGGAGATCAAGGACCGCTACACCCGGGGCCACAGCGAGCGCGTCGGCCGGGCGTCGGCGCTGATCGCCCGCGAGATCGGGTTGCCGCCCGAGCGGGTGGAGGCCCTGCGGCTGGCCGGCATCCTGCACGACATCGGCAAGCTCGGCGTGCCCACGCGGGTGCTGCGCAAGGACAGCCCGCTCACCCCCGAGGAGCGGCGGATCATCGAGCTGCACCCCGGCTACGGCCACGAGATGGTGCGCGGCATCGCCTTCCTCGACGACGCCCGCACCGCGATCCTCCACCACCACGAACGCCTGGACGGATCGGGCTACCCGTACGGCCTGGCGGGCGAGGCCATCCCGTCCTCCGCGCGGCTGGTTGCCGTGGCCGACGCCTTCGACGCGATGACCTCCACCCGCGCCTACCAGGCCACCCGCGGTGTCGACGACGCGCTGGGGGAGCTGCGCCGCTGCGCCGGCACCCACTTCGACCCGCTCATGGTGCAGGCCCTGATCCGGGCCGTCCGCCGGGAGGGCTGGAACCCGGCGGTCACCGCCGACGAGCCGGAACCCTTCGCCCCCGCGCAGACCCGGCGTCACGCGCGCCGCGAGGCCCCGCCCCGCCGTACCCCCGAGCCGCGCCCGTGAGCGCCTCCGGACGCCGCGGCGGCGACCACCGGCGCCACCGCAGACGCACGCCCTCCGTCGTGCTCGCCGTCCACGGGGTCGCGCTCGCCGTGGGTGGCGCCGCCCTGGTCTGGACGGCGGCGCACGGAGTGGCGGATCCCGCGCCGGCCGCCGCGTTCGGGGCGCTGGTCGTCGTCGGCGAGGTCTTCCGGATCCCGGAGCCCGAGGGCAGGGAGGCCGCCCCCGTCGCCTTCGCCGGGGCCCTGGCGTACGCGCTGCTCGCGGCCGAGGCGGTGGCGGTCGTGGTGGCGGTTGCCGCCGCCGCGGTGGGCGCCGGGCAGCTGAGAGGCGCATCACGGGACGCGGCGGCGCGGCGCGTGCTGACGGTGGCGTTCGCCGCGGCGACCGCGCCGCCGCTGTACGGCGGCAGCGGCGGCCATCCGGGCTACGCCGTCCTGCTGCTGGCCAGCACGATCCTGTGCGACGCCGTGCTGGCCGCCGTGCTGGGCACCGCTCGCACCGGGCATCCCTTCGCCTCCGTCGTCCGCGACGAACTGGCCGTCCTGCCGGGCGTCGGCTCGGCCGTGTGCGCCGGCGGGGTCGTGCTGGCGCAGGCCGAGCAGGCGGCCGGACTGTGGGCGCTGCCCGTGTGCGGGGTGCCGCTGCTACTGACCCAGACGGCCTTCCGGCGGCACGCCGCGATCCGGTCCACCCACCGGGAGACCATCGCCTCGCTGGCCCGGGCCACCGAGGTCGCCGGCTACACCCCGGTGGGGCACGCCCGCCGGGTCAGCGCGCTCAGCCACGCCATGGGCCGCGAACTCGGCCTGGGCGGAAGGGCGCTGGCGGCCCTGGAGCATGCCGCGCTGATGCACGACATCGGCCAGCTCTCCCTCGTCGACCCGGTGCCCGGCGGTGCCACCTCGTCCCTCGATCAGGTGGAACGCCGGCGCATCGCCCTGCTCGGCGCGGAGGTCGTACGCCGGACGGGTGCCCCGGAGGAAGTCGCGCGGATCGTGGAGGGCCAGGCCGATCCGTACCGGGAACAGCCGCTCGCGGGACGCATCGTGCGTACGGCCAACGCCTACGAGGACCTGGCCGGGGGCGGTACAGCCGTAGGCCGCGGGCTGCAGGCACTGGAGCGGTTACGCCTCGATACCGCGCACGAATACGACCCTCGCGTGGTCGAGGCCCTGACCAGGGTCGTTGCCCGGGCCGGACAGTGAACCCACCGGTAATGAGCGGGCGCGCCAAGGGGCATGGTTGGATGCCCGCAGGGGCGCAGAGCGCTCAAGAGGCGCACCATGGCGCCGATGCTGCCAAACCGACAAGCCCGGCCGTGTGTGACAGGCCCTGCCGATGGCAAGGAGGACTGATGAGCACCGCTGAGCACGGGACGTGGGGGAACGGACGGGGCACCGTGGGGCACCAGCGAACGCGAACGGCAGGCGGGACACCTTGAGGATCTTCGGCAGGGCACGGCATCGGCCGTCCGCCACCTGGCGGCAGGCGACCGACCGGGCGTTCACGCTGATCAGCGACGGGCGGTACGAGGACGCCGGCGCGCTGCTGACCCGTGCCGCGGACCTGGAGCCCTGGCGTTCGGAGTCCTGGTACAACCTCGCGCTGCTGCACAAGTTCCGGCACGACTGGGAGCAGGCCCGCACCACCGGCCTGCGGGCCGTCGCCCTGCTGGACCGCGCGCCCGGCGCCCCCGACTGGTGGAACGTCGGCATCGCCGCCACCGCCCTGCAGGACTGGCCGCTGGCCCGCCGCGCCTGGCAGGCGTACGGACTGCGGCCCGACCCCGCCGGGGCCGGCCCGGTCGAGATGCAGCTGGGCAGCTCGGCGGTACGGCTCTCCCCGGAGGGTGAGGCCGAGGTGGTCTGGGGCCGCCGGATCGACCCGGCCCGGATCGAGGTGCTGAGCATCCCGCTGCCGTCCTCCGGCCGCCGCTGGGGCGAGGTCGTGCTCCACGACGGCGTCCCGCACGGCGAGCGGCGCACCGCCGAGGGTGCCACCTACCCGGTCTTCGACGAGATCGAGCTGTGGGCGCCCTCGCCGGTGCCGACCTGGCTCGTCCTGCTGGAGGCGGCCACCGAGTCCGACCGCGACGCCCTGGAGCAGCTCGCTGCCGACGCCGGCTACGCCGCCGAGGACTGGTCGTCCTCGGTCCGGCTGCTCTGCCGCACCTGCTCTGAGAGCCGCATGCCGACCGACGACGGCTCCGACGCCTCCCGCGACCCGCACGACCAAGGCGAGCCCGGCCATCCGGGTCACCTCAGCCACCGCACCCCCGGCGCCCTGTGGGCCCCCGAGCGCGAGTGCGGCATCGCCGCCCCGGCCGGACTGGTGCGCGGCCTGCTGGACAGCTGGGTCGCCGACAGCCCCGACACCCGGGACTGGCGCGATCTCGAAGAGGTCTGCTGACGCCTCCGCGGGCACGTACCCTTGATGGGCTATTGAGCTTCTCAGAAGGCCCCAGGAAGGCGTACGACGGACCATGTCGCAGCAGGAGACCGAGCAGACCGCATTCACCGACGACGTGACGGACGCGGAGGAGCGTGAGGCCGCCCACCGCGAGCGCGGCACCGCCCGCCCCATCACGGTCGTCGGCAACCCGGTGCTGCACCACCCGTGCAAGACGGTCACGTCCTTCGACGACGAGCTGGCCGCGCTCATCGACGACATGTTCGCCAGCCAGCGCGCCGCCGAGGGCGTCGGCCTCGCCGCCAACCAGATCGGCGTGGACCTGCGGGTCTTCGTCTACGACTGCCCGGACGACGACGGGGTCCGCCACGTCGGCCACGTGGTCAACCCCGTGATCGACGACCTCCCCGCCGAGCGCCGCGTCCTCGACGACGGCAACGAGGGCTGCCTGTCCGTGCCGGGCGCCTACGCGGAGCTGCCGCGTCCCGACTACGCGGTCTGCCGCGGGCAGGACCTGCACGGCAACGACATCGTCGTGGAGGGCAGGGGCTTCTTCGCGCGCTGCCTGCAGCACGAGACCGACCACCTGGGCGGCTACCTCTACATCGACCGGCTCTCCAAGCGGGACCGCAAGGACGCGCTGAAGCAGATGGCGGAGTCCACGCCGAAGTACGAGACCGTCCCGAACGAGTGATCCACCGCCCGGATACCGCGGACCGGCGTGATCGGCGCCGCGGTGGCCGGGGGACCGCACGCCTGGACGGGCCCGCTTTCCAAGGCGTCGGGGAGGGAACGAGGACGGCAGCCGTGCCGGACGGCCTCTTCCTCTACCTCGTCGTCCCTCGGCACGAACGGGTCTACGTCCTCCAGGTCACCGCGTTCCGATCGCCCGGCCGGCGGGCGGGGTCGCGGGCGGCGGCGACCGCCCGCGACCCCGTCCCGCGGCGCGGATCAGAAGTCGTCGTCGAAGGAGACCGTGCCCTCGACCGCCACCTGGTACGCGGAGGCGCGGCGCTCGAAGAAGTTGGTCAGCTCCTGGACGTTCTGCAGCTCCATGAAGGAGAACGGGTTCTCCGAGCCGTAGCGGGCCGGCAGACCGAGGCGGACCAGGCGCTGGTCGGCGACGCACTGCAGGTACTCGCGCATGGAGTCGGTGTTCATGCCGGGCAGGCCGTCGCCGCACAGATCGCGGGCGAACTGGAGCTCGGCCTCGACGGCCTCCTCCAGCATCGCGGTGACCTGCTTGCCCATCTCCTCGTCGAAGAGGCCGGGCTCCTCCTCGCGGACGGTGTCGACGACGTGGAACGCGAAGTCCATGTGCATCGACTCGTCGCGGAACACCCAGTTGGTGCCGGTGGCGAGCCCGTGCAGCAGGCCGCGCGAGCGGAACCAGTAGACGTACGCGAAGGCGCCGTAGAAGAACAGGCCCTCGATGCAGGCCGCGAAGCAGATCAGGTTGAGGAGGAAGCGGCGACGGTCCTCCCTGGTCTCCAGGCGGTCGATGGACTCCACCGAGTCCATCCAGCGGAAACAGAACTGCGCCTTCTCGCGGATCGAGGGGATGTTCTCCACGGCCGCGAACGCGGCCGCGCGCTCCTCGGGATCGGGCAGGTAGGTGTCGAGCAGTGTCAGATAGAACTGGACGTGCACGGCCTCCTCGAAGAGCTGCCGCGACAGGTACAGCCGCGCCTCCGGGGAGTTGATGTGCTTGTACAGGGTCAGCACGAGGTTGTTGGCCACGATCGAGTCGCCGGTGGCGAAGAAGGCCACCAGCCGGCCGATCATGTGCTGCTCGCCGGGGGAGAGCTTGGCGAGGTCGGTGACGTCGGAGTGGAGGTCGACCTCCTCCACGGTCCAGGTGTTCTTGATGGCGTCGCGGTAGCGCTCGTAGAAGTCCGGGTAGCGCATCGGACGCAGGGTCAGCTCGAATCCCGGGTCGAGCAGGTTCTTGGTGGAGCTCATCACTGGCAGGCCTCGCAGGACTCGGGGTTCTCAAGGGAGCAGGCGATCGCCTCGGCGTCGGGCGTCGTCTGCTGGAGCGGGATCGGGGCGGTCGCGCGGGCGGACTGCGCGATGCGGGTGGCCGGGCGGGAGCGCAGGTAGTAGGTCGTCTTCAGGCCCTGCTTCCAGGCGTACGCGTACATCGAGCTGAGCTTGCCGATGGTGGGAGAGGCCATGAAGAGGTTCAGCGACTGGCTCTGGTCGAGGTACGGGGTGCGGGCCGCCGCCATGTCGATCAGGGCGCGCTGCGGGATCTCCCAGGCCGTGCGGTACAGCTCGCGGACGTCCGCGGGGATCCAGCTGAAGCCCTCGACGGAGCCGTTGGACTCGCGCAGCGCGTCGCGGGTCTGCGCGTCCCAGACGCCGAGCTTCTTCAGGTCGGCCACCAGGTAGGAGTTGACCTGCAGGAACTCGCCGCTGAGCGTCTCGCGCTTGAAGAGGTTGGAGACCTGCGGCTCGATGCACTCGTACACGCCCGCGATCGAGGCGATCGTGGCGGTCGGGGCGATGGCCAGCAGCAGCGAGTTGCGCATGCCGGTGGCGGCGACGCGGGCGCGCAGCGCCTCCCAGCGCTCGGGCCAGTTCTCCTCGGTGTCGTAGTGGTCCGGGTGCAGCACGCCGCGGGCGGCACGGGTCTGCGACCAGGCCGGGTGCGCGCCGTGGCGCTCGGCCAGGTCGCAGGAGGCCTCGTACGCGGCGAGCATGATGCGCTCGGCGATCTTCGTGGAGAGCGCCTTGGCCTCGGCGGAGTCGAAGGGCAGCCGCAGCTTGAAGAACACGTCCTGCAGGCCCATCGCGCCCAGACCCACCGGGCGCCAGCGCTCGTTGGAGGCTGCGGCCTCGCGGGTCGGGTAGAAGTTGATGTCCACGACGCGGTCGAGGAAGGTGACGGCGGTGCGGACGGTGGTGTCCAGCCGCTCCCAGTCGATGACTTCCTCCCCGGCGCCGCCGTCCTCGGCCACGAAGGCGCCGAGGTTGACCGAACCGAGGTTGCAGACCGCCGTCTCGCCGTCGTTCGTGACCTCCAGGATCTCCGTGCAGAGGTTGGAGGAGTGGATGACGCGGCCGGGCTCGGCCGTCTGGTTGGCGGTGCGGTTGGACGCGTCCTTGAAGGTCATCCAGCCGTTGCCGGTCTGCGCCAGGGTGCGCATCATCCGGCCGTACAGCTCGCGCGCCGGGAGGGTTTTGCGGGCCAGGCCCGCCGCCTCGGCCTCGCGGTAGGCGGCGTCGAACTCCTCGCCCCACAGGTCGACCAGCTCGGGCACGTCGGCGGGGGAGAACAGCGACCAGGTGCCGTCGGTGTCGACGCGGCGCATGAACTCGTCCGGGATCCAGTGGGCCAGGTTGAGGTTGTGGGTGCGGCGCGCCTCCTCACCGGTGTTGTCGCGCAGCTCCAGGAACTCCTCGATGTCCGCGTGCCAGGTCTCCAGGTAGACGCACGCCGCGCCCTTGCGGCGACCGCCCTGGTTCACGGCGGCGACGGAGGCGTCGAGGGTGCGCAGGAACGGGACGATGCCGTTGGAGTGCCCGTTGGTGCCGCGGATCAGCGAACCGCGGGAGCGGATGCGGGAGTAGGACAGGCCGATGCCGCCGGCGTGCTTCGACAGCCGGGCCACCTGGTGGTAGCGGTCGTAGAGGGAGTCCAGTTCGTCCAGCGGGGAGTCCAGCAGGTAGCAGGAGGACATCTGCGGGTGCCGGGTGCCGGAGTTGAAGAGCGTGGGGGAGCTGGGCAGGTAGTCCAGCCGGCTCATCAGGCCGTAGAGCGCCGCGACCTCGTCCACCGAGCGGCTGGTGCGGTCCTCGGCCAGGCCGCAGGCGACGCGGAGCATGAAGTGCTGCGGGGTCTCGATGACCTGGCGGGTGGTCGGGTGGCGCAGCAGGTAGCGGCTGTGCAGGGTGCGCAGGCCGAAGTAGCCGAAGCGGTCGTCGGCGCCGTCGGCGAGCGCGCCGTCGACGAGCGCGTCCAGCCGACCGGCGTGCTCGGCCACGAAGGCGGCGGTGCCGTCGGCGATCAGGCCCTCGCGGTGGCCCACCGCGATGGACGCGGAGAACGAGACCGCGCCTTCGCCCGCCGCCTCGTCGGCGATGGCGAGGGTGAGCAGACGGGCGGCGAGCCGCGAGTACTGCGGGTCCTCCGCGATCAGCCCGGCGGCGGCCTCGGTGGCCAGCGCCCGCAGTTCCGCCTCGTCCGCGGCCGCGCTGCGGCCCCGCAGGGCGGCGGCGGCGACCCGGCCGGGGTCGGTGTCGGGGAGGTCTGCGGTCAGTTCCGTCAGGGTGCGCAGCAGTTCGGCCCCGGTTGAGGCAGGGTCCGATGCGGTGGCGGGTGCGGCGGGCGCGATGGTCACGTGTGCTCTCTCCCTCGTACGGCGGCGACGCGGAGGAGCGACGGGGCGCACGCAGGGCAGGACAGGGCATGCCGCGGCGCGTCCGCCGGCCCAACCCGCGAGGCCCGGACACTTCACCGCCCGGACGGCGTGCCGGACGGTGCCGTCGGCAGGTCCTCGGACTCGCGGGCATGACTCCAGGCGCCCGCACACCGTTGCGGGGCAGTCCCGGATTCCCACCGGCTTCCCCTGCGGCGACAGCGGAGTTGAGCATACATCTAGTGGCGCCCGCCCGTGACGCCACCAGATGTTGTGGCGATGCGGTGACGCGCGGCGGGCTCGGACGCGCCGCCGTGGCCGTCGGGAAAGTCGCGGACACGGCCGGTCAGGGCGGCGAGCGCCAAAGCCGGGCAGAACCCGGCGATCCCGCGCCGCCACTTCGCCCGCTGGGTGGGCGCCACCCCGCAGGCGTGCCGCCGCACCTACCGCTGCCCGGAGCCGGCCCGCACCGCATGACGACGGGCCGCCGCCCCGTCCCAGGGCGGCGGCCCGTGACCCGTGGCCGGTGCGGCGGTCAGTGACCGGCGCCCACCGGCAGGTCCTTCTGGACGCCCGGGTCGCCGGCGTCCGCGGTGAAGTCGCCCTCGGCGGTCTCGTCCACGCCCTCGGGAGCCTTGAGGGCCTTGAGGACGAAGGTGAGGACGACGGTGACCAGCACGTTGAGCACGAAGGCGGTCAGGCCGATGTAGCCGATCTGCCCGATGACCGGGATGGTGTCGGAGGAGCCACCGAAGTGCTTCTGGGCCGGGCTCGCGACGCCGTAGGCCACCCAGGTGCCGTAGATCATGCCGACCGCCCAGCCGGCCAGCAGCGCCCAGCGGTGGAACCAGCGGGTGAACAGGCCGCCCACCAGTGACGGGAAGGTCTGCAGGATCCAGATGCCGCCCAGGAGCTGGAAGTTGATGGCCACCGTCTTGTCCATGGTGAGGACGAAGATCAGGGCACCGACCTTGACCAGCAGCGAGACGATCTTGGAGACCTGGGTCTCCTGTGCCGGGGTCGCGTCCGGCTTGATGAAGTCCTTGTAGACGTTGCGGGTGAAGAGGTTGGCCGCGGCGATCGACATGATCGCGGCCGGCACCAGGGCGCCGATGCCGATCGCGGCGAAGGCCACGCCCGCGAACCAGGACGGGAACATGTTCTCGAACAGCTGCGGAATGGCCAGCTGCGCGTTGTAGCCCTTGACCCCCGCGCCGACACCCGCGGCCAGCGCCATGAAGCCGAGCATCGCCAGCAGGCCCAGCATCAGCGAGTACAGCGGCAGGACGGTGGTGTTGCGGCGGATGACGTTGCGGCTGCGGCTGGAGAGTACGGCCGTGACCGAGTGCGGGTACATGAAGAGCGCCAGTGCCGAGCCGAGTGCCAGGGTCGCGTACGCCCATTGCGCCGTCTCACCCGGGGCCAGGGCGCCGCGCGGCTTGCCGGTGGCCGGGTTGACCTGGGCATAGGCGTCGCCCGCCTTGGCGAAGATGTCGTCGAAGCCGCCCAGCTTGATCGGGATGTAGATGATCGCCACCGCGATGACGATGTAGATAAGGGTGTCCTTGACAAAGGCGATCAGCGCGGGCGCGCGCAGGCCGGAGGAGTAGGTGTAGGCGGCCAGCACGCCGAAGGCGATCAGGAGCGGCAGGTCCTTGACGAACCAGTTGGAGGAGTCGCCTCCGCCCACGCCCATCACGTCCAGCACGGCCTGGATGCCGACCAGCTGCAGGGCGATGTACGGCATCGTGGCGAGGATGCCGGTGACCGCGACGGCCAGCGACAGGCCCTTGGAGCCGAAACGCCCGCGGACGAAGTCCGAGGTGGTGACGTAGCCGTGCTTGTGCGAGACCGACCAGAGCCGCGGCAGGAACATGAAGATCAGCGGATAGACGATGATCGTGTACGGTACGGCGAAGAAGCCGGCCGCGCCCGCCGCGTAGATCGCCGCCGGCACCGCCACGAAGGTGTAGGCCGTGTACAGGTCGCCGCCCAGCAGGAACCAGGTGATCCAGCTGCCGAAGCTGCGGCCGCCCAGGCCCCACTCGTCGAGGTGCAGGGCGTTCTCGGCTCTGCGCCAGCGCGCGGCCAGGAAGCCCAGGACCGTGACGACCAGGAAGAAGAAGATGAAGACGGCGAGTGCGACGCCGTTGACCCCGTCCTTCACTTCGCAGCCTCCTTCCGTGCCCGCTCCTCACGGCGGACCAGGACGTACGCGGCGTACGTCAGTCCGGAGGACAGGAACACCCACAGCATCTGGTACCAGTAGAAGAACGGGATGCCGATGAACTCCGGGGTCAGCTTGGCGTACGAGCCGACCCAGAGCATGGCGACGAAGGGGATGACGAGGCAGACACCGGCGATCACCCGGGTGGGGGTGACCACCGGCGGCCGACCGGAAATTCCGGATGGTTCGGACATTGCTACGGCTCCGTCCTGATCTCTTGCTCCTGTGTAATGCGCAGGAAATCTAGGTCAGGACGGCAGGCGCGTCACTACTGCCCACATTGCGGTATGGAAACGATCTACAAGGTCCGGGAACCGCATGGGTGTTACGGTCGTCGCAGGCGGGCGACGAACTTGTAGCGGTCGCCGCGGTAGACCGAGCGCACCCATTCCACCGGCTCGCCCCCGGTGTCGATCGAGTGCCGGGACAGCAGCAACATCGGCAGCCCGACGTCGGTGCCCAGCAGGCCCGCCTCGCGCGGGGTGGCCAGCGAGGTCTCGATGGTCTCCTCCGCCTCGGCCAGCCGGACGTCGTAGACCTCGGCGAGCGCCGTGTAGAGCGAGGTGTACTTCGCCAGGCTGCGGCGTAGCGCGGGGAAGCGCTTGGCCGACAGATGGGTGGTCTCGATGGCCATCGGCTCGCCGTTCGCCAGGCGCAGGCGCTCGATGCGCAGCACCCGGCCGCCGGCCTTCATGTCCAGCAGTTCGGCCAGCCGGTCGTCGGCGGTGATGTAGCCGATGTCGAGCAGCTGGGAGGTCGGCTCCAGGCCCTGGGCGCGCATGTCCTCGGTGTACGAGGTCAGTTGGAGCGCCTGGGAGACCTTGGGCTTGGCGACGAAGGTGCCCTTGCCCTGGATGCGCTCCAGCCGCCCCTCGACCACCAGCTCCTGCAGCGCCTGCCGCACGGTGGTGCGCGAGGTGTCGAACTCGGCGGCCAGGGTGCGCTCGGGAGGCACCGGGGAGCCGGGGGGCATCGTCTGCGTCAGTTCGAGCAGATGGCGCTTGAGGCCGTAGTACTTGGGCACCCGTGCGGTCCGTCCGGCCGCGGCCCCGGCCGCCTCCGCGGTCTGCGTCACCGCTGTGCCGGCCTCGCCGTCGGTGTCCATCGCCTCTGCTCCCGAGTGCTGTCGTGCTGCCGTCACCGGCTCCTCCGTCATTCGCGGCTCACATCGTGGCACGGCCAGGGCTCATATCGCGTGACGAGCCCAGATGTCGGTCCGGTAACGGACGCGACCGGTGCTCTTATACACCCTTGACACCCCTAAAGGTCTAGGCCAAGCTTCGGGCACTGGTCTACACCACTTGGTACTCACTGCCCTGGGGAGGGTGTTGTGAAGCGCAAGCTGATCGCGGCGATCGGTGTCGCCGTCATGGTCGCCGGCGTTGCGGCCTGCGGTTCGGACGACAAGGGCTCCGACAAGGCCTCGGCGCCGAAGGAGATCACCGTCTGGCTGACGGTCGACGCACAGAAGAACTGGCCCGAGCTGGTCAAGCAGGCGGACGACGCCTTCACCGCGAAGCACAAGGGCGTCAAGATCCACCACGAGTACTACGAGTGGACCGCCAAGAACCAGAAGCTCGACGCCGTCCTCGCCACCAAGAAGGTGCCCGACGTCGTCGAGATGGGCAACACCGAGACCCTCGGCTACCTCGTCAAGGGCGCCTTCGCCCCCATCGACAAGAGCAAGTTCGAGAACTCCGGCGACTGGCTGGACGCCCTCGAGGGCTCCGTGACGTACAACGGCAAGACCTACGGCGTTCCTTACTACGCAGGTGCCCGCGTCGGCACCTGGCGCAAGGACGTCGCCAAGGCGGCCGGCGTCACCAAGACCCCCACCACCTGGGCCGAGCTGACCGCCGCGCTCGACAAGATCCAGAAGAAGAACGGCGGCAAGTTCTCCGCCTGGTACCAGCCCAGCCGCGACTGGTACACCGCGCTGGCCTTCGTCAAGGACGCCGGCGGCGACGTCGCCAAGGAGGACGGCGGCAAGTGGACCGCCACCCTCTCCGACCCCAAGTCCATCGAGGGCCTGAAGACCTGGAAGTCCGTCCTGGACACGTACTTCCACGGCGACAAGAACAAGGACGAGTCGGACCGTTACATCGTCTACGGCCAGGGCAAGTCCGCGCTCATCTACGGCGCCAGCTGGGAGGGCGGCGCGGCCGCCGACCCGAAGACCGACAAGACCGGCAAACTGAAGGACAACCTGGAGACCTTCGCACTGCCCGGCCCCAACGGCGAACTGCTGCCGAACTTCATCGGCGGCTCCGACCTGGTCATCCCGGCCAAGTCCGCCGCGCAGGACCTCGCCGCCGACTGGATCAACGGCTTCACGGACAGCGCCGCCCAGAAGGTCCTGATCTCCAAGGGCAACCTGCCCAACGCCAAGTCGCTGCTCGCCCCGCTGAAGGACGACCCGGCCACGGCCGCCTCGGCCCGTGCCAACGAGAACACCTGGTTCGTCCCGACCGCCCCGGGCTGGCTGCAGGTCGAGAAGAAGCAGATCCTGCAGAACATGCTCAACGACATCGCCGTCGGCAAGGCGTCCATCGAGGACGCGACGAAGGCCGCGGACGAGCAGATCAACGCGGTGATCAACGCCGGCTGACCGGCACACGGGCAACACAGTGATCGCGCCGGCCGGCCGCCCCAGGGCGGCCGGCCCCGGCGCGACGCCAGGGACTGGAGTAGCCGAGGAGCACATGATGAGTGCCGTTGACACACCTCTCGACAAGGTGCCGCGCTCGCGGCCGGCGGGACCGGGCCGCAGGCCGCGCCGCTTCGGCGGGGCCGCGCTCCCGTGGACGCTGCTGGCGCCGACCATCGGCGTCCTGCTGCTGGTCCTCGGCTATCCGCTGGTCCGGCTGATCACCCTGTCCTTCAAGCAGTTCGGGCAGGCCGAGCTCTGGCAGGGGCTGCCCGGTGACTGGCAGGGATTCGCCAACTACACCCACGTCCTGGGGGACTCGGTCTTCTGGGGCGTCGTCCTGCGCACGCTGCTCTTCACCCTCGCGGCGGTGCTGCTCACGCTCGTCGCCGGCATGGGGGTGGCACTGCTGATGCAGCGGGTCTCGCCCTGGGTCAAGGCACTGATCAACATCGTGCTGGTGGCGAGCTGGGCGATGCCCGTGGTCGTCGCCATCACCATCTTCAAGTGGATGTTCGACAGCGACTACGGAGTCCTCAACTGGCTGCTCAGCCGGCTGCCGGGGGCGGACTTCAGCGGCCACAACTGGTTCACCGACACCAAGCAGGGCTTCCTCGTCATCACCCTCATGGTGGTGTGGGGCGCCATCCCGTTCGTCGCCATCACCCTGCACGCCGGCCTCACCCAGGTGCCCAAGGAACTGGAGGAGGCCGCCCGCATGGACGGCGCCGGGCCGGTCAAGGTCTTCCGGCACGTCACCCTGCCGGTGCTCAAGCCGATCATCGTCATGCTGACGACGCTGTCGGTCATCTGGGACATGGGCGTCTTCCCGCAGGTCTTCCTCATGCGCGACGGCCACCCCGAACCCGCGTACCAGGTCCTCACCACCTATTCCTACGACCAGGCCTTCGTCGCCAACGACTACGACGCGGGCGCGGCCATCGCCGTCATCACCGTGCTGCTCCTCCTCGGGGTGATGGCCGTGTACATGCGGCAGATGCTGAAGATCGGAGAGGTGGAGTGACGACCATGCTCGACACGGCTCCCGCCGAGAGGGCGCCGGCCGCCGCTCCGGCCGCGCGCGCCGCCCGGCGGCCCCGCCGCAAGGGGCGGACCGTCTACAACCTGCTCGGCCTGCTGGTCGTGGTGGTCTCCGGCTTCCCGGTCTACTGGATGCTCAACACGGCGTTCAAGCCCGCCAAGGACGCCATCGACCCCGACCCCAAGTTCTTCCCGACCAGCCTGTCCTTCCAGAACTTCTCCGACGCCCTGGACGTCGGCGACTTCTGGGGCTCGGTCGGCCGCAGCCTGATCGTCTCCGGTTCCACCGTCGGCCTCGGCCTGGTGATCGGCCTGCTGGCGGCGCTGGCCATCTCCCGCTTCGTCTTCCGCGGCCGCAAGGCCGTGATCGTCGCGATCCTCGCCGTGCAGATGGTGCCGCTGGTGGCGATGATCATCCCGGTCTTCCTGCTGCTCAACCAGATCGACCAGATCGACAGGCTCACCGGGCTCATCATCACCTACCTGACCTTCGTGCTCCCCTTCACGGTGTGGACGCTGCGCGGATTCATCGTCAACATCCCCAAGGAGCTGGAGGAGTCGGCGATGGTCGACGGCTGCACGCGCATGGGCGCGTTCTTCCGGATCATCCTGCCGCTGCTCGCCCCGGGCCTCGTCGCGACCTCCATCTACGCGCTGATCCAGGCCTGGAACGAGTACCTGTACGCGATGCTCATCATGAGCCAGGAGCACCAGACGGCCACGGTGTGGCTCGGCAACTTCGTCACCTCGCGGGGCACGGACTACGCGCCGATGATGGCCGGCTCGACCATGATGGGCGTGCCCGTGGTGATCTTCTTCCTGATCGTGCAGCGCAAGGTCGCCGCCGGACTGACCGCCGGAGCGGTGAAGGGATGACAAAGACCTTGAGCCAGACCCACGACGGCACCGCGGACACCGACGCTCTCGTCCGCGACGCCCTCACCGTCCTCCAGCCGGGCTTCCACGGCACCACCGCCCCCGAGTGGCTGCTGCGCAGGCTCGCCGAGGGACTGGGCTCCGTCGCCCTGTTCGCCCGCAACATCGAGTCGCCCGGGCAACTGGCCGCGCTCACCGCGCAACTGCGCGCCGTACGGACCGACGTCCTGATCGCCGCCGACGAGGAGGGCGGTGACGTGACCCGGCTGGAGGCCCGAGGCGGCTCCTCCTTCCCCGGCAACCTCGCCCTCGGCGCCGTCGACGACACCGCTCTGACCCGCGACGTCGCCGCCGCACTCGGCCGCCGGCTGGCCGAGTGCGGGGTCAACCTCAACTGGGCGCCCTCCGCGGACGTCAACTCCGACCCCCGCAACCCGGTCATCGGCGTGCGTTCCTTCGGCTCCGAGCCGCTGCTTGTCGCCCGGCACACGGCGGCGTACGTCGAGGGCCTGCAGTCCGCCGGGGTCGCCGCCTGCACCAAGCACTTCCCCGGCCACGGCGACACCTCCGTCGACTCCCACCACGCCCTGCCCCGGGTGGACGTCGACCCGGCCACCCTGCACGCCCGCGAACTCGCCCCGTTCCGGGCCGCCCTGGCCGCGGGCAGCAAGGCCGTGATGAGCGCGCACATCCTCGTGCCCGCCCTGGACCCGGACCGCCCCGCCACCCTCAGCCCCGCCGCGCTGACCGGACTGCTCCGCGACGAACTGGGCTACGACGGCCTGATCGTCACCGACGGCATCGAGATGCGCGCCATCGCCGACGTGTACGGCATCGAACGCGGCACCGTCCTGGCGCTCGCCGCCGGTGCCGACGCCATCTGCGTGGGCGGCGGCCTCGCCGAGGAGGAGACGGTGGTCGCCCTGCGCGACGCCATCGTCGCCGCCGTACGCGACGGCGACCTGCCCAGGCAGCGGCTCGCCGACGCCGCCGGACGGGTGCGGAGCCTGGCCGCCTGGGCCGCCGAGCGCTCCGCGGCGCCCGTGACGGCGGCACCGGACCCGGAGATCGGCCTGGTCGCGGCCCGCCGCGCGCTGCGCGTCACCCGCACCGACGCGTACCTGCCGATCGCCGAGGCGCCCTACGTCGCCACCTTCACCCCGGTCGCCAACATCGCCGTCGGTGAGGAGACCCCGTGGGGCGTCGCCGCCGAGCTCGACCGGATCTTCCCGGGCACGGTGACCGGGAGCTTTCGCGAAGGTGACGCTCTGACCGCACAAGTGCTGCGGTCGGCGGGGACTCGTAGGATCGTCGCAGTGGTGCGTGACGTGCACCGTCACCCCTGGATGGCCGAGGCGCTGGGCTCGCTGCTCGCCGCCCGTCCGGACACGGTGGTGGTGGAGATGGGCGTTCCGCAGGCGGCTCCGTCCGGCGCGCTGCACATCGCGACCCACGGCGCCGCCCGTGTGTGCGGGCGGGCGGCGGCGGAGGTCATCGCGGGCAAGGAGGCCGGCGACTGAGGCCCGCCGCGGCACATCCGTTCCGGACCCACCTGGAGGCCCAGACAATGTCCGCCCCGACGCCGACCGAGCAGCAGCCGAGGCCGGGCCGGATCATGTCCGGCGAGATGGCCGAACAGCCCGCGGTGCTGCGCCGCATCCTCGAGGAGGGCGCCCCGCGGATCCGGCGGACCGCCGAGGAGATCGCCGCGCGCGGACCGCGCTTCGTCCTGCTCACCGCGCGCGGCACCTCCGACAACGCGGCCCTGTACGCCAAGTACCTGGTCGAGGTGGTGCTCGGCAAGCCTGCCGGGCTGACCTCCATGTCCACGACCACCGCCTACGGCGCCCGCCCGGACCTGACGGACTGCCTGGTCGTCACGGTCAGCCAGTCCGGCGGCTCGCCGGACCTGGTGGCCTCCACCCGGGCCGCGCGCGAGGCCGGCGCGATCACCCTGGCGGTCACCAACAACGCCGACTCGCCGCTGGCCGAGGTCTCCGAGTTCCACATCGACGTCCTGGCCGGCCCGGAGAAGGCGCTGCCGGCGACCAAGACGTACACGGCCGAGCTGCTCGCGCTCTACCTGTTCGTCGAGGGGCTGCGGGGCGGCGACGGCAACGCCGCCAAGGTCCTGCCGGAGCTCGCGGAGCAGATCCTCGCGCGCCAGGACGAGGTCAGGGCGCTCGCCGCGCGCTACCGCTTCGCCGAGCGGCTGGTGCTCACCTCGCGCGGCTACGGCTACCCGACCGCGAAGGAGGCCGCGCTGAAGCTGATGGAGACCAGCTACATCCCGGCGCTGTCCTTCTCCGGCGCCGACCTGCTGCACGGTCCGCTGGCCATGGTCGACAACGTCTCCCCGGTCATCGCGATCGTCACCGAGGGCAAGGGCGGTGAGGCGCTCCAGCCGGTGCTGGACCGGCTCCGCGGCCGTGGGGCCGACCTGGTGGTCATCGGCAACCAGGCGTCGGTCGACGCCGCCTCCGCCGGTTTCGTGCTCCCCACCGCGGGCGTCGCCGAGGAGGTGCAGCCGATCCTGGAGATCCTCCCGCTGCAGATGCTGGCCTACGAGGTCACCATCGCCCGCGGCCAGGACCCCGACGCGCCGCGTGCCCTGGCGAAGGTGACCGAGACGCGCTGAGCCGGAAAGGGACCCGACATCACTTCGGGCCGCGGCGCCGGGACGGGACCCTCAACCCGCCCAGCACCGCAGCCCGGAGCTGCCGTCGGCCCGTGGCGCGCGGGATGTGCGGTTCCCGCGACCCGTCAGGGCCGACCATGAGGCCTGGCGCAGTCAGGGCAGAGAGCGCCCCGGCCTCGCTCCACCCTTCTGTGCGGGAAGGATGGAAGTTCGGTTGTGCGTCAATTCTGGACTAGACCACTAACGCCTGTCCATAAAATGGCGCAGTCAGATCATAGGTCGTCGAAGACCTTTGTGGGGACTGGATGGCAGCGCTTGCCATGAGCGCGGGTACGCTCATTTGCGTGCCCTCCATGAACGATCTCGTACGCCAGCACACGGACCTCGACGATTCCGATCTCGAGTGGCTCCACCTGCTGGTGTCGGAGTGGCAACTGCTCTCCGACCTCTCCTTCGCGGACCTCGTGCTCTGGGTCCCGACCAGCGACGGGACCCGCTACGTCTCCGTCGCCCAGATGCGGCCGAACACCGGCCCCACCTCGTACCAGGACGACATGGTCGGCCACCTGGTGCCGCGGGGCCGCCGCCCGATGCTGGACGCCGCACTCGACGAGGGCCGGATCGTCCGGGAGGGTGACCCGGAGTGGCGCGAGGAGGTGCCGGTCCGGATCGAGTCCATCCCGGTGCGCCGCGCGGGCCGCGTGCTCGGGGTCATCGCCCGCAACACCAACCTGCTGACCGTGCGGACGCCCAGCCGCCTGGAGCTCACCTATCTGCAGAGCGCCTCCGACCTGGCGCAGATGATCGCGGCGGGCAGCTTCCCGTTCCCCTCCGAGCAGGTCGACATGGACGCCTCGCCGCGCGTCGGCGACGGCCTGATCCGGCTCGACGCCGAGGGTGTCGTCCAGTACGCGAGTCCCAACGCGCTCTCCGCCTACCACCGGCTCGGCCTCGCCGCCGACCTCGTCGGCCACCACCTGGGCTCCGTCTCCGCGGACCTGGCGCCCTCGCGGACCAAGAGCCACGAGGCGCTGGTGACCGTCGCCGGCGGCAAGGCACCGCGGGAGACCGAGATCGAGGGCAACGGCGGTGTCATCCAGCTGCGGGCGATCCCGCTGAGCCCCAAGGGCACGCACAGCGGCTCCCTGGTGCTGCTGCGGGACGTGACCGAGCTGCGCCGCCGCGAGCGCGAGCTGATCACCAAGGACGCCACCATCCGGGAGATCCACCACCGGGTGAAGAACAACCTGCAAACGGTCGCGGCGCTGTTGCGGCTGCAGGCCCGGCGCATGGACTCCGACAAGGGCCGCGAGGCGCTGGAGGAGGCGGTGCGCCGGGTGGGCTCGATCGCGATCGTGCACGAGACGCTCTCGCAGAACCTCGACGAGTGCGTGGAGTTCGACGAGATCGCCGACCGCGTGCTGGCGATGGTCGCGGAGATCTCCCCGGGCAGGGTCACCACGCGCCGCAGCGGGCGGTTCGGCATCCTGACGGCCGAGGTGGCCACCCCGCTGTCGATGGTCCTCACCGAACTGCTGCAGAACGCCCTGGAGCACGGTTTCGGGCCGGGCGAGCAGGGCACTGTCGAGGTGGCCGCCGAGCGGCACGGGCAGAAGCTGGGCATCGCGGTACGGGACGACGGGCGCGGCCTGCCCGCCGAGTTCGACCCGCAGCGGGCAGGCAACCTGGGGCTGCAGATCGTACGGACCCTGGTGGTGGGGGAGTTGGGCGGGACTTTCGACATGGTCCCGGCCGAGGAGCGCGGCACGAAGGTCGTCCTGGAACTCCCCCTGGAGGGGTGACGCCACGGGACCGGGCTCCGGGAACGCCGAAGCCCCGGCTGCTCGGGGAGCGGCCGGGGCTCTTCGCGTCGCGATGCTGCGCGGTTCGGAGGTGCTGCGCGCTGCGGCTCGGGGGTAAGCGAGTGCGTCAGGCGCTGGCGTTGCGGGCGCGGTTGCGGGCGGCGCGGCGCTTCATTGCGCGACGCTCGTCCTCGCTGAGGCCACCCCACACGCCGGCGTCCTGGCCGGTCTCCAGCGCCCACTGCAGGCACTGCTCCATCACGGGGCAGCGGCGGCAGACGGCCTTGGCTTCCTCGATCTGCAGCAGCGCAGGACCGGTGTTGCCGATGGGGAAGAAGAGCTCGGGGTCTTCCTCGCGGCAAACGGCGTTGTGACGCCAGTCCATGGCTGCTCCATCTCCTTGTGTTGCATGCAAGTTGCTTGTGAATGTGAACGCTTTCACGAATCCTCGAACACGACACGGGACATCGCCCAGTCTCCTGGTGCGGTCCCGCTGGGAAGTGGTGAGGATTCCGGCTGCCGAGGACGCCCGATGAGCGGCTGTCCCGATCGCCAGGAAGAGCCTCGCAAACCTGGGCTGCGGATACAACCCCTTCCAGAAAGTTTTTTTTGATTCCTCGGTGTCGGCTCCGTCACAGCCGTACTTCCATGGGGTGCAGGGCAGCCTAAACGTTCGAGTGAAAGGACTTTATGTCCTTCTGCTTAGGCGATCACACGCAGTGCACGGCGTACGCCTGTGAAGGTTGCGCTCATTCGCAGTCCCAGGTGGTCTCCGTCCACCTGGAACGGCAGTGGTGCCTGCGAATGCAAGGTGAAGTCCGTCAGATCGTGCAGCGAGGTCGCGTGCTTGCCCTCGGGTCCGCGTTCCGGGGTCGAACGCAGCAGCTGGGTGGCGTAGCGGGCCACCGCCGCGGTGGACAGCCGGGACAGTCCGAGCACGTCGAGGGCGGTGTCGAAGGAGGCCCGGGGGGAGGCGTAGATCGGCCGGTTCCCCAGGTAGGTCCACGGCGCGGTGTTGCAGACGAGGGTCAGGACGAGGTCGGTCACCGGGTCCTCGCCGGGGCGCTCCAGGGTGATCGTGCCGGTGCGCCGGTTCGGTTCGGCGAGGAACTGGCGCATCACCTGGCGTATGTAGAGCGCGTGCGTCGAACGCCTCCCTCGCTCGCGCTGCTGTTCCACCCGTCCGACGACGCCCGCGTCGAAGCCCAGCCCGGCGCAGAAGGTGAACCAGCGCGCCGGCACCCCCTCGTCCTCCGTGCCCGGGGTGCCGCTCACCAGGCCCAGGCCGACCGTGCGGGAGCTGCGCTCGCGCAGCGCGTCCAGCAGCGCGCCGGTCGCCTCCACGGCGTCGTTGGGCAGCCCCAGGGCGCGCGCGAACACGTTCGTTGACCCGCCGGGCACCACCGCGAGCTTCGGCAGGCCATCGGGGTCGGGGCCGTTGTGCAGCAGCCCGTTGACCACCTCGTTGACCGTGCCGTCCCCGCCCAGGGCGACGACCAGCTCGATCTCCCCGCCCTCCGCGGCCTGGCGCGCGAGGTCGCGGGCGTGGCCGCGGTACTCGGTCGCGGCGACCTCCAGCTTCAGGTCGCTGGCGAGCGCGTGCGCGAGCACGTCACGCGTGCGGGCGCTGGTGGTGGTGGCGGCTGGATTGACCACGAGAAGGGCGCGCATGCCCGCCAGGGTACCTACCGGGCGGTACCGGGCCGCACCCCTGGTGGCCCGGAGGCGGCGGCTACCCTGCTGGGGTGAGTGGCAACGAGAAGCCCGCGCAGCCGGGCCGTACGCGCCGCCTCGCGGCGGCCGCCGCGGTCGCGGCACTGGAAGGCGCCGCCCTGGCGGCCTGGGGGATCGCGATGCTGGTCGTGGGGATCCTCGGCGACCCCGACAGCCCCCGCCAGGCGGAGGCCGGGGGTGTGACCGTGCTCGCCCTGGCGGCCATGCCGCTGGCGGCCGCCTACGGGCTGTGGAACGCGCGCCGCTGGAGCCGCGGCCCCGCGCTGATCATCCAGCTCGTCGCGCTCCCCGTCGCCTGGACCATGGTGCAGGCGGGCGGTGGCATGATCGCGGCGGGTGCCGTCCTGGGCGCGGCCGCTGTCGCCGAGCTGGTGCTCCTCGTCCACCCCGCGGCCACCGACGCCCTCGGGATCGGGCGCACGGCCGGGCAGTGAGCCGCGGCGCCCTCGGGCGCCGCCGTCACCTCCGCCCGCCGTCACTCCTCGACCAGGAGCTTGTCGCGCAGCTGGGCCAGCGTGCGGGCCAGCAGCCGGGAGACGTGCATCTGGGAGATGCCGACCTCCTGGGCGATCTGCGACTGGGTCATGTTCCCGAAGAAGCGCAGCAGCAGGATCTTCTTCTCGCGCGGCGGCAGCTGCTCCAGCAGCGGCTTGAGCGACTCCCGGTACTCCACGCCCTCCAGCGCGTCGTCCTCGGCGCCGAGGGTGTCGGCGACGGCCGGCGACTCGTCGTCGGTGTCGGGCACGTCCAGGGAGAGTGTGCTGTACGCGTTGGCGGATTCGAGGCCCTCCAGGACCTCCTCCTCCGTGATCTTCAGGTGCTCGGCCAGCTCGTGCACCGTCGGGGCCCGGCCGTGCCGCTGCGAGAGCTCACCGGTCGCCGTCGTCAGGGCGAGCCGCAGCTCCTGCAGGCGGCGCGGGACGCGCACCGCCCAGCCCTTGTCGCGGAAATGCCGCTTGATCTCACCGACGACGGTCGGGGTGGCGTAGGTGGAGAACTCAACCCCGCGCTCCACGTCGAACCGGTCCACCGACTTGATCAGCCCGATCGTGGCGACCTGGGTCAGGTCGTCGAGCGGTTCGCCGCGGTTGCGGAACCGCCGGGCGAGGTGCTCGACCAGCGGCAGGTGCATCCGGACCAGCCGGTTGCGCAGCTCGGCGCGCTCCGGGGAGCCCGGGGGGAGCTTGCTGAGCTCCACGAACAGCGCCCGGGCCCCGGCCCGGTCGTGGTGCCCGTGCTGCTCCTGCTCCTGCTCGTGCTGCTCCTGTGCGTGGTCCTGCTCCTGCTCGTGCTGCTCCTGTGCGTGGTCCTGCTCCTGCTGCTCCTGCGCCATGCGATCCGCCCGATCCGCCTGATCCGTCTGCCCGGCCGCGTCATTGCTCCCGAGGCCGGCCATGGGCCCGGTACCGGGGTGCGGCCGCGCCTCGTGGCGCCGCGCCGCAGGGGCGGGTACGGGGCGGCCCCGCACCCCCGGCGTGCTGCCTTCCAGATCGTTCACGGCGATTCCCCCGTTACAGCTGTCCCGGTCCGGCACCGCGCTTCTTGTGCAGGGCGATGCTCACGGTCTTGTCGTCGGCCACGCTGGAGTCCACCTCGCCGGCCAGTGCGGACAGCACCGTCCAGGCGAAGGTGTCGCGCTCCGGTGCGCGGCCGTCGGTGGTGGGCGCCGACACGGTCACCCACAGGGCGTCCCCGACCAGGCGGAAGACGCAGCTCAGCACGGACCCCGGGACGGCCTGCTGGAGCAGGATGGCGCACGCCTCGTCCACGGCGATGCGCAGGTCTTCGATCTCGTCGAGGGTGAAGTCCAAGCGGGCCGCGAGTCCTGCCGTCGCCGTACGCAGCACCGACAGGTAGGCCCCTGCCGCGGGCAGCCGGACCTCGACGAAGTCCTTCGACCCGGGCTCGCCTGCGATCTGGGACACCCTCACCTCCAAGGTGGCACACGCACTGCCCTCATTGGCATTGCACTGGATCTGGTTCGGTTCGCCAGCGACGCTATCGCGATCCGTACCCCGGTGTCGCCCGGACGGAGCACGGTCGCCGCCATGAATGAGTCTCGACCCGGCACCCCACGCTGTCACCCATAGTAGGCGCACGAGCACGTAACGTGGCTAGTGGTCTGCGGTCTCAATTCGAAAGAGATGTCGCTTTGTTGATACGCGCCTGCTCGGCGAGGGCACGGAGGGGCTCGCCGGTCAGTCGTTGTACCGTCCATTCGTCCTGGGGGCGGGCGCCCATCGCACGGTAGAACTCGATGGACGGCTCGTTCCAGTCCAGCACGGACCATTCGAAGCGCTCGTAGCCCCGCTCGACGCATATGGCGGCGAGTCCGGCGAGCAGGGCCTTGCCGTGGCCGCCGCCGCGCGCGTGGGGGCGTACGTACAGGTCCTCCAGGTAGACGCCGTGGGTCCCGGTCCAGGTGGAGAAGTTCCGGAACCACAGCGCGAAGCCCACGGGCGCGCCCAGGACCTCGTCCTGCGCCATGAGCGCGAAAACGGCCGGATCCGGGCCGAAGAGCGCGTCGTGGAGCTGCCGCGTGGTGGCCCGCGCGCTGTCCGGCTCCCGCTCGTACTCCGCCAGTTCGCGGACCATTGCGTGAATCTCCGGGACGTCGGCAGGTGTCGCGGGTCGGATCATGCCAGCAAGGCTAACCGGTCGGCCCCCCGGTCACGACGGCCGCGACCGTCGTCCCGGGCGCGAAGAAGCCCTCCTGGGCGAGTGAGAACAGGCCGTGGAGCATCTTCGAGACGTAGACGGGGTCCGGGACGAAGCCGTGCCGCGCGCCGAAGTCCTCCGCGAACGCGCGGAGCTCGGGTGTGGTGCGGGCGTAGCCGCCGTGGTGGAAGCGGTCGTCCAGCAGCCAGTGCCCGCGCGGCCCGCCGAAGGCCGCCTCCTGCAGCCGGCGTATCTCCCCGGTCAGGAATCCGCCGCCCTTGAGGACTGGGAACCCGATCGCCCGCTGCCCCGGGTCCAGCCCGGCCGCCAGGCCCGCCAGGGTGCCGCCCGTCCCGCAGGCCACGCCCACGACGTCCGCCCTGCCGCGCAGCTCCTCGCCCAGCGACACGCAGCCCCGCGCGGCGAGCGCGTTGCTGCCGCCCTCGGGGACGACGTAGGCGGGGCCCAGACGGTCCAGCAGGGCCGCGAGGACCTCCGGCTCGTCCTTGCGGCGGTAGGTGGCCCGGTCGACGAAGTGCAGCCGCATGCCGTCGGCGGCGGCCCGCGCGAGGGAGGGGTTGAGCGGGCGCCCGGCCAGCTCGTCGCCGCGGACGACGCCCGTGGTCGCGAAGCCGAGCAGCCGGCCCGCGGCGGCGGTGGCGCGCAGGTGGTTGGAGTAGGCGCCGCCGAAGGTCAGCAGACGGCGGTGGCCGCCGTCGAGGGCGGCCCGCAGGTTCAGGTGGAGCTTGCGCCACTTGTTGCCGGGCAGGTCCGGGTGGATCAGGTCGTCCCGCTTGACGAGCATCCGGACGCCGCGCCCGCCCAGCCGCTGGTCGTCGCGCAGCTCGACCAGCGGGGAGGGCAGGCGGACGTCGGGGATCACCCGTCCATTGTGGCCGTCACCTGGGCGAGAGGTGGACGCGGTAGCCCTGGTGGTAGTTCAGGTGCGGCAGCGGCCGGGAGGGCCAGTCGCGCGCGTACGCGGGCGGCTGCCCGCCCCGCGGTGTGAGGACGGCGACCGGCTGGGTGCGGGCCAGCCGCAGGATGCCGGCCGGGGTCATGTTCTCGTTGTTCCCCGCGGTCTGGCCGGAGGCGCAGCGCGCCTGGTAGCCGACGGGCGTCGCCATCGGCCCGGTGACCAGGCACGGCGGGCGCACCCCGAGCCGGTTCAGCTCCGCGGCGATGCGGGCGTAGTCGTCGTTGCCGATGGTCGAGCTGCGCACCGCGCGGTGGAGCACGATCTGCTGCGTGACGAGCTGCGCGAGCACGACGGCGATCACGGTGCCGGTGGCGGCCGGGCGCAGGGCCGGCCGTAGCCGCGCGGGGAGCAGCAGGAGGCACTGGGCGGCGGGCAGGGCGAGCAGGGCGTACGCGGGGAGCAGGAAGCGCGGCGCGGCGTAGTCGATGAGCACCAGATAGGGCAGCGCCAGGGACAGGCCGCACGCCGCCGGCAGGAACCGCGCCCCGGGCGCCTGCCCCTCGTGCCGCGGCGTGAGGGCGACCCCGGTCGTCACCAGGGCGGGCAGGGCGAACCACCACACGGCGTCCCCCTTGTGCTGCCAGACGGCGGCGCAGGGCCGGCACAGCGTGTGGGAGGCGTCCAGGGTGCTGAGCTGGTCGGCGAATGCCAGGTGCCAGCCGAGGCCGCCCTCGATCGCGTTCGCGCGGTCCATCCGGGCGAGGATGCCGCCGTAGCTGGTGAACGCCTCGACGACCCATTGGGCGCCGCCCAGCAGCACCCCGGCCGCGATGACCGCGAGCAGCATCAGCCGGCGCCGGCCGCGCAGGAAGAGCGCGGCGACGCCCAGCGGCAGGGCCAGCCAGGCGGCGTCGTGCGGCCGCAGCAGTGTCAGGGCGGCGAACGCCACGGCCAGTCCGGCGGGCGCGCCCCGGCCGGTGTGGCCCGGCGCCGCCGCGTGCAGGTAGCAGCCCACCGCGATCAGGGCCACCAGCGCGACCCAGAGGTTGGGCATCGCCTGGGGGCCGTACAGCAGGGTCACCCACAGCCCGGTGAAGAGCAGCCCGGCCAGGGCCACCACGCGCGTGCCGAGCAGCGGCCGCCACAGCCACAGGGCCAGGAAGAGCGCCGCGCCCGACAGGACCGCCAGATAGACGCGGAGCACGAGGGTCGAGGTGGTCAGCAGCGCCACCGGCGCCACGAGGGCCGGCACGCCCCGGGAGCGGGGTGCGCTGAAGAACGCCGAGGGGATGTCCGGGGAGACCTGGCTGACGTAGACCGACTCGTCCCAGCCGAGGCCCATCCCGGGCGCGACGACCAGGAGGAGCTGGACCACGGTGAAGAGCGCCGCCAGACAGGCGAGCAGAAGGACCTCGGAGTGCGGGCGGCTGCGCGGCGGTGCGGCGTGGCGCGCGCGGGGCCGGGCATCCGGTGACGTCAGCTCATGCGTCGTCGCCATAGTGCGTCATGGCAACAGCCGGGGCGCACGTGATCAAGGCGGCGCGCCGCTCCCCGGGGGCGGCTCGACCGGTGGGGTGAGTGCCGCCGGGCCCGTTCGCCCGGGTGTGGCCGCTGACGGGCACGACGGGAGACGCGACGCCTCCGCCGCGGTCCGCGGGCGGGCCGCTCCCGTCCGGCGGCGCCGTGAGGGGTGGTACGCCGGTCGCAGCGCGTCTTCGCCCCCTTCGGCAGGCACGCCCGCCCGGGCCGGGCCCGGGTGCCGGCGGAGGCGCCCGTCCGAGCCCCGGGGCGTTCACCGCGTCGTGGCGTCGACCGCGCCCGTCAGCCGCGCACCCGCGTCCAGGACGCGGTCCGCCCAGGCGGGCAGCGGCTGCTCCGCCCAGATCACCTTGCCCTCGGGGGTGTAACGGGTGCCCCAGCGCTCGGCGACCTGCGCGACGAGGAACAGCCCGCGGCCGCCCTCGTCGGTCGTGGCGGCGTGGCGCAGGTGCGGCGAGGTGCTGCTGCCGTCGGACACCTCGCAGGTCAGCGTCCGGTCCAGCAGAAGCCGGACCCTGATGGGCGCGGAGCCGTAGCGGATCGCGTTGGTGATCAGTTCGCTGAGCACCAGCTCCATGCCGAACGCCAGCTCCGACAGGCCCCACTCGCCCAGCTTCTGCGCGACGGCGGCCCGCATCCCCGACACCGCCGCGGGTTCGACGGGCACCTCCCATTCGGCGACGTGGTCGGCGGGGGTGGCGCGGGTGCGGGCGATGAGCAGCGCCACGTCGTCCTTGGGGCGGCCCGGCAGCAGTGCCTCCAGTACGGCCTGGCAGCTCTCCTCGGGCGGCCGGTCCGGGTGGGCGGCCAGGGCCCGCCTCAGCATCTCCATGCCGACGTCCAGGTCCCGGGTGCGGTCCTCGATCAGCCCGTCGGTGTACAGGACCAGCTGGGTCCCCTCCGCCAGCTCCAGCTCCGCCGTCTGGAACGGCATGCCGCCCAGGCCCAGCGGCGGCCCGGCGGGCAGGTCGGGGAACTCCACGCTGCCGTCGGGGCGGACCAGGGCGGGCGGGTGGTGCCCGGCCCGCGCCATCACGCAGCGCCTCGAGACGGGGTCGTAGATGGCGTACAGGCAGGTGGCGCCCATGACGCCGGCCCCGATGCTGGTGCCGGACTCGTCCTGGTCGATGCGGCCGACCAGGTCGTCCAGGTGGCCGAGGAGCTCGTCGGGCGGCAGGTCGAGGGTGGAGAAGTTGTGCACCGCGGTGCGCAGCCGTCCCATCGTGGCGGCGGCGTGCAGCCCGTGGCCGACGACGTCGCCGACGACCAGCGCCACCCGGTTGCCCGGGAGCGGGATCACGTCGAACCAGTCGCCGCTGACGCCGGACTGCGCGGGCAGGTAGCGGTGGGCCACGTCCAGTGCGCTCTGCTCGGGCAGGGCGCGCGGCAGCAGGCTGCGCTGCAGGGTGACGGCCAGGGCGTGCTCGCGGGTGTAGCGGCGCGCGTTGTCGATGTTGATCGCCGCGCGGGCGACCAGTTCCTCGGCGAGCGAGAGGTCCTCCTCGTCGAACGGCTCCGGCTTCTCCATACGCCAGAAGTTGGCGATGCCCAGCACCACGCCGCGGGCCTTGAGCGGGGCCGCGATCAGCGAGTGGATGCCGTACCCGACGACCCGGTCGGTGCGCTCGGGGTCCTGGGCGAGCCAGCCGGGGTCGGCCGAGAGGTCGGCGACGATCTCCGAGCGGCCGCTGCCGAAGCCGCGCGCCTGCGGCGTGGAGGGCAGGAAGTCGATCAGCTTCCCGACCGGGTAGAGCGGGGCGTCGGAGCGGATGCCGTTGACGGCCGTGCGGCGCATGCCGCAGCCGGCGATGCCGCTCGGCTCCTCGCCGCACAGCACCGGGTCGGCCAGGTCGACGGTGACGAAGTCGGCGAAGCGCGGCACGGCGACCTGGGCCAGCTCCTCGGCGGTGCGCACCACGTCGAGCGTGGTGCCGATGCCCATGCCGGCGTCGTAGAGCAGCTTCAGGCGTTCCCTGGCGTCCTCGGCGCGGCCGGAAAGCGCCCGCAGTTCGGTGGAGTCGCGCAGGGTCGCGATCGATCCCTTGGGGCCGCCGTGGCCGTTGGTGGGACGCTGGTTCACCGCCAGCAGGCGGTCGCCGGCCGGGAGCACCTCGTCGGTGGCCACCCGCCGGGAGGCCAGCAGTTCGACGGTGCCGGGGTCGAGTCCGGGCAGGTCGGTGACCCGCTGCCCCTCGGCGTCGGGGGCGAGGCCGAGCAGGCGCCTGGCCTCGTCATTGGCGAGCAGCAGCCGCCCGTCCTCGTCGACGATGAGCACGCCCTCCCGCACGGAGTGCAGCACCGTGTCGTGGTGCTCGTACATGCGGGTCATCTCGGCCGGGTCCAGGCGGTGGGTCTGCCGGCGCAGCCGTTTGGCGACCAGGGCCGTGCCGCCCATGGCCACGGCCAGTGCGGCCGCGCCGGCGCCGAGGATGATCGGCAGCTGCTTGGCGACCACGCCGGTCACGTTCTTCACCTTCAGTCCGGCCGACACCAGCGCCACGACCTGGCCCTGCGGGTCGTCGACGGGGTCGAAGACGGGCACCACCGCCTGCACCTCGTGGCCGAGCGGGCCGTGCACGCTCTCGGTGTGGACCTTGCCCTGCAGGGACGGCCCGATGGTCCCCACGAACCGCTGGCCGATCCGGTCGGGGATCGGGTGCGTGTAGCGGATCCCGTCGGTGTCCATCACCACGATGAAGTCGACCCCGGCCTCCTTGCGGGCCAGTTCGGCGATGGGCTGGAGCGTCTTGGAGGGGTCGGGTTCCTTCAGCACGTCCACCAGGCCGGGGGAGCGCGCGAAGGTGCTCGCCGACGCGATCGAACGGTTGACGGCCTCGCGCTCGCTGTCGTGCCGGGACTGCAGGACGAGCGCGAACACGCCGCCCGCCACGAGCAGCACGACGATCGCCACCTGCAGGATGAAAACCTGTCCGGCGACGCTCCGCGGGCTCTTCTCGGTCAGTGACCGCATTGACACGCCCCGAATCGGTCGAAAACGTCGACCATGCCGACATTTCTAACACTGCCCGCCTGGACGTTCCATAGGCCACAAGGTCCCCGGCCCGGTCACCGGGCCCGTGCGCCGGTGTTCGCGGCGGCGCACGGGCCCGGGGTCCTGGGAGGGCGGCAGGGGGGCGGGGCGCGCCGTCAGAAGTGCAGTTCGGCCGGGAAACCGGTCCAGCGCAGCTCCTCCGGAAGGTGCCGCATGTCGTTGAAGAGCAGCACCGAGTTCGGGCGGCCGGGCGTGTAGCGGATCACCGTCAGGGCGGCGTTGGCGTGGTTGAGGCTGAGCCAGCGCCAGCGGGGCGCGTCCAGTGCCGCCGAGACCAGCCAGCCGATCAGGAAGTTGTGGGTCACGACCAGCTCGTGGGCCGCCTTCCCCGCCGCCATCGGCCCGGCGAACCGGGTCAGCGCACCGGCGGCCAGCCGAGGCCCCCCGGAGCGCTCCTCGGGGGAGAAGTGGTCGAGGAAGCGGGACAGGTAGTACGCGCTGTCCGGCGGCAGCTCGGACTCGGCGGGGAAGTACGGCGGGTAGTCCCCCGCGAGCTCGCTGGGCGCCACGGGCACCCCGCTTCCCAGCCGCTCCCCGATCAGCGCCGCGGACTGCGCGGCCCTGGGCAGCGGACTGTGGTGGACGGCGGAGATGGGGGAGCCCTTGAGCCGCTCGCCGAGGAGACCGGCCTGCCGGAAGCCGTTCTCCGTCAGGCCGGTCTCGTCCGGCAGCGCCTCGGCGTGCCGGGTGAGGTAGAGGTAGCGGCTCGCCGTTCCGGTCATGCCCTGTCCTTCTCGGGTTGTCGGACGATGGGTGTCCTGCGCGCGGGCCTCGTGTGGGGGCGGGGACCGTGCACGGGGTGCCCGGACTCCGGTGACGCGACGGCCGCATGTGGCGACGCCCCGCGCGCGGGCCGCGGTTCCCGCCGCGGGCGGCACACCGCAGGATGATCCCATGAGCGGGAAGTATGTCCACCCGCCCGGTGCCCGTCGGTGAGGGGCGCGTGGGAGCGGGCGCGTGACCGCGGGGGCGCGTGCCGTCCCTCCGGTCACATCCGTCACCCGGGTGACGGGCGGCGGCTGTTGGCGAGCGGATGCGGCGCGCCCGCGGCCGTACGATGAAGTCCAGGCCGTCGGCGAGACCGCGGGAGGCCGCGATGGACAGGACGAGGGTGACCACCCGTCACTACGGGCTGTACGGGCTCGTCGCGGCCGCCGCCGTCGTGCTGGTCGCGGTCGGGCTCGGTGTGCCGATCGGTGCGATCTTCATCCTCGCCGTGGCCCTGATGTGCCCATTGCTGATGCTGGTCATGCTGCACGCCCTGCGCGGGCCCAAGGCCCATCGCCACCCCGTCGTCGAGGACAACGCCGGCACCGCCGGCACCGCCGGCCGCCACCGCGGCCAGGGAACCGGCGCCAGGCCGCCTACTCCTTAGCCGCCAGGCTCGCCCGGGCGGCGCGTTCCACCAGCAGGGAACGCTCGCGCTCGTTGCGGGTCAGGGTGGCGGCGCGCAGGAACTCCTCGCGGGCCTCCGCGTGTCGGCCGAGCCGCTCCAGCAGATCACCGCGGACGCTCGGCAGCAGGTGGTAGCCGCGCAGCGAAGGCTCGCCGGTGAGCCGGTCCACGAGCGCCAGCCCTTCCCGCGGCCCGTGGGCCATGGTGACCGCGACGGCCCGGTTGAGTTCCACCACCGGCGTCGGCGTGCGCCGCGCCAGGGCCTCGTACAGCTCGGCGATCCGCCGCCAGTCCGTGTCCCGCGCGTCCAGGGCGCGGGCGTGGCAGGCGGCGATCGCGGCCTGCAGCGTGTACGGGCCCGGGGGACCGCCCGCCGCCTCGGCGCGCGCCAGGGCGGCGAAACCGCGGCGGATCAGCAGCTGGTCCCAGCGCCGCCGGTCCTGGTCGGCCAGCAGCACGGGCTGCCCGCCCGGGCCGGTGCGGGCCGCCGAACGCGACGCCTGGATCTCCAGCAACGCGGCCAGGCCGTGCACCTCGGCCTCCTCGGGCATCAGCCCCGCCAGCACCCTGGCCAGGCGCAGCGCGTCCTCGCACAGCGCCGGGCGCATCCAGTCGTCGCCCGCGGTCGCCGAGTAGCCCTCGTTGAAGACCAGGTAGATGACCTCCAGGACGGAGGACAGACGCTCGACCCGGTCCGGCCCGTGCGGCTGCTCGAAGGGGACGTCCGCCGTCGCCAGGGTCCGCTTCGCCCGGACGATGCGCTGGGCGACGGTCGGCTCCGGGACCAGGAAGGCGCGCGCGATCTCGGCGGTCGTCAGACCGCCCAGCAGCCGCAGTGTGAGCGCCACGCGGGCCTCGGTGGACAGCACCGGGTGGCAGGCGGTGAAGACCAGCCGCAGCAGGTCGTCCTCGATGTCGCCGTCGGCGGCCGCCTCCGCCGCCGCGAAGTCCGGCTCGTACGCCTGGCCGCCCACGCCCTCCAGGGTGTGGCCCAGTTCCCGGAGCTTGCGCGCGAAGACCTCCTTGCGGCGGACGAGGTCGATCGCACGGTGCTTGGCCGTGGCCATGAGCCAGGCGCCCGGGTTGTCAGGGACGCCGGCCCCCGGCCACTGCTCCAGGGCGGCGACCAGGGCGTCCTGGGCGAGCTCCTCGGCGACGCCGATGTCGCGCACGATCCGCGCGACACCGGCGATCACCCGGGCCGACTCGATCCGCCACACCGCCTCGATCGCGCGGCGGGCGTCGTCGGTGCCTGAAGCCGAAGCCGTCACAGGCACCCATCAGAGCAGCCGCTCGCGGCGAGGGCAACCGGCGGCCGGGCGCGGCGCTCAGGAGAGCTCCGGGGCCTCCTCGACCTGCCGCAGCTCGCAGGTGATCTCCCAGGCGTCGCCGTGGATCTGCAGGAAGCGCTTGGTCCACTCCACGGCCTCCTCCTTCGACTTCGCCTGGATGAGCGCGTAGCCGCCGATGAACTCCTTGGACTCGGTGAAGGGGCCGTCGACGACTGACAGCTTCCCGTGGTCCCAGTGCAGCCGCGTGCCCTCGGAGGTCGGGCGCAGACCGGCCGTGTCCAGCAGCACGCCGGCCTTGGACATCTCCTCGATGAGCTTGCCCATCTCCTCCATCAGCCGCTCGTCGGGGCCGCCCTCGGGGACGTTGTCCTCGTTGATCCGGATCAGGGACATGAAACGCATCGTGTTCTCCTTCGGTACGGGCGGGGAACCTCCCCGCTCCTGCCTACGCGTCGAACGGGCGACGCGCGGATCGACACGTCGGCGGAACTTTTTTTCGCGGACGTGTTCCCGGCCGTTCCCGGCACCACTCACTCGGACCGGTGATATCCGGTGCCGCGGCTTGGATCGGGAGGAAACGGTCCGTGATGCTGATCCACGAGCGGCAGCGCCGCGCCCCGGACCGGAAGCCGCGCCGGGCGCGCGGCGACACGAAGGAGAGTGGATGACCCGGATCCTTCTTCGCCGCCACCCCATACGCGGCGGCGACCGTCACGGCGGTCATCCGGGCGGGGTTGTTCGGACCCCGTGAGGGTCGCCGCCGCCTTCTCGTGCTGAGCGACGTCTCGGCCGTCCCCGAACTCGCCACGCCCCTGGACCGCACGCCTGGCCTCGCGGCCCTGCGCCCCGGGTTCGACACCGTGTGCTCCTGGCCGCGAGGAGGACCTCACCCCGTGGGGGCGGGCGCTGCGGCTCGCGTGGGACCCGGGTGACGGGCGCGTGGAGACCGTCTGCGAGACGCCGGACCGCCCGCCGGGCCCCCGGCGACCGTCTCACAGGCGGGTGGGAACGTGCGGCAGGGGGCGGGCGCCGGCGGTCAGCACCTCCAGGCAGGCGATGTGGAGACATGCCGGGCCGGTGAGTTCGGCGGCGCCCCTGGCGCAGAGCCACACGGCCGGGTGCCCGGCGGACCGCCGCGGGTCGGCGGCGGCCAGCCACCCGCCGAGGCTCAGGAAGCGCAGCCCGAGCGGGGACCAGACGTCCTCGGCGTGCGGCGGGACCAGGAAGTACAGGAAGCCGCAGCGCCGGTCCCACATGACGGGCCCGACGGGCGCGGTGCCGTCCCGCAGCCGTACGAGGACCTCGTGACCCGGCCGTTCGGGGATCCTGACGGCGTCCCACCCGTGGCCGGCCGGCAGCAGCGTCACCCTGTTCCTGGCGCGTGCCCACTCCTCGAGGCGCCGCTGTGGATCGCCGGCTCCTCGGGCGAGCCATGCGGCGAGGGCGGGCCCGCAGAATTCGTCGCACATACCACTCCCGGGTTCTGCTGCAAGTGATCAGCGCGCGGAAGCCCTTCGGCCGGGGGAGCCGACACGGCATGCATATATCTGCTGTCGGCATGTGCTGAGAGCAATGCCCATGGCGTTGAATCACTTGATCGGATGAGGCAAAAGCGGCCAGTTTTGGGCAACTGGGTTTCGGGGGCGTTGATCACCTCTAGATTCCGTCCGATGTGACCGGCGTCGGGCGTGACGCGGCGCGTTCCGAAGCGTTGAAGGTACGGGTTTCGGAGAAGGGAGGGCAGTTTTGGCGACGCCGGATAAAACCGCCCGGGGGAGCGCAGAATCGCTGTCCGGATTCCGGGACGCGGACCGCCTTCGCAGGGGAGCCCGGTGGGGCGGTCGGGCGCAAGCGGGTCCGCGCCGCCTTGTCCATAGCCATCGGACGAGTTGTCTGATGACATTGGACGCTAGCCTCTGGCGCGCCTCTCGGCAAGCATTTCGCGCCGGTTCGGTCCGGGCGACGT
>NZ_JBYIQW010000060.1:0-44592 GCF_057707815.1 Actinacidiphila sp. bgisy160
TTGGTGCGGTCGTGCTGCGGATTGGTGAGCACGTCGCGCGGGTGGCCGGACTCGACCACGACGCCGTCGTCCATGAAGACCAGGGCGTCGCCGACCTCGCGGGCGAAGCCCATCTCGTGGGTGACCACGATCATCGTCATACCGTCCTCCGCCAGGCCCCGCATGACGTCCAGGACGTCGCCGACCAGCTCCGGGTCGAGCGCCGAGGTGGGCTCGTCGAAGAGCATCAGTTTCGGCTCCATCGCCAGCGCGCGGGCGATGGCGACCCGCTGCTGCTGGCCACCGGAGAGCTGGGCGGGGTAGTGCCCGGCCTTGTCGCGCAGGCCGACCCGGTCCAGCAGGGCCAGCGCCCGCTCGCGGGCCACGGCCTTGGCCTCCTTCTTCACCCGCACCGGCGCCTCGATCACGTTCTCGATCGCGGTCATGTGGGGGAAGAGGTTGAAGCGCTGGAAGACCATGCCGATGTCGCGGCGCTTGGCGGCGACCTCACGGTCCTTGAGCTCGTAGAGCTTGTCGCCCTTCTGCCGGTAGCCGACCAGCTCGCCGTCGACCGAGAGCCGGCCGCCGCTGATCTTCTCCAGGTGGTTGATGCACCGCAGGAAGGTGGACTTGCCCGAGCCCGACGGGCCGATCAGGCAGAACACCTCACGCGGGGCGACCTCCAGGTCGATGCCCTTGAGGATGTGGGCCAGGCCGAAGTGCTTGTGCACCGCCTCGGCCTTGACCATCGGGTGGGCGCCGGTGCCCTTGCTGAAGTCGGTCATCGTGCCACCTCCGGGCGGCGGAAGGTGCCCAGGTTGGCCTTGACCCGCTGCCACGGGGTGGGCGGCAGGTTGCGGGTCGTGCCGCGGGCGTAACGGCGCTCCAGGTAGTACTGGCCGACCGAGAACACCGAGGTGAGGACCAGGTACCAGACCGCGGCGAGGAAGAGCATCTCCACGGTGGCACCGGTGGTGTTGCCGATGTCGGTGGTGGAGCGCAACAACTCGGCGTACTGGGCGGCCTGCGCGGCCAGTGACGAGGTCTTCAGCATGTTGATGAACTCGTTGCCGGTCGGCGGGACGATCACCCGCATCGCCTGCGGCAGCACGACGCGGCGCAGGTTCTGGCCCTGGGTCATGCCCAGCGCGTGCGACGCCTCGGTCTGGCCCTCGTCGACGGACTGGATGCCGGCCCGCACGATCTCGGACATGTACGCGGCCTCGTTCAGACCCAGGCCCAGCAGCGCGGCCATGAAGGGGGTCATGAACTGGTTCATCTCGTCCTTGTAGAAGCCGAGATTGATGACCGGGAAGATCAGCGCCAGGTTGAACCAGATCAGCAGCTGGACGTAGACCGGGGTGCCGCGGAAGAACCAGATGTAACCCCAGGCCACCGAGGAGGTGACCGGGTTCTTCGACAGCCGCATCACCGCGAGCACGATGCCCAGGACCAGGCCCAGGGCCATCGAGACCACGGTGATGACGATCGTGTTCCGCAGGCCCTTGAGCACCGCGGAGTCGAACAGGAAGTCCGGGATCGCCCCGTAGTTCACATTCGCGTTGGCGAAAGCGTTGACCAGCAGGCCGAGCACGGCGAGCACCAGGATCGCCGAGATCCAGCGGCCATAGTGCCGTACGGGGATCGCCTTGATGGCCTCCGGGCGGGAGGCCCCGGCGGGCGGGGTCCCGGCCGGGGTGCCGGCCGGGACCTTGTCATTCGCTTCGGACATGGAGGGAAGCCTCTTGCTGTCGTGACTCAGGAGCCGCCGTTGATCTTGGCCTCGGTGACGGCGCCGTCGGTGACGCCCCACTTCTCCAGGACCTTGGTGTAGGAGCCGTCCTTGATGACGGCGGTCAGCGCGGCCTGCAGCGCGTCGCGCAGCTCGGTGTTGCTCTTGGCGACGGCGATGCCGTACGGGCCGGCCTCGACCTGCTCGCCGGCCAGCTCGAAGTCGTTGCCGCCACCGGAGGTCTTCACGGCGTACGCGGCGACCGGGAAGTCGGAGACGTCGGCGACGACGCCGCCGGCCTTCAGGCGGGTCTGCGCCTCCGTGTCGGTGTCGAAGGCCTGGATCGACATCGGCTTGTCGCACTTCTGGGCCTTGAGCAGGTCCTGGGAAGTGGTGCCGCGCTGCACGGCGACCTTCTTGCCGCACAGGTCGGCGAGCGACGTGACGCCCTCCGGGTTGCCCTTCTTCACGATGATCGAGGAACCCGCGGTGAAGTAGTCCACGAAGTCGACGCCCTCGCCGACCTTCTTGCCCGTGGAGGAGTCGACACCCTCCTGGCGGTCCTTGGTGTCGCTCATCGCGGACATCACCATGTCGTAGCGCTTGGCGCGCAGACCGGTCAGCAGGGTGTCGAAGGTGCCGTTGTTGAACTCGACCTTGACGCCGAGCTGCTTGGCCATGGCGTCGGCCAGGTCCGGGTCGATGCCGACGTTCTTGCCGTCCTTGACGAACTCCACCGGCGGGTACGCGATGTCCGAGCCGACCTTGAGCACGCCCGCGGACTGCACCGACTTCGGCAGCTTCTCGAAGAGGGGCGCCTTGGAGGCGTCGCTCGACGCGGACGGGGAACCGCCCTTGTCCGTCTGGTCGCCGCAGCCGGTGAGGACGAGGGCGCCGGCGACCGCGATCGCTGCGACCGCGGCGAAGCGGTTCGTCACGGTCGAGCGACGGGTGGTACGTGCGGTCATGGGTGGTTCCTCCTGCGGGGAATCCTGGGAGCAGCCGATCTTCCGGGTGCACACGTTCGGTGGTCGCGTACGCGTGTGATCTCCGCATCTTGCCATCCGGACACGTCCTCATGGGTGTCCGGATGTGTCAAAATCGCATAACGGGCGATCCCCTGGCCCCCCACCAGGCCGGTACACCAAGGCCGGACCGTGCTGGGGCCGTGCCGCGAAGTTGCGTGCATCACTTTCCTTGTCCCGCTATTCGGACGACTTGTTGCGTTGTGCGCAGAAGTTCCCGATGTGCGACGCCGCGGTGCGGCGAACAGACTCGTCAGCGGAAACCGTCTTCCGGTACAACGGACCCTTACCCCTCACCGGGGGCCCCTCGGCGTGCGTGCGGCGCGCCTGGCCTCCGTCTCGCCCGGGACCACTCGAGTCCGGGTGTACGGAAGCCGAGCCCACCTATCCCCTGTTGTAGGGGGTAGTACCCTCATAGACAATTCGGACAAAGGGGTCAACAGTGGCAGCGGAGATCGTGAATCCTCGCACCGACAGCAGCGAAAGCACCGACGGCGCCGACCACGCGGAGAGCGCCGACAGCGACGGCCCGGAAAGCCCCGTGGACCCGGTGTTCGCCCTCCACCGCGGCGGCAAGATGGAGGTGACCGCCACCGTTCCGGTGCGGAACGCCGACGACCTGTCGCTCGCCTACACGCCGGGCGTCGCCCGGGTGTGCACCGCCATCGCCGAGCACCCCGAGCTGGTCCACGACTACACGTGGAAGTCCCAGGTCGTGGCCGTGGTCACGGACGGCACGGCGGTGCTGGGCCTCGGTGACATCGGCCCGGAGGCGTCCCTGCCGGTGATGGAGGGCAAGGCGATCCTCTTCAAGCAGTTCGGCGGCGTGGACGCGGTCCCGATCGCGCTGGCCACCACCGACGTGGACGAGATCGTCGACACCGTCGTGCGCCTCGCCCCCTCCTTCGGCGGGGTGAACCTGGAGGACATCTCCGCCCCCCGCTGCTTCGAGATCGAGCGCAAGCTCCAGGAGCGCCTGGACATCCCCGTCTTCCACGACGACCAGCACGGCACCGCCGTCGTCACCCTCGCCGCGCTGCGCAACGCCACCCGGCTCACCGGCCGCGTGCTGGGCGAGCTGCGCGCGGTGATCTCCGGGGCCGGCGCCGCGGGTGTCGCCATCGCCAAGATCCTCGTCGAGGCCGGCATCGGCGACGTCGCCGTCACCGACCGCAAGGGCGTGGTGCACGCGGGCCGCGAGGACCTGAACTCCGCCAAGCGCGAGCTCACCACCTACACCAACCGGGCCGGGCTCACCGGGACGCTGGAGCAGGCGCTCGCGGGCGCGGACGTCTTCATCGGTGTCTCGGGCGGCACCGTGCCCGAGGAGGCCGTCGCCACCATGGCCAAGGGCTGCTTCATCTTCGCGATGGCCAACCCCACGCCGGAGATCCACCCCGAGGTGGCGCACAAGTACGCGGCCGTCGTCGCCACCGGGCGCAGCGACTTCCCGAACCAGATCAACAACGTGCTCGCCTTCCCGGGCATCTTCTCGGGCGCGCTGCAGGTGCGGGCCTCCCGCATCACCGAGGGCATGAAGATCGCCGCCGCCGAGGCGCTGGCCGCGGTCGTGGACGGTGAGCTGTCCGCCGACTGCGTGATCCCCTCGCCCTTCGACGAGCGCGTGGCCCCCGCGGTCTCCGCCGCCGTGGCCGCGGCCGCCCGGGCCGAGGGCGTCGCCCGGCGCTGAGCGCCGTACGCCCGCAGACCACGCCGCCGCGTGGCGTGCTGCCCGCCGGCCGGGGGCACCACGCCACGCGGCGCGTGTCACATCCCCGCGCGGTTACGCCGGGGCACCGCGCGGCGCTAGCGTCAAGGTCATGTTCGCTGCCTACGCCGCCCGCATCGACCGCGACCAGCCGCTGAGCGGCCTCGAACTCGGGGAGCGCCCCGAGCCGGAGGCACGGCCCGGCTGGAGTACCGTCACCGTCAAGGCCGCCTCCCTCAACCACCACGACCTGTGGTCGCTGCGCGGGGTGGGGCTCGGCGAGGAGAGCCTGCCGATGATCCTCGGCTGCGACGCCGCCGGGATCGACGAGCACGGCAACGAGGTCGTCGTCTACCCCGTCGTCGGCCTGAGCGGGCACGGCGTGGGCCCCGACGAGCCGCGCAGCATCCTCACCGAGAGGTACCAGGGCACCTTCGCCGAGAAGGTCTCCGTGCCCACCTGGAACCTGCTGCCCAAGCCGAAGGAGCTCTCCTTCGAGGAGGCCGCCTGCCTGCCCACGGCCTGGCTGACCGCCTACCGGATGCTCTTCACAGGCGCCGGCGTGCGCCCGGGCGACTCCGTCCTGGTCCAGGGCGCCGGCGGCGGTGTCGCCACGGCGGCCATCGTGCTGGCCAAGGCCGCGGGCCTGCGGGTCTTCGCCACCAGCCGCGACGAGGCCAAGCGCAAGCGCGCCGAGGACCTCGGCGCCGACGCCGCCTTCGAACCGGGCGCCCGGCTGCCGCGGCGGGTGGACGCGGTCATCGAGACCGTCGGCGCCGCGACCTGGTCCCACTCGGTCAAGTCGCTGCGTCCCGGCGGCACGCTGGTGATCTCCGGCGCCACCTCCGGTCCCGACCCGAAGGCCGCCGAGCTGAACCGGATCTTCTTCCTGGAACTCAAGGTCGTCGGCTCGACCATGGGCACCAAGGACGAACTGGAGGACCTGCTGAGCTTCTGCGCGGTCACGGGGGTGCGTCCGGTCATCGACACCGTGCTGCCGCTGGACCGCGCCCGCGAGGGCTTCGAGAAGATGGCGGGCGGCGACCTGTTCGGGAAGGTCGTCCTGACCGTCTGAGGCCCGGCGCGGTCCGGAGAACGGTTCGGGGCATCCCCACAGCGGGCCCCGGACCTGTGGCCGTTGGGAGGACCAGGACCACGCGGCCACCCGGGACGTCCCCGACCGTCACCGTGAAGCGGGTCATCGGACCGGCCAGGACGGACGGCGCCCGCGGTGCCGGGGGTGGTGCCACCGGTTCCACGCCGCGTCACGGCCGACGGTGACGGTGCGTCGGGCAGGCGCCGCGGGGGACGCGCGACCTCCACCGGCCGCGCGCCGGCGCCGTCGCATCGGAGAGCCTGCCAGGGCACGGGTGCCGCGGCATCGGGGAACTGCATCGGGGAACTCCCTACGCCCTCCGCCGCGGACCGGGCGTGTCCGGGCTTCCGCCGGCGGGCGGGGGCCCGGACACGTCGGGGGACGAGGCCGTGGGCAGGGCCTATTCGCGGTCCTTGCGCCCGCCGCGCAGCACGACGCCGATGTGGGCCGCCGCCGTGGACAGATGGCGGCGGACCTCGCGCAGCTGCTCGGCGTCCACGCCGTTGTCGCGGGCGGCGTCGCGGACGTCGTCGCGGAAGCGGTCCAGCAGACGTTCCAGGTCGCGGGCCGGGTCCTCGGTCACGGCGGCGTCCTCCGCGCCCCATTCGGGCGCCTCGGCGGGTTCGGGCTTCACGTACGGCGGCCAGGTGGACGTACGGCCGAACTGCCCCAGCTCCCGGGTGAGTTCGGCCAGTCCTTCGCGGACGCCGGTCTGCCAGTCGCCGCGCCGGACGTGGTCCTGGACCTCCTCCTGGACGCGGCGTGCGATGCGCTGCATCTCGACCCGGGCGGCGTCCTGGGCCTCCCGCGCGGCGCGCTTGGCGGTGCGGGCCTCCTCGCGGGCCTGCCGGATCTCCTCCTTGGAGCGGCGCATCTGCTCCTTCCAGTCCGAAGGGGAGGACTTCGGCTGGGTGCGCGCCGCCTGCTGGGCGGCCGCCCTGATCTCGCGCCGCAGGTCGCCGGCGGCGCCGCGGACGTCCTCGCGGATCTCGGCGGCGAGCGTGGAGACGGAGTCGCGGATCTCGTTCTCCAGGTCGGCGATCTCGTCGCTGCGGGAGGCGAGTTCGGCGCGGCCCGCGTCGGTGATCGAGTACACCTTGCGGCCGCCCTCGGTGGAGTGGGTGACCAGGCCCTCCTTCTCCAGCTTGGCCAGCCGCGGGTAGACGGTGCCGGCGGAGGGGGCGTAGAGGCCGTGGAAGCGCTCCTCCAGCAGCCGGATCACCTCGTAGCCGTGTCGGGGGGCCTCGTCCAGCAGCTTGAGGAGGTACAGGCGGAGGCGGCCGTGTGCGAAGACGGGGGCCATCTCAGACGTCCTTCCGGAACGGATCCGCGTCCGCGGATCCGTGGTCGTCCTGGGGAGGGCGGCGCAGCAGCGCGATCGCGCCCGACACCGTGGTGGCCTTCAGCCGGGAGCCGCCGGACCCCATCCGGCCGGAGATCCGCTTGGCCCCCCACTGCCCGCTGACCCGCAGTTCGTCGAAGGCGCAGGAGACGTCGCCGCTGGTGGTGTTGGCGTCCACCTCGGCGTCCCCGGGGTCGGGGATGCGGATCGCGATCTCCCCCGAGACGGAGGTCAGACGGACGTCGGCGCCGCTGCGCGGGTCCAGGTCGAGGACCATGTTGCCGCTGACCGAGTCGGCCTTGACGGTGGCGCCGCTGCCCTCGACCACGGTCAGGTCGCCCGAGACGGTGTTGACCCGCAGGTCGCCGGAGACCGCCTGGGCCTCCACGTTCCCCGCGACGGTCTCGGCGGTCACCGGGCCGGCCTGGCCGACCAGCGTGATGTCGCCGTTGACCCCCCTCACGGCGGTGCGGTCCGAGATCCCGGAGATCACGGCGTTCGCCCCGACCACCCCGACGGACACGTTGGTGCGCTGCGGCACCGCGAGCGAGACGACGGCGTGCCGCCGCCAGCCCTTGCGGTCCAGCCACTTGAGCAGGCCCTTCCAGGGCAGGTCCTCGTAGGTGACGGTGAGCGTGCCGCCCTCGTGCGACACGATCAGCGGCGGGCCGTCGAGCTCGCTCACCTCCAGGCGGGCCGGGCCCTCGTCGACGCCGACCACGTTGACGGCGCCATTGACCACCCGGACGTGAAGGGTGTCGACGTTTCCGTCGAAGACCATCTTGTGCGGCTCGGTGACCGTCCACTCCCGTGAGCCGGGGGTTCCGCTCATTACGCCCCTCCTTGGGGTTCACCCGGGCACCCCGGGGCAAGGCCGACAACGCCTACGACGCCGACAACGCAACATATCGCGTCTCTCGATAGACACGATATATCGCGTGGATCGGAAGTCAAGGGAGCGCCGCGCGGCTGCCGGTGGCGGCTTCCGGCGGATACTCCGTCTCCCGGCGGGCGGCCGCGCGGCATACGGGTGGGTCCCGCACGCGGGAGACCGCCTCGCGCGCGCCGCGACCGGCCGTACGGGGGCGACGGGCGGTGTTTGCGCTCGGTTCCCCGTGCGCCTTCGCACGGCCACCGTGGCCACCCTCCGCACGGGGCCCGCCCTCGCCGCCTGGGGAACCCCTGCCGGGACCGGCGAGCCCGCCGCCGGGGTGAGCCCCTCGGCGGCCCGGGTGAGCGCCCGCACGGCCGGCACGACCGCCGTGCGCTTCCCGGCCGCAGGCGTCCACGCGAACGCGTCGCGGCCGGCGGTCGCACGGGTCGAGGCGGCCGGCACCCCGGGCGCCCTCCGCGCACTGCACGGCGCCGCGACCCTCACCGCGAGGGACGACCAGGGCAGGCCGCCCCCGGTACTGACGCCGTGGAACTCCACCCGGGTGCGAGGGGCACCGCCGAGGTCGGCCACGGCCACCCTTCGTCACGCGAGGTCCGTCCCGTGCGGGCCTCCCGCATGGGAGATCGGGCTGCCCGGGGACGCGGCCCGTACGGTCGAGGTCACGCCGGCCGACGGCAGACCGGCGCCTTCCACGCCCGAGACCCCCGGTCCCGCCACCGGCGGCTACTCGTCCTCGTCGTCGTCCAGCCGGGCCAGCCAGGTCGCCAGCCGCTCCACCGGGATCTCGAACTCCGGGTTGAGGTCGACGAACTCCCGCAGCCGCTCGGCCAGCCACTCGAAGGTGACCTCCTCCTGGCCGCGCCGGTTCTCCAGCTCCTCGATGCCGCGGTCGGTGAAGTACAAGGGGTGCTCCGGATCAGGGTCGAAAAATGACGTACCAGGCCAGGATAAGTACTCCCGGCGCTCCGGCCCGTGGCTCCCCCTCCCGCGGGCCCGCGTACGCGAAGGGGCCCCGCACTCGCGCTCGCGCAGTGCGGGGCCCCTTCGCGTGGTGGCGCTCAGTAGTGCGTCAGAGCTCGAAGACCTCACGCACCAGCTGCTCCTGCTCCTGCTGGTGCCGCTTGGCGGAACCGACCGCCGGCGACGAGGAGGACGGACGCGACACGCGACGCAGCCGGTCGGCGTTGTCAGGAGCGGCGCCGAGCACCAGGTCGAGGTGGTCGATCAGGTTGAGGGCGATGAAGGGCCAGGCACCCTGGTTGGCTGGCTCGTCCTGGGCCCAGACGTACTTCTGGGCCTTGGTGAACGGGGCCAGGGCGGCCTGGATCTCCAGGCCCGGCAGCGGGTAGAGGCGCTCGATGCGGATGAGGGCGGTGTCGTAGGCACCGCGCTTCTCCCGCTCGGCGACGAGGTCGTAGTAGACCTTGCCGGAGCAGAAGACGACCTTGCGGACGTCCTCGGGCTTGACCGTGCTGTCGCCGATGACCGGCTGGAACCGGCCGGAGGTGAACTCCTCCGTCCTCGAGGTCGCCGCCTTCAGGCGCAGCATCGACTTCGGGGTGAAGACGATGAGCGGCTTGTGGTGCGGGTTGTGGACCTGCCACCGCAGGAGGTGGAAGTAGTTCGCCGGAGTGGTGGGGACCGCGACCGTCATGTTGTTCTGCGCGCACAGCTGCAGGAAGCGCTCGATGCGGGCGGAGGAGTGGTCCGGGCCCTGGCCCTCGTAGCCGTGCGGCAGCAGGAGGGTGACGCCGGAGGTCTGGCCCCACTTCTGCTCGGCCGAGGAGACGAACTCGTCGACGACGGTCTGGGCGCCGTTGACGAAGTCGCCGAACTGGGCCTCCCAGGCGACCAGCGCGTCCGGGCGGGCCAGCGAGTAGCCGTACTCGAAGCCCATCGCCGCGTACTCGCTGAGCAGCGAGTCGTAGACGTTGTAGCGCGCCTGGTCCTCGGACAGGTAGAGCAGCGGGGTGTAGTCCTCGCCGGTCTCCCGGTCGACCAGGACGGCGTGCCGCTGGCCGAAGGTGCCGCGGCGGGAGTCCTGGCCGGCGAGGCGGACCGGGGTGCCCTCCATCAGCAGGGAGCCGATGGCGAGGGTCTCGCCCATGGCCCAGTCGATCGTGTCGTCCTCGACCATGGCCGCGCGGCGCTGCAGCTGCGGCATCAGACGGGGGTGGACGGTGATCCGCTCGGGGATGTTGACCTGCGAGGCGGCGATCCGCTTCACGGTCTCCTGGCTGATCGCGGTGTCCACCGGGACGGGGAACTCCGGACCGGTGGCCTGGGTCTCCTCCTGCTGCGCGGCGGCCGGCGCGGTCGCCTCGCGGACCTCGGTGAAGACCTTCTCCAGCTGGCCCTGGTAGTCCTGCAGGACCTGCTCGGCCTCTTCCAGGGTGATGTCGCCGCGACCGATGAGGGACTCGGTGTAGAGCTTGCGCACCGAGCGCTTCTTGTCGATCAGGTCGTACATCAGCGGCTGGGTGAAGGACGGGTTGTCGGCCTCGTTGTGACCGCGGCGGCGGTAGCAGATGAGGTCGATGACGACGTCCTTGTTGAACGCCTGGCGGAACTCGAAGGCGAGCCGCGCGACGCGGACCACGGCCTCCGGGTCGTCGCCGTTCACGTGGAAGATCGGCGCCTCGATCATGCGCGCGACGTCGGTGCTGTACATCGACGAGCGCGAGGACTCCGGGGCGGCGGTGAAGCCGACCTGGTTGTTGATCACCACGTGCACGGTGCCGCCGGTGCGGTAGCCGCGCAGCTGCGACATGTTCAGGGTCTCCGCCACGACGCCCTGGCCGGCGAAGGCCGCGTCGCCGTGGAGCACGACCGGCATGACGGTGAAGTCCGTGCCGCCCTTGCCGATGACGTCCTGCTTGGCGCGGGCGATGCCCTCGACGATCGGGTCGACCGCCTCCAGGTGCGAGGGGTTGGCGGCCAGCGAGACCTTGATCTGCTCGCCGTCCAGGCCCGTGAAGGTGCCCTCGGCGCCCAGGTGGTACTTCACGTCGCCGGAGCCGTGCATCGACTTCGGGTCGAGGTTGCCCTCGAACTCGCGGAAGATCTGCGCGTACGACTTGCCGACGATGTTGGCGAGCACGTTGAGGCGGCCGCGGTGGGCCATGCCGATGACGACCTCGTCCAGACGCGACTCGGCGGCCGCGTCGATGACGGCGTCGAGCAGCGGGATGACGGACTCGCCGCCCTCCAGGGAGAAGCGCTTCTGGCCGACGTACTTGGTCTGCAGGAAGGTCTCGAAGGCCTCGGCGGCGTTGAGGCGGCGCAGGATGCGCAGTTGCTCGTCGCGCTCGGGCTTGGTGTGCTGGCGCTCGACCCGGTCCTGGATCCACTTGCGCTGCAGCGGATCCTGGATGTGCATGAACTCGATGCCGACGGTGCGGCAGTACGAGTCGCGCAGCACGCCGAGGATGTCGCGCAGCTTCATCAGCGACTTGCCGGCGAAGCCGCCGACCGCGAAGTCGCGCTCCAGGTCCCACAGGGTGAGCCCGTGCTCGGTGATGTCCAGGTCGGGGTGCTTGCGCTGCTTGTACTCCAGCGGGTCGGTGTCGGCCATGACGTGGCCGCGGACCCGGTAGGCGTGGATCAGCTCGAAGACGCGGGCGGCCTTGGTGACGTCGTCGTCGTGGCTGGCGTCGATGTCCTTGAGCCAGCGGACCGGCTCGTAGGGGATGCGCAGCGCCTTGAAGATGTCGTCGAAGAAGTTGTTCTCGCCCAGCAGGAGCTGGTTCATGATGCGCAGGAACTCGCCGGACGCCGCACCCTGGATGACCCGGTGGTCGTAGGTGCTGGTCAGCGTCATGACCTTGGAGATGCCCAGCTTGTTCAGGGTGTCCTGGGAGGTGCCCTGGAACTCGGCGGGGTAGTCCATCGAGCCGACGCCGAGGATCACCGACTGGCCGGGCATCAGGCGCGGCACGGAGTGGACGGTGCCGATGCCGCCGGGGTTGGTCAGCGAGACGGTGACGCCGGAGAAGTCGTCCATCGTCAGCTTGCCGACGCGGGCGCGGCGGACGATGTCCTCGTAGGCCTGCCAGAACTCGAAGAAGTTGAGGGTCTCGGCCTTCTTGATGGCCGCGACGACCAGCTGGCGGTCGCCGTTGGGCTTGACCAGGTCGATGGCCAGGCCCAGGTTGACGTGGTCGGGCTTGACCAGCGTCGGCTTGCCGTCCTTCTCCGCGAACGACCAGTTCATCGCCGGCATGATCTTCAGCGCCTGCACCATGGCGTAGCCGATGATGTGGGTGAAGGAGACCTTGCCGCCGCGGGCGCGCTTGAGGTGGTTGTTGATGACGATGCGGTTGTCGAACAGCAGCTTCACCGGGATGGCACGCACGGACGTGGCCGTGGGCAGCTCCAGCGAGGCGTTCATGTTCTTCGCCACGGCCGCGGACGGGCCGCGCAGCGTCACGTACTCCGGTCCCTGGGCAGCCTCGGTGGCCGGGGCGGCCTTGGCCGTCGGCTGCGGCTGCGCCGGAGTGGGCTTCTCGGCGACGGGCTTCGCGGGGGCCGGGGCGACGGGCGCGACCGGCGCGGGGGCCGGGGCCGGCGCGGCGGCGGGGGCCTGGGCGGCGGCCGGGGCCGGCGCGGCGGCGGGCGTCACGGGCGCCGCGGCCGGAGCGGGAGCAGCGGGTGCGGCCGGAGCGGCCGGCGGCGCTGCGGGGGCCGCCTGAGGCTGGCCCGAGGCGACTGCGGAACCCGTATCCGCTCCCGGCTTGTAATCGGCGAAGAAGTCCCACCAGGCTCGGTCCACCGAGTTCGGGTCCTGGAGGTACTGCTGGTAGATCTCATCGACAAGCCACTCGTTGGGCCCGAAGCCCGCGGCAGGGCCCTGGCCCTGCCCATCGGTTTCGGTCCCGGGGGTACCGCCCGACCGGAGGTCGGGGGAGCTCGAGCTATTGGGGTGTGGCGACACGGCGGCAACCGCCCTCTTCCGCTTCACAAGGTGATGGACAGCGGAAATAAAGGCTACGCCTACCCGAGCGTTTCCTGCAGGCGGGGAGGCCAGTCGTCGCCTAAGTCACATCGGAAAGGCGGTTTCGGCGCGGAGTTTGGCGGGAATGAGGTGCTGAATCGACTGGTCCGGTTGCCTCTGGCAACATCCGCCCAGGCTGGAGCGTCAAGCCGACGCCGGGGCGGTACCCGGGAGGGTGACGCGGATCCGGCAGCCGCGGGGGGATTCCGCGACCGCGATACGTCCGCCGTGGAGATCCACCGCCCAGCGCGCGATCGCCAGCCCGAGCCCCGTCCCGCCGTCGCCCGGTCCCGCGGTGCCGCGGTTGAACCGCTCGAAGACGCGGGTGCGCTCGGCCTCCGGTATGCCCGGGCCCTCGTCCAGGACCTCCAGGTCGAGGCTGCCTGGGCCGGTGCCGCGGCGGGCGCGGACGGTGACCCGGCCGCTGGGCGGGCTGTGCTTGACGGCGTTGTCGATCAGGTTGGCGACCACCTGGTGCAGCCGCTCGGCGTCCGCGTACGCGGTCAGCTCCGGCGGCGAGACGTCCAGGTGGAGGTGGACGTCCTTGCGCGCCCGCCCGGCGGGCGCCTGGGAGTCCTGCAGGCCGAGCCCGGCGGTCTTGATCACCGCCGACAGGTAGGGCCAGACCTCGAAACGCTTGGCGTCCAGCGGCACGATGCCGTTGTCCAGGCGGGAGAGGTCCAGCAGGTGGGCGACGAGCAGGCTCAGCCGCTCCGCCTGCTGCAGCGCGGTGCGCATGGTCTCCGGGTCGGCCTCGCAGACCCCGTCCACGACGTTCTCCAGGACCGCGCGCAGTGCCGCGATCGGGGTGCGCAGCTCGTGCGAGACATTCGCCACCAGCTCCTTGCGGTGCTGGTCGACGGCCTCCAGGTCGGCGGCCATCCGGTTGAAGGTCTCGGCCAGCTCGCCGACCTCGTCGCGGCGCACGGCCGTGACCCGCCGGCTGTAGTCGCCGCGCGCCATGGCACCGGCGACCGAGGTCATCTCACGCAGCGGCGCGGTCAGCCCGTGCGCCACCAGTTGCGAGATCAGCAGTGAGGCGATGATCGAGAAGATCGTGATGATCCGGATCTCGGTCGCGGAGTGCATCGCCACGAAGATCAGGCCCGTGGTGATGAGCACCGAGGCGAGCACCAGGTACTGCAGCGCCGCCTTGATCGACCGGAAGGGGTCGTACGGCCTCAGCGCGGCCCAGACACGTTCCCGCAGCGTCGGCGGGCGCGGCGCGCTGTAGGGGCTCACGGCGTGGGCGTCTCGAGCGCGTAGCCGACCCCGTGCACGGTACGGATGCGTTCCGCGCCGATCTTCCGCCGCAGTGCCTTGACGTGGCTGTCGACGGTGCGGGTGCCGGAGGCGTCCGCCCAGTCCCACACCTCGGCGAGCAGCTGCTCCCGGGAGAGCACCGCGCGCGGCTGCTGTGCCAGGCAGACCAGCAGGTCGAACTCGGTCGGGGTGAGGTGCACGTCGGCACCCCGGACCCGGACCCGGCGCTGGGCGTTGTCGATCTCCAGGTCGCCGAGCTGCATGTTGGCGCCGCGCGGGTCGCGTGCGGCGATCGTGGCGCGCTCCACGCGGCGCAGCAGCACATGGACCCGGGCGACCAGCTCGCGCAGCGAGAAGGGCTTGGTCATGTAGTCGTCGGCGCCCACGCCGAGCCCGACCAGCATGTCGGTCTCGTCGTCCCGGGCGGTCAGCATCAGCACCGGGACCGGACGTGAGGCCTGCACGCGGCGGCAGACCTCCAGGCCGTCGTACCCGGGGAGCATGACGTCGAGGACGAGGAGGTCGGGCTGCCAGGAGGCGGCGGTCTCCACGGCGGCGGGACCGTCGCCCGCGGTGCGGACCTGGAAGCCCTCGGCCCGCAGGCGTACCGCGATGGCGTCGGCGATCGTGGCGTCGTCCTCCACCACCAGCACGCGGCGCTGCGCACCGGGGGTGGCCGCCACCGCTGCGGCGTCGGCCGTCGTCGGCTGTGTGCTGTCCATGTGGGGTCCCCCATGGTCGTTTGCGTTGCGCTGCAGCGTACGGGGCGGGACGACGCCGCGGCTATGCGGGTTTGATTGCCAGGTGCACGACATCCGGAACGCCCCGATTCACCGGGATCTCGATGGTCCGGACCTGCGTGAACCGCGCCGACCGCAGTGCGTCCTCGAACGCGGCGGACGGCTGCGCCGACCATACCGCCAGTACGCCACCGGGTTCGAGCCGCTCCCCGCAGGCCGCGAGGCCCGCCGGACCGTACAGCCCCCCGTTGCCCTCGGTGACCGTCCAGTCCGGGCCGTTGTCGATGTCCAGGCACAGTGCGTCGTACGTCACGTCCGCGTTCCGGACGTACGCCACCAGATCGCCCTCGACCACGCTGACCCGCGGGTCCTCCAGCGCGTGCTCGGAGAAGGCGCCCAGCGGTCCCGAGCGGTGCCAGTCGACCACCGCCCGCTCCCGCTCGGCCACCGCGATGCGCGTCCACCGCGGTTCGGCCGCCGCCCGCGCGAGCGAGAAACCCACCCCGAGTCCGCCGATCAGCACCGACAGGTCCGCCCGGTCCGCCGGCAGCGCGTCCAGCGCCGCGTCGACGAGCAGCCGCTCCGAGCGGCCGTCGGAGGTGTCCATCAGGAAGGTGCCGTTGGCGATGATCTCGTAGCGCCCGCCGGTGCGCCGCAGGGCGACCTCGCCGAACGGCCCGTCACGCCGGTCGAGCGTGACGGGCCGTTCCTCGTCGTTCGTGTACATGGACCCAGCGTAATGAGGCGGGTCCGCGGGCCGGACGGAGTATTTACCCGCGGCCCTCCGGGGCCGGCCCCCGGACGGCCACCAGGGCCGCGCCGCCCACGAAGAGGGCGACGGCGGTCACCCATGCCGCGGACTGCGCGCCCGGCTGCATCGACCAGGCCCACACGGCGGCCGCTCCGCCCGGCGTACGGGGCGCCACGAGATAGACGGCGCCGCCGTAGAGCACCGGCGGCAGCCAGCTCAGCCGGGCACCCAGGACGGCGGCGCCCGCGGCCGCGAGCCCGGTGAAGCCGAGGACACCCCGGACCATCGTCGGGGCGCCGAAGTGGCCGGGGTCCCCGGGGACCGCGACGCCCAGGCAGAGCACCGCCGGCCCGGTGAGGGCGAGCAGGTGCACGGCCCGCCACCGCCACCAGGGCAGCGGGGCACCGCGGTCCACTTCCCGGGAGTGGGTGTGGAGCGAGACGCCGATGACGGCCGCCGTGAGGACCGGGGCGAGGACGACCACCGGGACGCGCGCGCCGGTGCCGTAGAACGGGCGGCCGACCAGCCAGTCCGCGCTCCAGCGGGAGGCGGCGAAGAGGACGGCCAGCGCGGCGGCGGCGCCGGGCAGGCCGCGCGAGCGGACATAGAGCGACAGAAGGGAAGGGGTCATCGTGAGGCCTCCTCGACGGGTCCGGTGGGGGTCACGGCGCCGGCACCCCGCCGATGTCGCAGGCCCGGACGCCGGCCAGGTAACGGCCCAGCCAGGCGCGGCGGTCGTCGGGCGTCATGGCGCGCAACCGGTCCGCCGCCGCGCGCGCGAGGCGGTTCCCGGCCCCGTCGGCGGGGGAGAGGGGTCGCCCGAGGCGCAGCCACTCCTGGGCGGCGTACTCATTGGCGTGGGCGCGCGCACCGACCTGGTTCCTCTCGCACGGAGCCGTGGAGGAGACGGCGTACACGAAGTCCCGGTAGAGCATGCCGTCGTCGCCGAGGCGGCCTCGGAAGACGCCGCCGTACAGCTGGAACCGGACCTCCCCGGGCGGCGCCGTCTCCGGCGATCCCCCCTCGCGGTACCGGACGGGCGCTCCCGGGGCGCCGTCCAGCCGGGCGTCGATGCGGTCCACCACCGCGCGTACCGCGGGCAGCGCCGAGCCGTGCACCGCGCGGACGCACACCGTCGGGGTGCCCTGGTCGCAGACGAGCGCGGAAGCGGCGGGGTCGGGACGCCACAGATCGTCGTCGCTGCGGTACAGGACGGACGCGGCCGCGACGGCGACGACCAGCGGCAGAACGGCGATCACCCGCCGCCGGGCGTGACCGGCCAGCAGCGCGGCGGCGGCCGGTCCGGCGCACCACACCGCCGCGACGGGGCCCGCCCACCAGACCGGGGCGTCACCGGGGGGACCGGCGTACGCGGGGCTGAGCACCGTGGCGCCTGACTCGCCGTAGGCGCCGATGCCGAGCAGCAGATACCCGGCGACCGCGAGCAGCGGTGCCGTGAACCGCCAGGGCAGGGCCCGCCCCGCCGCGAAACCGAGCGCGCCCATGGCGGCCAGCGCCACCGCGTCGGCGGCCGGCCGGTCCCACGAGGGGTGGCCGTAGGACGCGTACGGCAGGACCAGCGCCAGACACAGGCCCGCTGCCGTCAGATAGCCCAGCACCGGCCAGACCATCGACGGCAGGGCCGCCACCAGCGCCCTGCGCAGCGGTGACCGCGCGGCCGAGGCGAGCAGGTCGCCGGTGCCGCGCCGCCGTTCGCGCCCGCCCTGCCAGCAGCCCGCGGCGAGGGCGAGCGGACCGCCGAGGAGCAGGCCCGCCTCGCGCAGCGAGCCGTGGAGCACCGCCCAGCTGTCCCCCAGCGAGTACCGCCTGGCCAGTACGGCGACGAGGACGCCGCCGGCCACGGCGACCCCCGTCCACGGCCCGTAGCCGCGCAGCAGCTCGGTGCGGGGGGCGCGCCGCGCACGGGGCGCGGCGGCGGGAGGTGCCTGCGGAGGGGAGACCAGGGTGTCCGTGGTGCTCATACGGCGGCCTCCCGGACGCCGGCGGCCGCGGCGCGGTGGCGGCGCAGCGCCGCCGTGTAGCCGCGCTCGATCGGGCTGTCCCCGGCCCCGTCGTCGTCCCCGGCCGCGGCCAGTTCCGCCGCCGTACCGCGGAAGGCGACCCGGCCGCCGGCGAGCAGCGTCACGTCCGTGCAGGCGGCGGCCACGTCCTCGACGAGGTGGGTGGCGACCAGGACGGTCGCGGTGGCGCCCACTTCCCTGAGCAGGGCGCGGAACTCCACCCGCTGCTCCGGGTCGAGGCCGGCCGTCGGCTCGTCGAGCAGCAGCAGGTACGGGTCGTTGACGATGGCCTGGGCGATGCCGACCCGGCGCACCATGCCGCCGGACAGGGTCCTGAGCTTCGCGTCGGCACGGTCGCCGAGGCCGACCCGCTCCAGTGCCCGCTCGACGGCCGCCGGTACCGCGGTCGCGGGCATCTCCTTGAGCCAGGCCACGTAGGCCACGAACTCGCGCGCAGTGAAGCCCGGGTAGTAGCCGAACTCCTGCGGCAGGTAGCCGAGGCGCCGCCGGATCGCGGTGCGCCCGGGCTGGGTCGCCGGATCGTGGCCCAGCAGTTCCAGGCGGCCCGACTGGTGCCCGGCCACGGTGGCCAGCACCCGGATCAGCGAGGTCTTCCCGGCGCCGTTGGGGCCGAGAAGCCCGTGGACTCCGCGCCCGAACCGCAGGTCGAGGGCTTCCAGGGCGGTGGTCCTGCGGTGTCTCACGGTCAGACCGTCGACGGAGACGGTCGTCTCGGTGCTCATGGGCGCTCCAGGTGGTCGAAAGAGGTACGGCGAAGGATCAGAAGAAGGGCGCAGGCGGCGCCGGCCGCGGCCCAGGCGGGCTGCGCGGTGGGGGAGAGCAGCAGGGGGGCGGACTCGGGTGGGAGCCCGCACAGGACGACCGCGCACAGCCAGCCCCCGGTCACCACGGCGGCGGCCCGGTGGCAGCCTGTCCAGCTGCCCAGCGCGAGCGTGGCCCCGGTGAGCACGAGGCCCGGCAGCAGCCACGCCACCGCCGCGCCCGTGCCCGCCAGGACGCCTCCGGCGGCGGTCAGCAGCGGCACGCACACCGCCAGCACGGCTCCGGTGCGCGTCAGCAGCAGCCGCAGCCCGCCGGAGGGCGTCGACGCGGCCAGCTCGTGGGCCGGATCGCCGTACCGCCCGTACGCGAGGGCCACGCCCACCGGCGGCAGCGCCGGGGTGAGTACCAGCAGCCAGGGGCGTCCCTGCGGCGCCCAGCCGAAACGTGTCAGCGCCACGGCCGCCGCCAGCATCAGCAGCACCGACGCCACCCAGGCGGGACGCAGCGTGCGCGCGGAGCGGACCGCGGCGAGCCAGGGCCGGGCAGCGGCCGTCCGCGGCTCCGCCCTCGGCGGCGAGGTGCCCGCGGCCGCGGCGAGCACGGCGTCCCGGACCTCGGCGAGGACCGCTCCGCCCGCGCCCGCCCGGACCAGCGCGGAGATCCGGGCGGAGCAGGCCGCGCACGACTCCAGGTGCTTGTCCACCGACCAGGCGGCGGTGTCGGCGAGGGTGCCGTCGGCGTAGGCGGCGGCGGTGTCCTCGGGTACGTGCCAGGCGCCGCGGTTCCGGCGCGGGGCCGAGCGCGGGGTCGACGGGGAACGCCGGGGGCGCCCCCGGGCCGGGGTCATCATGCGGTACCTCCCGCGGGGTCGAGGGCCGCGAGGGCGGCGCGCAGTTCCCGGCGCGCTCGCGAGGCCCGGGTCTTGACGGTGCCTTCGGGGATGCCGAGCAGGCGCGCGGTCTCACGGGTGGTGAGGCCGTCGATCACGGTGGCCCGCAGCACGGCCCGCAGCTCCGGGGAGATCCGGTCGAGCGCGGCGCCCACGTCGCCGTACTCCAGCCCGGCCAGGACGTGCTCCTCGGCGGAGGGGGTGGTGCCCGGTTCCTCGGCGGCCAGCAGGTCGCGGGTGCCGGCCCGCGCCGCGGCGCGGCGGGCGTCCGCCAGTCGCCGAACGGCGATCACCCACAACCAGCCGCCCACGGCTCCGCCGCGATGGCCCCGCGCGGAGCGCCAGGCCGTGACGAAGGTGTCCTGCAGCACCTCACGGACGGTCTCGGGGTCGGAGCAGCGCCGCGTGAGCCGGGCGTGCAGCCATCCGGAATGGCGGTCATACAGATCCGCGAGGGCCTGGGCGTCGCCCCGGGCGATCGCGCGCAGGAGCGCGTCGTCCCCGGGGGGCTCGTGGCTCATGGGCCGGAAGAGTCTCACACCCCTCTATCGCCGCCGCTGCCGCCGGCGGTTCTCGGGGGCGCGTGTCCGGTGAGGCCGGAGGCCGCGTCTGCCGACGGTCGTGGCCGGCGAGGCGAGGAGTCCACCCCGCGGGCCCGAAGCCAGCCCCTCTCAGTGGCTGCCGCCCGGCTCGGAACAGCCGGTCTCCGGACACGTGCTCCCGGTTCGCCCGCGCCGGGCGCCGACGGGCGGGCCGCGCAGACGCCGATGCCGTCGGTGTCGCCGTCGACACGGTGCGCGCCGCGGCTGATCGCTCAGAGCGAACGCGGCCTGGGGAACACCGAGGGCATCAGATGCATTGAGCCTGTGTAGCTCAACTTCATTGCTTAGGGAGAGATAATGGCTCAATCGTCTTCGTCGGCGTTCGCGCCGCTCACCCTGCCCGTGCTGCCCCTCGACGACGCGGTGGTCCTGCCCGGCATGGTCGTGCCGGTGGACCTGACCGACGCCGAGGCGCGGGCCGCGGTCGAGGCCGCCCAGGCCGCACAGCGGTCCGGTCGGCCCGGTCTCGGCAACAAGCCGCGGGTCCTGCTCGTTCCCCGGGTCGACGGGGACTACGTGGGCGTCGGCACACTGGGCACCGTCGAGCAGGTGGGACGCCTGTCGGACGGCGATCCCGGTGCCGTGCTCCGTGCCGTGAGCCGCGTGCGCATCGGCGCAGGCACGACGGGCCCCGGCGGCGCCCTGTGGGTGGAGGGCACCGAGCTCTCCGAGCCCGCACCGGCCGAGGCCCCCGGCACCGTCGCGGAGCTCATGAAGGAATACAAGGCGCTGGCCACCAGCTGGCTGCGCAAGCGGGGCGCCTGGCAGGTCGTGGACCGCGTCCAGCAGATCGAGGACGTCTCGCAGCTCGCCGACAACGCCGGCTACTCCGGCTTCCTGACCACCAAGCAGCGCATCGAGCTGCTGGAGACCCTGGACCCGGTCGCCCGGCTGCGGCTGGCCACGCAGTGGCTGCGCGACCACCTGGCCGAGCAGGACGTCGCCGAGACCATCCGCAAGGACGTCCAGGAGGGCATGGAGAAGCAGCAGCGCGAGTTCCTGCTCCGCCAGCAACTGCAGGCCGTCCGCAAGGAGCTGGCCGAGCTGAACGGCGACCCGGAGGACGAGGCGGACGACTACCGTTCCCGCGTCGAGGCCGCCGACCTGCCCGAGAAGGTGCGCGAGGCCGCCCTGAAGGAGGTCGAGAAGCTGGAGCGGTCCAGCGACGCGTCCCCCGAGGGCAGCTGGATCCGCACCTGGCTGGACACCGTCCTGGAGCTGCCGTGGAACACCACGACCCAGGACGCCTACGACATCCCCGGCGCGCGGGCGGTGCTGGACGCCGACCACGCGGGCCTGGAGGACGTGAAGGAACGCATCACCGAGTACCTGGCCGTGCGCAAGCGCCGCACCGACCGCGGACTCGGGGTCGTCGGCGGCCGTCGCGGAGGCGCGGTGCTGGCCCTGGTGGGCCCGCCCGGCGTCGGCAAGACCTCGCTCGGCGAGTCCGTGGCCCGCGCCATGGGGCGCAAGTTCGTGCGCGTCGCGCTCGGCGGCGTCCGCGACGAGGCGGAGATCCGCGGCCACCGGCGCACCTACGTGGGCGCGCTGCCCGGCCGTGTCGTCCGCGCCATCAAGGAGGCCGGGTCGATGAACCCGGTGGTCCTGCTGGACGAGATCGACAAGGTCGGCTCCGACTACCGCGGCGACCCGGCCGCGGCCCTGCTGGAGGTCCTGGACCCGGCGCAGAACCACACCTTCCGGGACCACTACCTGGAGGTCGAGCTGGACCTGAGCGACGTGGTGTTCCTCGCCACCGCCAACGTCCTGGAGGCCATCCCGGAGCCGCTGCTGGACCGCATGGAGCTGGTGCGGCTGGACGGCTACACCGAGGACGAGAAGGTCGTCATCGCCCGTGACCACCTGCTGCCGCGCCAGCGCGAGCTGGCCGGGCTCGGCGAGGACGAGGTGACGGTCGACGACGCGGCCCTGCGCAGGCTGGCCGGGGAGTACACCCGCGAGGCGGGGGTGCGCACCCTGGAGCGGTCGATCGCCCGCATCCTGCGGAAGGTCGCCGCCAAGCACGAGCTCGGCGAGCGCGAGCTGCCGTACACCGTGACCCCGGAGGACCTGCGCGAGCTCATCGGGCGGCCGCACCACGTGCCGGAGTCCGCGCAGGACCCGCAGGAGCGGCGCACGGCGGTGCCGGGCGTGTCCACGGGTCTGGCGGTGACCGGCGCGGGCGGTGACGTCCTCTACATCGAGGCGTCGCTGGCCGACCCGGAGACCGGCGGCAGCGGACTGCAGCTCACCGGCCAGCTGGGCGACGTGATGAAGGAGTCCGCGCAGATCGCGCTCTCCTTCCTGCGCTCGCACGGCGCCGAACTGGAGCTGCCGGTCGGTGACCTGAAGGAGCGCGGCGTCCACCTGCACGTCCCGGCGGGCGCGGTTCCCAAGGACGGGCCGAGCGCGGGCATCACCATGACCACGGCGCTGGCCTCGCTCCTGTCGGGGCGCCGGGTCCGTGACGACGTGGCGATGACCGGCGAGGTGTCGCTGACCGGGCGTGTGCTGCCGATCGGTGGCGTCAAGCAGAAGCTGCTGGCGGCGCACCGTGCCGGGATCACCACCGTGGTGATCCCCAAGAGGAACGAGGCGGATCTGGACGACGTCCCCGCCGAGGTCCTGGAGAAGCTGGAGGTCCACGCGGTCTCGGACGTCCGGCACGTGCTGAAGCTGGCCCTGGTGCCCGCCGTCACCGAGGCGGACTCCGGCCTGGAGGCCTCGGTCGCGGCCTGAGCCGAGGCCCCTGACCGGGTGAATGGACAGCGGCCCCTCCCACGGCCTGAGGAGGGGCCGCTCCCGTGCGTGCGGCCCGCGGCGGGCGCGGGCCGGTCGCCGGGACACCGGACGCGGAAGGGCCCCTGGTCACGCCGTTGGTGCACGCCTGCGAAATACTGGGGACGCTGCGCGTACGGCGGCCGGAGACGAGTAGTTCTCACGACGGAAGGCGGGTGACCAGGTGGCCGGAACCGCCGGCTCCCCCAGGGAGGCGGACCCCGTGATGGAGGCGCTCGAACGCGAGCTCACCGTCCTGTTGCGGCGTGCCCGCGCCTCCTCCGGCGAGATGGCCCGCGAGGTCCACCCGGACCTGGAGCCCGCGGCGTACGGGATTCTCGCCAGGCTCGCCGAGACCGGCCCCGAGCGGGCCACCGTGCTCGCCGGCTACTTCGGCGTCGGCAAGGCCACGATGAGCCGTCAACTGCGCGCCCTGGAGGTGCTCGGGCTCATCCGGCGCGAGCCCGACCCCGCCGACGGCCGGGCCTTCCTGGTGCAGCTCACCACGGAGGGCGCCGAGCGCTTCTCACGCGTCCGCCAGGCCCGCCGGGCGCGCTACGTCAACCGCCTCAGCGGCTGGGACCGGGACGAACTGCGGGAACTGGCCCGGCTGCTGGGCCAGCTGAACGCCTCGCAGGAGCAGGAGAGCGCGTAGCGCCCGACCCGTGGGGTCCCCGACCCGTGTGGTCCTGCGCCCGGCGTACGCCATGCCGCCGTCACCACCGGGCGAACACCGCGGTCGCGTCGTCGCGTGCCTTGCCGCGCGGGAAGTGGATGCCTTCCGGGTCCGCGTGCTCCGCGGCGCGCACGCGCCGCAGGAGCTCCTCGGGGCCGGCCTTGCGCAGCAGCGTGAACGTGCCCCGCCAGTCCTGCTCGTGGAAGACCTCGACCAGCCGGGCGGCGCCGTCCGTCAGGGCCGCGACCGCGCGGACCTGCGAGCGCGGCCGGGTGCCGGTGACGGCGCGTGCCGCGACCGCGGGGTCCGCCGCCGCGGTGAAGAAGCCGCCCTCGACGTTGCGCAGGGCCTCCACCGCCCGCCCGTACTCCGCCGCCGCCGCGGCGCGGGCGGCGGTGCCGCGCGGCAGGGCACGCACCGCGGCGCGCAGCGCGGGCACCGGACCGGGCAGCCGGCGCAGCCGGTCGTCGAGCACGGCACCGACGTGACCTACGGTGTCCTCGATGAGCAACACCGAGTCGGATAGCACCAGATGCTCCAGGGTGTCCGCATTCCAGCGGACCGCCACCACGGTCGCCTGCGGGGTGCGACGGTGATAAAGGTCACAGGTGTCGCGGTGCGCGTCGGCAGTGCGCCGGAGGGATTCCGCGAGACACTCCGCCAGGCTCGGGGCCGCGGGCGAAACGGACAGTTCGATCATGGATCCGCCCAGGTGGGCGACGTACCAGGGGACGTCGTGACGGCATCCGGTGAGGCCGTCGGGAGGGGTCACGCCGTCCAGCAGGACCAGTGAACCGCCGCCGCCTGACGCGGGCATGGCCACCGCGACGAAGTCCTCGTTGGGGCGTCCGGGGCTGCCGGGCTCGGTCGCCGTCTCGATGCGCATGCGGCCAGTCTCCAGCAACCGCCCGGGGGAGCTGTTCGAACCCCGGGGGTGGTCACCGGGGGTTACCGGTGAGTGAAGGTGCGCATCCTGCCAGGGCGGCGGCTCCGATGCCAGTTCCGGATCCGGCCGACCGGCAGACGCACGCGTAACGATCCAGTCGGGGAGTTGAACGTCAACTTGTCGGTGCGATTCACTCGTTCGAGTGTCGGGGCGGGGGACGCACATCCGCATTCCGGGCCGGCCTGAGAAGGTCGGGACGATGCCGGGATGAGGCCAGACGTTGCCGTGCTCGGCGCTCGGCGCTCGGCCGATGTGTCGTCATCTCGAGACCAGTTGACAGGCGAGACGGGATAGCGAGCACCGGTGCGAACACGACGTAACCCGCGGACCAAGCGCGTACGGCAGAGACTGCTGGGCGCCCTGCTGATCTGCGCCGTCACGGTCCTGGCCGCGTCCGCTCCGGGCGTGGCCACCGGCGTGCGCGATCTGGCCGAGTCCCAGCGGCTGGTGGGCATGGCACGGCTGGAGGCCCAGGCGGTCTCGTTGTCCCACGCCCTGGCAGACGAACGCGACGGCATGGCCGTCCACGTGGCCGGCGGCCGTTCCGCCGAGGGCGGCACGGGTGTCTCCGGGACCCAGCGGCAGCGGGTCGACCGCCAGACCGAGGAGGTGCTGGCGGCGGCGGCCGACGCCGACACCGACGACGCCCCGGCCTTCGCCGACGCGACCGCCGAGGTCGTCCGGCAGCTTCGGGAACTGCCCGCCGTCCGGCGGAAGGTGCTCTCCGGCCCCGGCCCCGGCTCCGCCGAGGCGGTCGTCGCGGCCTACGACCCGGTGATCCGGGCGCTGAACGGGGTCGGCTCCGCCGTCGCCCGCTCGCTGCCCGCCCGCGGTGCCTCCGCCGACACCACCGCGCTGCCCGACCTCGCCCGCGCCGTCGACCAGGCTTCCGTCCAGCGCGGCCTGCTGGTCGGCGCGCTCACCGCGGGCGGCGAGCAGTCCGACCTGGTCGGCGCCGCGCAGACCGCCGCCGTCAGCGAGCGGTCCGCGCTCGCCGGCTTCCGCGGCGGTGCCTCGCGGGCCGCGGTCGAGCAGTACGACCAGACGGTCACCGGCTCCGACGTCAACCTGGCCGACAAGCGCCTGAAGCAACTGCTGAACGGCTCCTCGCTGTCCGCCGCCGACCACGCGCTGAAGCCGGGAGCGGTCCAGGCGGCGCTCTCGGCGCGGGTCGACATGATGCGCGGCGTCGAGTCCTCGCTCGCGGCCGCCGCCGCCGACCGGCTCGCCGCGCTGCGCGACGACGACGTGACGGCCCTCGAACTCCACGTCGCCCTCGCCTCGGTGTGCTTCCTGCTCGTTCTCGGTGTCGGCGTCTCCACGGCCCGCTCGATCACCCGGCCGGCCGCCGCGCTGGGCCGCTTCGCCCGTGGGGACGTCCCCGCCGGGGAACAGGTCAGAGTCGTCGGCTCCGACGAGTTCGCGGCGACGGCCCGGGCCGTCAACGCGCTCCGCGCCGAGGTCGCCGGGCTGCGCGGGCGCGTCGCCGATCAGGACGCGGAGCACACCAGGCTCCAGGGCGTACGGGACGCCCTCGCCGCGGAACGCGACGCGCTGCACGGCCGGCAGGAGGCACTCACCGCGCGCCTGGGCACCCTGCGGGGCGACGTGCACGGCACCTACGTCAGCCTGACGATGCGCACCCTCGGTCTGGTCGAGCGCCAGCTCACGCTGATCGAGCGACTGGAGGAACTCGTCCACGACCCGGACGAGCTCGCCCAGCTGTTCAGGCTGGACCACCTGGCCACCCGGATGCGCCGCAACAGCGAGAACCTGCTGCTGCTCGCCGGCGCCGAGCACGGCCACGCACACCCCAAGCCCGTCCCGCTGGTCGACGTGGCGCGCGCCGCGGTCTCCGAGATCGACAAGTACGAGCGGGTCCGCATCCAGCAGTTGCCCGCGGGACGCATCGCCGGCTTCGCCTGCGACGACCTCAGCCACCTGATCGCCGAGCTCCTGGAGAACGCGGCCGCGTTCTCCCCGCCGGAGACCGAGGTGGAGCTGTCCGGCTGGACGCTGGAGAGCGGCGAGCTGATGCTGTCGGTCGAGGACCAGGGCATCGGCATCCCCACGGCCCGGCTGGACGAGCTCAACGCGCTGCTGACCGAGGCGGATCCCGCGGAGCACGCCTCCGGTGCGGAGGCCACCGGCATCGGCGTCCACGTCGTCGCCCGGCTCGCCGCCCGGCACGGCATCCGCGTCCAGCTCCGCGACGCCAAGCGCGGCGGCACCACCGCCGTGGTGGTCGTCCCCGCGGCGCTCACCGCTCCCGCGCAGGACCCGGAAGGCCCGCAGACCCCGGTGGAGGCGGCCGTCGCGGGCGAGCCGTGGCGGCCGCGCGAGGCGCAGCGGCGTGCGCGCGAGGAGCGGGCCGGGGAGCCGGAGCGGACGGCACCGGCGGCCGTGGAGCCCGTGTGGGAGCCGGCGCCCGGGCCGGGCGACACAACCGGGCCCGGGGGCCACGCCGTCGAGCACGCCCGCGCCGACCAGCCCGCCCCCGCACCGGAAGCCGCGCCGGCACCGGCCGAGGCGCCCGCGACTTCGCCCGCGGCGCCCGCACCGGACTCCGCGCGGGTGCCGGAGGGCGCGGGGCTCACCGCCAAGGGGCTTCCGCAGCGGGTGCCACGGTCCACGGGGCTCTCGGGTGAACCGCAGGTCCGCGGACGGGCCCGGCAGGGCGGCGGCGTCGACCCGGAGGAGCTGCGGCGCAAGCTCGGCGGCTTCGCCCGGGGCCTGCGCGACGGCCGGGCGGAGGCCGAGGCCGAGACGCGGGAGATCCGGCGCGGCCTGCCCGCCCCGAGGACGGCCGCGGACGCGGCCGCGACGGCAGGCAGTTCGGGGGGACACCAACAAGTCGAAGCCGAAGGCGTCGAGGAGGCACGCGGTTGATGTCGGCCGGTACGGACACCCAGAGTGAACGGGGCCTGAGCCACGAGGCACGTAGCCTCCAGTGGCTGCTGAGCAATTTCGTGGAGGACGTGCCCGGGGTCCGCTCCGTGGCCGTCGTGTCCTCGGACGGACTGCTGCTGCTGACCTCGGAGCCCGAGGACGAGGCCGGCGCGGCGGACGAGGACGCGGCGGACGGCGCGGCCGAACGGCCCAAGGGCCCGGCGGGCACCTCCGCCGACCTGGCCACGGTGGTCTCCGGCATCGCCTCGCTGACCGACGGCGCCGCGCGCCTGATGGACGGCGGCGGCGTGCGCCAGACGGCGGTCTCGATGGAGAACGGCAGTGTGTTCGTCATGACGATCGGGGACGGTTCGCTGCTCGGCGTCAGCGCGGACGCCGAGTGCGACATGAGTGTGGTGGCCTACCACATGGCCCTGTTCGTGGGCCGGGCCGGGCATGCGCTCACCCCCGCGCTCCGTACGGAGCTGCGTCACGCGATCGAGGGGGGCCGCTGATGCGCCGTCCGCTGATCGCCGCGGCCCAGACCGCCGCCGCGCTCCCGGTACGGGGCGCCGGGCGCAGGGCCGCCCGGGTGCGGCCGTACGCGCTGACCGGCGGCCGTACGTCCTTCGGCCACGTGCTGCTGGTGGAGACCTTCGTCGCGACGATCGACGGCTCCACCGAGCGCCGGGAGCTGACCTCGGGCAGCTGGGCCGAGCGCGTCATGCCGGAGATGCGGGCCATCGTGGAGCTGTGCCGGCGGATGCGTTCGGTGGCGGAGATCTCGGCGCTGCTGCGCATGCCGCTCGGTGTCGTCCGGGTGCTGCTCAGCGACCTGGCCGATCAGGGAAGGATCCGCGTGTACGGGACCGGGCACGGGCCCGGGGCCCCGGATCGCGCGCTGCTGGAAAGGGTGCTCGGTGGACTTCGCAGGCTCTGACATGCCGTCCCTCGCGGAAGAAGACGGCCTGCAGGAGTGGCAGCTGGACGTGAGCCGTGCCCCCACCTCGACCAAGATCGTGGTGGCGGGCGGCTTCGGCGTCGGCAAGACCACCTTCGTCGGCGCGGTCTCGGAGATCACCCCGCTCACCACCGAGGCGGTGATGACACGGGCCAGTGAGGACATCGACGACCTCGGTTCCACCCCGGACAAGACCACCACCACGGTGGCGATGGACTTCGGCCGGATCACGCTCGACCGGGAGCTGGTGCTCTACCTGTTCGGGACCCCCGGCCAGCAGCGCTTCTGGTTCATGTGGGACGACCTGGTGCGCGGGGCGATCGGCGCGGTCGTCCTCGCCGACACCCGCCGGCTGGCCGACGCCTTCCCGGCGCTGGACTACTTCGAGAGCAGCGGCCTGCCCTACGCCGTGGCGGTCAACCACTTCGAGGGCACCACCGCCTACGACGAGATCGACGTCCGCGAGGCGCTCGCCGTGCCGGACGAGATCCCGGTGGTGATATGCGACGCCCGCGACCGCCAGTCGGTGATCCAGGTGCTGCTGGCCCTGGTCAAGCAGGCCCTCGTCGCCCAGCCGGAGTAGCAGTCTTCCGGGGGAGTCGTGGGGACGCCCACCGGACGCACCCAAGCCGCACCGTACGAGAGAGCATGCCGCCTTGCGCAAGATACTGATCGTGGGAGCCGGCCAGTCCGGGCTCCAGCTGGCCCTGGGGCTGCAGTCCCGGGGATACGAAGTCACCGTCATGTCCAACCGCACGGCGGACGAGATACGCCAGGGGCGTGTCATGTCCACCCAGTGCATGTTCGGCACGGCGCTGCGGCACGAGCGCGAGCTCGGCCTGAACTTCTGGGAGGAGCAGACCCCCCGGATCGAGGGGCTGGGCGTCTCGGTCGCCGCCCCCGACGGATCACGCCCCATCGACTGGGTGGGACGGCTCGACGCGTACGCGCAGTCCGTCGACCAGCGGGTGAAGATGGCCGGCTGGCTGGAGACCTTCGTCGAGCGCGGCGGCAAGCTGGTCGTCCACGGCGTGACCGTCGGCGACCTGGACTACTTCTCCCGGGCCTACGACCTGGTGATGGTCGCGGCGGGCAAGGGCGAGCTGGTCTCCATGTTCGGCCGGGACGCGGAGCGTTCCCCGTACGAGAGCCCGCAGCGTTCGCTGGCCGTCGCCTATGTGCACGGCCTCGCCCCGCGCCCGGAGCACCCCGACTTCCACGCGGTGCGGCTCAACATGGTGCCCGGAGCCGGCGAACTGATCGTGATCCCGGCCCTCACCACCTCCGGCCCCTGCGACATCCTGTTCTGGGAGGGGCTGCCCGGCGGTCCGCTCGACGTCTTCGACGGCGTCAAGGACCCGCGGGAACACCTGCGCGTCACTCTGGAACTGATGGAGCGTCATCTCCCTTGGGAGTACGACCGCGCGCGTGACGTCGAGCTCACGGACGCCGGTGGCACCCTGGCCGGGCGGTTCGCGCCGGTGGTCCGGCATCCCGTGGCGGAACTGCCCTCCGGCGGGCTGGTGCTGGGCGTGGCCGACGTCGTCGTGGCCAACGACCCGATCACCGGCCAGGGCTCCAACAGCGCCTCCAAGTGCGCGGCCGCCTACCTCGACGCCATCGTCGAGCAGGGCGACAAGCCCTTCGACCGGGACTGGATGGAGTCCGCCTTCGCCCGCTTCTGGACCACCGCCGAGCCGGTCACCAAGTGGACCAACGCCCTGCTCGGCCCGCCGCCGGAGCATGTCCTGGGCCTGATCGGCGCCGCCGGGCAGCTGCCGGCCGTGGCGAACCGCTTCGCCAACGGCTTCGACGACCCGTCGGACTACGAGTCGTACTTCTACGACCCGGCGGCGACCTCCGCCTACCTGGCCTCGGCCGCCGGAGCCTGACGGCCCGGGCGCCGGCGGCGCACACCGCCGGCGCCGGACGGCCCGCCGGTCTCAGCGGCCCAGGCGTGTCCGCTGCATCGAGGCGAGTCCCAGCACCACGGCGATGCACAGCAGGCCCCCAGCGCGGCCACGACGACGACGGTCGTCGCCTCGGGGACGAGGACCGGCTCGCCCTTGGCCGGCCGCACGGGTGGGGACACGACGGTGGCGTCGTCGTGAGTCACGAGGCGGCAACCTACTGCCGGCCCCGGTGTCCGGTCCGGCGCCGCCCGCGTACCGGCAACCGGGCCCGGCGTGGGGCGGGCCCAGCGGGCGCTCGCGGGCCCGCCTTGGCAGGTCCCCGGGGCTGTGAAACGCTCGTCATACGGGACATCCGTCCGGCGTCCGCACACAGATCCCGTACGGCCGAGCCAGGCTGCCCGTCGCAAGGCCCCTGGTCAGGGCCCCGTACGGGAGAGGGAACAGCCATGACGACGACCGAGCACGACCGCGACGGCCATCTGGACCCCACCTTGTACCGCACACCGGCGGACGCCATCGCCGCGCCCCCGGAGAAGCTCGCCTACGTCGTCGGCTTCGACCCGGCCGGACAGCGCCCGGACGCGCTGTTCACCGTCGTCACCGACCCCAAGTCCCCGGTGTACGGCCAGGTCGCCGCCCACGTCGAGCTGCCCGGCCGGGGCAACGAACTGCACCACTTCGGCTGGAACGCCTGCTCCAGCGCGCTGGCCCACGCCGGCCACAGCCATGCCGCGCGGCGCTACCTCATCGTCCCGGGGCTGCGCTCCTCCCGGCTGCACGTCCTGGACACCGGCCCCGATCCCGTCCGCCCGCGCCTGGTCAAGGTGGTCGAGGCGGGGGAACTGGCCGCCAGGGCCGGGTACTCGCGGCCGCACACCCTCCACTGCGGCCCCGACGGGGTGTTCCTGTCCTGCCTGGGCGGCGCGGACGGCGCGGACGGGCCGGGCGGTGTGGCGCTGCTGGACCACGAGACCTTCGACGTGCTGCGTGCCTGGGAGAGCGAGCGCGGACCGCAGCGGCTCGCCTACGACGTCTGGTGGCACCTGCGCCAGAACATCGCCGTGACCAGCGAGTGGGGCAGCCCCTCGATGATCGAGGACGGGCTGGTGCCCGAACTGCTGCTGGACCGCCGCTACGGGCACGCGGTGCACTTCTGGGACCTGGACGCCGGCCGGCACCTGCAGCGCGTCGACCTGGGGGACGAGAACCAGATGGTGCTGGAACTACGCCCCTCCCACGACCCCGAGGCGACCTGGGGATTCGTGAACACCGTCGTCGACGTCGAGGACCTGTCGGCGTCGGTGTGGCTGTGGACCCGCGAGGACGGGGACTTCACGGTCCGCAAGGTGATCACCGTCCCCGCCGAGCCCGCCCCGGCGGAGGACCTGCCCCCGGCGCTGCGGCCGTTCGGCGCCGTGCCCCCGCTGATCACCGACATCGACCTGTCGGTGGACGACCGGTGGCTGTACGTGTCGGCGTGGGGTACCGGCGACCTGCTGCAGTACGACGTGGGCGACCCGCGCCGGCCGAGGCTGACCGCGTCCGTGCGACTGGGCGGCATCGCCGGCCGGCGGACGCATCCCGCGGAGCCCGACGTCCCGCTGACCGGCGGATCGCAGATGGTCGAGCTCAGCCGGGACGGACGACGCGTGTACGTGACGAACTCCCTGTACGCCGCCTGGGACGAGCAGTTCTATCCCGAGGGCATCGACCCGTGGATGATCAAGCTCGACGCCGACACCTCCAGCGGCGGGCTCCGCGTCGACGGCGGCTTCTTCCCGCACGGCCCCGACTTCCGGGGGCTGCGGGTGCACCAGACGCGCCTGGAGGGCGGCGACGCCTCCTCGGACTCGTACTGCTACCGCCGCTGACCGCCGGGAGGCGTCACCCGGCGACGTCCACGACGACCTTGCCCTGGCCCTCGCCGCGCTCGACCACACCGTGCGCCTCGGCGGCCGTGGCCAGGGTGAAGCGCCGCGGGTCGAGAAGCGGCCGCAGTGCCCCGGCCTCGGCGAGGGCGGCGGCCTCGCGCAGGATCTCGCCGTGGTGCTCGCGCCCGCGGCCGGTGAGCATCGGCAGCAGCGTGAACACCCCGGAGTAGCTGGCCCCGCGGAAGGACAGCGGCGCGAGGCTGTGGCTGCCCCAGCCCAGGGCGCTGACCACATGGCCGGTGTAGGTGCGCACCGCGGTGAAGGAGGCGTCGAGCGTCTCCCCGCCGACGGTGTCGAAGACGATGTCGAAGCCCTCGCCACCGGTGTGCTCGGCGACGTAGGTGTCGACCGGGGTGGCGGTGCGGTCGATCGGGGTCGCGCCGAGGGCGGCGATGGTCTCCAGGTTCCGCGGCGAACCGGTGGCGAAGACCTCCGCGCCCCGGGCCCTGGCGAGCTGCACGGCCACGTGACCGATGCCGCCGGCGCCGCCGTGGACGAGCACCTTCTGTCCCTCGTGCACACCCGCCCGGTCCACCAGACCCTCCCAGGCGGTGATGAAGACCAGCGGGAGCGCCGCAGCCTGACGCATCGTCAGTGCGGCGGGCTTGCGGGCCAGCAGCCGGGCGTCCACGGCCGCGTACTCGGCGAGGGAGCCCTGCAGGTCGCCGACCCCGCCGGTCATGCCGAAGACCTCGTCCCCGGGGGCGAAGCCGGTGACGTCCGCACCGACCTCCTCGACCACGCCGGCCAGGTCCAGGCCGAGCACGGCGGGCGGCCGGGTGCGCGCGTGGGCGGCCTTCCCGGCGCTGATCTTGGTGTCCAGAGGGTTCACCCCGGAGGCCGCGATCCGGACGAGCACCTGGCCGGGACCGGGCGCGGGGGTGCGGATCGCGCCCAGGACGAGGGGGCTGCCGAACTCTTCCAGCAGGACCGCGCGCATGGTGGCGTCCACCGGGGGACGGGAGGAGGTCATCGGATGTCCTTTCGAACAGACAGGTCTGTTTGATTCGGGTCGGAGGAAGCCCTCGTCGACGGTGCGGACGAGGGTGGGGCCGGGATCAGGCGGCGGGCGGGCAGGCCCGGTCGACCGCGGCCCGCGCCGCGGCCTTGGCGGCGGCCGGCATCGCCGGGTTCTGCTCGAGCTTGCCCGCGGCCAGGGTGCCGTCGATGAGCAGGGTCAGCTGCAGTGCCAGTTCGTCGGGGTCCGCGGCGCCGGCCGCCTCGGCCAGCCCGCGCACCCATGCCCGGACGGCCCGCTTGTGCGCCGCGGTCACCTCGTGCGGCAGACTGCCCGGCTCGCTCTCCGCGGCGGCGTTGATGAACGGGCAGCCGTGGAAGCCGTGGCGCTCGTACGAGGCCGCCACCGCGTCGAACAGGCCCACCAGCTGCGCGCGGGGGTCGTCCCCGGCCGCCAGCGCGGCGGCCCGCAGCTTGCCCCGCCAGGAGTCGTCGACCCTGCGCAGGTACGCGGCGGCCAGCTCGTCCTTGGAGGGGAAGTGCACGTAGAGGGTGGACTTGGCCACGCCCGACTCGGCGATGATCCGGTCGACCCCCACGCCGCGCAGGCCGTGCGCGGCGAACAGCGCCTCGGCCGTGGTCAGTATGCGCTCGCGCGCCGGGGGACGCTTCGCCGTCGTGGCCATGGTGCTCACCGTGATCCTCGCCGGGGCCCGGCGGGCCCCTCGCGGCAAAACTAACAGACAGGTCTGTCCGATGGCGATGAGGCGCCGGTCACACCGGGACCGGGGCCCGCCGTCGCGGCGCGCCGCCGCGGCTCAGGAGCGCGAGGTGCCGCCGAGCGGCGTCGGGTCGGTGGCCGATTTGGGGGCGACCGGGGAGACGTAGCGCTTCATCGACGGGTCGCCGGAGTCCGGCCGGACGGCGCCCAGGACCGGGTTGGCGGCGATCGGGGAGATCTTGACGACGCCGCCGGGGCGCGGGGCCTGGATGACCATGCCGTTGCCGATGTACATCGCCACGTGCGTGGCGCCGGGGAAATAGACCACCAGGTCGCCGGGGCGCAGCAGGTTCAGCGGGACGTGCGGCAGCTGCTTCCACTGCTCCTGGCTGGTGCGCGGGATGGTGGTGCCCGCGTGCTCCCAGGCCCGTGAGGTCAGGCCCGAGCAGTCGTACGCCTTCGGGCCCTCGGCCCCCCAGACGTAGGGTTTGCCGAGCTGCGCGTAGGCGAAGCTCAGCGCCCTGTTGCCGGCCTTCGAGGGCGCGAGCGCCACGCTGCCGAGCCGGCCGGAGCGCAGGAAGGCCGCCTGCGCCTGGTCGATGCCCTGCTGCTCCATCCGCTGGAGGTCCTCGATCTGGGCACCGGTCAGGCCGGCGAGGATCCGCTCGACGTCGGCCAGCTGCCGCTCGATCTCCTCCTTGGCCTCGCGCTGCTTCTTCTCCAGCTGCTCCGAGCCGTCCAGCGCGTGCTGCTGGGCCCGGTTGAGCGCGGCGATCCGCTTCTCGCCGTTCTCCAGCTGGGCGACCAGCTCGGCCTGGCTGCCCGCGGCGCGGTCGAGCATGTGTCCCTGGGTGAAGGCGTCCTGCGGGTTGTCGCTGAGCAGCAGGTTGAGGTACGGGGAGACGCCGCCGGACTTGTACTGTTCCCGGGCCAGCTGCCCGGCCAGGGCGCGGGCGTCGCTGAGCGCGGTGCGCTCCTCGGCGAGCTGCCGGTCGAGGCGGTCGGCCTTGCTCTGGTTCTCCTCGAACTCGGCCTTGGCCTGGTCGTAGGTCTCGGTGGCCTGCTCGGCCTTGAGGTAGAGGTCCTGCAGCTGCTCGAGCAGCACCACGAGCGTCCGGTCGTCCGGCACCGGGTCGTCGGGCGCGGCGTGGGCCTGGGCGGGGATGCCCAGCGCCGCGGCGGCCAGCAGCGTCCCGCAGACGAGTGCCCTGCGCACCCACTCCATCGGTCGGTGTGCTGCTGACATACCGTCACCTCCGCCTGTCCGGCCGATACCTGCGGGTAGATCCTTACATGATCGGGTCGGCTGCGACAGAGGGACCGGCCGGAACGGGTGGCTCCGCGGGCCGCGCAGCCACCCGTTCGTCCGGTGTCATCCGAAACGGCGCCGAAGTTCCGGTGGAATTCCGCAGCGCCACTTGTCCCGGTTCACCGACCAGGTCATCAGGCCGTGCAGCGCGGGTGAGGTGCCGTGGGTGGCGTAGCCGCCGCAGTTGACCTTCCTGGTAAGGCAGTCGAGCGCCTTGTTCACCTCGGCCGGGGTGGTCCAGCCGTTGCCCGCGTTGCTGCTCGCGGGAGGGCCGATGGCCACCTGCGACGGGACGGCGGCGGGAACGCCCGGGAGGTGTGGCCCGCGACCGGGAAGCCGGTGAGCGGCATGTCGGTCATGGCGATGTGGAGGTCGGCGCCGCCCATCCGGTGGTACTGCTCGTCCAGTCCCATGATCGCCCGGAGTTGTGTCCTGGACGTGAAGGAGCGTCAGATCCTTGCGCAGTGCGTGGATCACCGGGGAGGTGCGCGCCGGCCCGCGGGTCCTGGGCGCCGTTCGGGCCCGGGCCGTAGGGCCGCTCCTTGGGGGGCGGGAAGAAGTGAGCGCGACAATCCGCGGCAACAGGTCCGGGCCAATCCCGTCAATCGTCCGGGCCAAGTCCCGCGGGCTCGTCACCCGATCACGTCCGGCGGCGGTCCGCCCGCGCGCGACCGCCCGGCGGCTCACGCCCGCGGCTTCGACCAGGGCCAGCGCGGCTTCCCCGGGCGGTTCCCCTCGGGGTCGTAGACGAAGACCCAGCGCGTACGGCGCTGCGCGCGCGGACCGGGACTGGGCTCGCGATGATAGATGTGCACAACAGGGGGTGCGCCGTCCTCTTGCGGAACCGGCACTTCGTACACCTTCGGAGGCTGCCCGGTGATGCCGGTCAGCACCCCCAGCACGCGGCCGTCCAGCGGCCCTCCGACGAATTCCGTGTCCTCATGCCTCACGGGCTCAGAGTAGGCCCTGCGGAGCGGGTCACGTTCAGGAAACGGCAGGTGGGAGCAGATGTGCGACTGCCTGGGCCAGCGGGGCCACCCGGCGGGCCAGGTCCCCGGCGGGGCTGCCGGCGGACTCCCGCTCCAGCGCGGCCAGCGCGACCCCGGCGGTCTCCTGGTCGGTGGTGGAAGTGACCAGCAGCAGTGCGACGAAGTGGTCCACCAGCCACCGCCGCAGCTCCTGGGCGGGCGGCTGCTTGCCCTCGTCCAGCCAGGTCAGCGAGACCGCCTCGACGCTCGCGATCCAGGAGCGGACCATCATCGCCAGCCGTGGTCCGGGGCGCGGTGCGCCCAGGTGCATCAGGATCTGCTCGGCCGCGCCACGCCGGACCCCGTCGACGATGGCGTCGGTCCGGCTGGTCTCGGCAACGCTGCCGCCGCGCAGCAGTGCCGAGTACGCCGCGTCGTGCTCGTCCACGTAGGCGAGGTAGCGGTCCAGCGCGTTGGACAGGCGCTGGGTCATCCCGCCCTCCGCGGGCTCCGCGAAGCAGGTCCGCAGTTCCTCGGCGGCGCCCCGCATGGCGGCCTCGTACAGCTGCTGCTTCCCGCCGGGGAAGTAGCGGTAGACCAGGGGGCGGGACACCCCGGCGGCCGCCGCCACGTCGTCGACCGAGACGTCCTCGGGCCTGCGGTGCCCGAAGAGGTCCAGCGCGGCGGCGAGCAGCTGGGTGCGCCGCTGCTCGACGCTCAGCCGGCGGTAGGCGGGAGCGGCGGGCGCCGGCGTCGAACTGCCGTTCATGAACGCCAGCGTATCCGCCCGCGCGTCGTGCTACCCGAGAAGCCCCGAGGTGCGCCACATGCGCCGTACGCCCGGGCCCTGGAACATGCCGATCTCGTCCAGAAAGTCCATGAGCTTCCGCGCGGCCTGCCGCATCACGTCGCGGCGGTGCGGGCTGGTGCGGGCCAGCTCGGCGGCGTACCGGGGGTCAAGACCCACCGAGGCGTACACCCGCGGGCTGATCAGCGACCGGGCGATCACCCGGGCGGCCTCGGCGGAGGCGACCCGGGTGAAGGCGAGCTCCCAGCGCGGCGCCGAGCCCATCTGGCGGCGCAGCTCCTCGCGGGCGTAGCGGATGTGCCGGGCCTCCTCGACCACGTGGATGCGGGTGACGCCGCGGGTCAGCGGCTGCACGCGCTCGTCCGGGAAGGTCAGCCGCTGCATCCAGTCGAGGATCTCCTCGGCGAGCAGGGCGCCGGTGAAGGAGCCGGGCGTGGTGGAGACCGACTTCAGCACCCGGCCGAGGTTGTGGTCCAGGCGCGACGGCCGGTACACCGGCGTGCCGAGCCTGGTCACCAGCCGCGCGAACATCTTCGAGTGGCGGCACTCGTCGGCGATCTCGGTCAGCGCGTAGCGGACGTGGGCGCTGGTGGGGTCCAGGTCGTAGGAGTGCCGCAGCAGCAGCTGCATCAGGATGATCTCGAACCAGATGCCGACCGAGGCCAGCGACGCCGCCTCGTGCCGGCTCAGTTCGATCCGCTGCTCCTGCGACATGTGCTTCCACAGCGGGGTGTCGTACAGGGAGCACAGCTCGGGCGGCCAGAACCATGCGCCGTCCTCGAACGGGGCCTCCCAGTCCAGCTCGGTGTCGGGGTCGAAGGAGTGCTTCGCGGAGGCGTCGAGCAGCCGCTCCGCCACTTTTTCACGCGTTGCAAGAGGGGTGCCAGCGGTCATGCTCTTATGAGACTGTGTGTCAGCAAGCCCGTCAAGAGTCGAGGAGACGCCAATGCCGTCGCAGGACAACTTGTGGGAGATCCCGGCTTCCGGAGCCGCCCGCTTCTCCTGGGAGTACGACGACGGGCGCGACCGGCTGCTGGCCCTCTACCAGAAGGGCAAGGACAAGCAGTGGGACGCGGTCACCCGCATCGACTGGGACACCGAGGTCGACCCGTACGACCCGCTCGGCGTGCCGGACCAGAACATGACCGTCCACGGCACGCCCTACTGGGACAAGATGTCCGAGCGGAACAAGCGCGACATGCGCCGCGCCTACGCCTCGTGGCAGTTCAGCCAGTTCCTCCACGGGGAGCAGGGCGCCATGGTCTGCGCCGCCCGCATCGTGGAGTCGGTGCCCGACCTCGACGCCAAGTTCTACTCCGCGACCCAGACGATGGACGAGGCCCGGCACGCCGAGATCTACTCCCGTTTCCTGCGCGAGAAGGTCGGCATGGTCTACCCCATCAACGACTCGCTGCAGGCCCTGCTCGGCGACACCCTGCGCGACTCCCGCTGGGACATGCCGTACCTGGGCATGCAGGTGCTCATCGAGGGCCTGGCACTCGCCGCCTTCGGCATGCTCCGCGACACCACCGACAAGCCGCTGCCCAAGCAGATCCTCGCCTACGTCATGCAGGACGAGGCCCGGCACGTGGCCTTCGGGCGGATGGCGCTGCGCGACCACTACAAGCAGTTGTCCGACGCCGAACTGCGCGAGCGCGAGGAGTTCGTCATCGAGGGCTGCTACCTCATGCGCGACCGGCTGCGCGGCGCCGAGGTGCTGGAGGACTTCGGCATCCCGCGGCAGGAGGCGGAGGAGCTCAGCGAGCGCTCGGAGTACCTGCAGCTCTTCCGCAAGCTGCTGTTCAGCCGCATCGTGCCGTGCGTGAAGGACATCGGGCTGTGGGGCGAGCGGCTGCAGCGCGCCTACGTCGACATGGGCGTCCTGGAACTGGGCGACTCCGACCTCGACCTGCTGATGGCCCAGGACGAGGAGATCGCCGAGAAGCTCGACGCCGAGCGCTTCGCCAGGGAGGAGACCGAACGGGCGGCCGAGGTCGACGAGGCCATCGCGCTGGGCGCCCAGGACTGACCGGGGCCGGGCACGGGATCAGTGCCCCAGTACCGCGCGCATCACCGCGCGGGCGACCGGGGCCGCCTCGCCGCCGCCGCTGATGTCCGCGCGGTCCGCGGCGGCGTCCTCCACGACGACGGCGACGGCGACCTTCGCCGGGGCCCCGCGGCTCTCCTTCGCCCAGGAGATGAACCAGGCGAACGGGTTCTTGCGGTTGTCCTCGCCGTGCTGCGCCGTGCCCGTCTTGCCGCCCACCAGCACGCCGGGCAGGGCGGCGTTGCGGCCCGTGCCGTGCCGCACCACGGCGACCATCATGTCCTGCATCGTGAACGCCACGGATGCGTCCATCACCTGCCGGTAGGCCCGCTCCCCGGTGATCTCCAGCGGAAGGCCGGCGCCGTCGGTGGTCCGGTCCACCAGATGCGGGTACATCAGCGTGCCGTCGTTGGCCACGGCCGCGGCGACCATCGCCATCTGCAGCGGGGTGGCCCGGGTGTCGTACTGCCCGATGGACGACAGGGCCAGCTGCGCCCGGTCCATGCGGCGGTCGAAGACGCTGACCGCGGGGTGCGAGGGGACGCCGATGGAGGGGTCGTTGAAGCCGAAGGCCTCCGCCGTCTCGCGCATCGCCCGCAGGCCCACGTCGTCGCCGAGCTTGCCGAAGACGGTGTTGCAGGAGACGACGTACGCGTACCTCAGCGGCGCGTCCTCGCAGCCCGCGGACGCCGACTCGTTGCCCAGCGTCGTCGTGGAACCCGGCAGGGGATAGGGGTCCGGGGAGTCGGTGGGCTCATCGACGTCGGTGACGACCCCGGAGGTGAGCGCCGCGACCGCGGTCACCGTCTTGAAGGTCGAACCCGGCGGGTAGGTCTGGCGCAGCGCCCGGTTGAGCATCGGCTGGTCCTCGGCGGTGACGAACCGGTGCCAGGCGCCGAGCGCCTCCGGGCCGGTGCCGGCGATCACGCCCGGGTCGTACGAGGGCGTGCTGACCAGTGCCAGGATGCGGCCGGTCGCCGGGTCGAGGGCGGCGACCGCGCCCTTCTTGCCGCCCAGCGCCTTGTACGCGGCCTCCTGGGCGGCCGGGTCGATGGTGGTGCGGACGTCGCCGGGGCGCCGCGGCGCCCTGCTGATCGCGTTCCACAGCGGGAGCGCGGACAGGCTGGGAGAGGAGCCCGAGAGGACGTCGTCGGCGGCGGCCTCGAGCAGGGCCGTGCCGTACGTCTGGGAGGAGAAGCCGGTCACGGGCGCGTAGAGCGGGCCGTCGGCGTAGGTGCGGACCCAGTCCAGCTGGGCGCCGGTGGACCGGGAGCCGGTCACGGGCCGGCCGCCGACGAGGATGTCGCCGCGCGGCTGCGCGTAACGGTCGATCGGCACCCTCCGGTTGGCCGGGTTGGCGTCGTACGCGGGGGCCCGAACCACCTGGACCCGGATGGCGTTCACCAGCAGGGCGACGAGGAGCAGCAGGCACAGCGCCGCCGCGCGGCGGGCGTACGGGGTCACGCCGCGTCCGCCCCGCCGGCGGCGGTCCGGCCGGTGCCCGGGCCGGGCACCGGCCGGCGGGCGGTGTCGCTGAGCAGGATGAGCAGCGCCACGATCACCCAGTTGGTGACGACCGACGAACCCCCCTGTGCCAGGAAGGGCATCGCCATCCCGGTCAGCGGGATCAGGTCCGTCACCCCGCCGGCGATCACGAAGACCTGCAGCGCGACGATCGAGGCCAGCCCCACGGCCAGCAGCCTGCCGAACGGCTCGCGGACCGACAGCCCCGCCCGGTAGCCCCGGGCCACCAGCAGCCCGTACAGCAGGAACAGCGCGGTCAGCCCGGTCAGCCCCAGCTCCTCGCCCGCGGTGGCCAGGATGAAGTCGGACTTGGCCGCGAAGCCGATCAGGATCGAGTGCCCCTCACCCAGGCCCGCGCCCAGCAGTCCCCCGGCGGAGAACGCGAACAGCGACTGCGCCAGCTGGCCCGGCCCCCGGCCCGCCTCGATGCCGGCGAAGGGGTGCAGCCAGTCCGCCACCCTGGAGTGCACGTGCGGTTCGAGTGAGCCGACGAGGAAGGCGCCGGCCGCCGACAGCAGCAACCCGATCGCGATCCAGCCGGTGCGGCCTGATGCGACGTAGAGCAGGATCACGAAGAGTCCGAAGAACAACAGCGAGGTCCCCAGGTCGCGTTCGATGACCAGCACGCCGAGACTGATCGTCCAGACCGCCAGTACCGGGCCGAGCACCCGGCCGGTCGGCAGTTGCAGCCGGCGGAAGCGCCAGATCCGCCGGCCGGCGTAGGCGAGCGCGGCGCGGTTGTCCGCGAGGTACGCCGCGAAGAACACCGCCAGCAGCACCTTCGCGAACTCGCCGGGCTGGAAGGAGAAGCCCGCGACCCGGATCCAGATCCGGGCGCCGTTCACGGCGGGGAAGAGGCTCGGCGCGATCATCAGCACCAGGGCCGCCACGACGCTCAGGTACGCGTACCGGGCCAGGGCGCGGTAGTCGCGCAACAGCAGGACGACCGCGATGAACAGGGCCACGCCCAGTCCGGACCAGATCAGCTGTGCCGGGGCGGCGGAGTCGGGCGTCTCCAGGTCGAGGCGGTAGATCAGGACCAGGCCGAGGCCGTTGAGCAGCACCCCGATCGGCAGCAGCAGCGGGTCGGCGTACGGGGCGCGCAGCCGCACCGCCAGATGGGCCACCAGCGCCAGGCCGCCGACCGCCGCGCCGTAGCCGAGCGCGCCCCGCGGTACGGCGCCCTCGTGCGCCAGGCCCACGGCGCAGTAGCCGTACACCGGGATCAGCACCGCGCCGACGAGCAGTGCGAACTCGACGCCCCGGCGCCGGGGCAGCGGGACGGCGGGCACGGCGAGGGCCGGCGGCGAGGTCCCGGGGGCGGGGGCGGTCATGGGACGCAACGTAGCAAGACATCACGGATAAATCGTTCATATTCGTGAAGGGCGGCGCTGTCACAGCGGGCCACTAGGGCGTGTTTCGAAAGTCCCGCCTGTCCCGCGACGCCTGGCACGGCACCTCGCTGCGTTGTCGAATCGTCCGAGTAGCCCACTACGAGGACGACTCTCCGCCTTGCGATGCACCGCACCAGACGCCGCGGGACCCGCCCTTCGGGCGGCCGGCGCTACTTTCGAAACACGCCCTAGCGTGGCCGCCATGACCTTCAAGGCACCGCAATCCCTGTCCGAGCTGCCGTACGCGCAGGCGCTGGAGCCGTTCGGCGAGTCCGTGCTGGGCGTCGAGGAGCGCTACGACACCGTCCGCTTCGACGGCCTCACCCTCGGCGAACAGGACGCCGGCGGTGCCGTCTTCCTGGAGTGCGCGATCACCGACACCGTCTTCGAGCGCGGCAGCCTGCGCCGGGCGCGCTTCAACGAGGTCTGGCTGCAGGGCGACCGCTTCGTCGGCACCTCGGCCGCCGAGACGAACTGGATGGACGCCACCGCCGACTCCTGCGTGCTCGCCGGGGTCGAGGCCTTCGGCGCGGTGCTGCGCCGGGTGGTCTTCCGGCGCTGCAAGTTCGACTCCGTCAACCTGCGCACCGCCCGGCTGCACGAGGTCGTCTTCGAGGACTGCGTACTGCGCGACGTCGACCTCGGCGGCGCCCGCCTCAAGGACGTCTCCTTCCCTGGCACAGCCCTGGAACGCCTGCGTCTCGGCCGCGCCGAACTCGACGCCACGGACCTGCGCGGCGCCACCCGCCTCGACCTCGCCGACGGCCACGACTCGCTGCGCGGCGCCGTCATCGGCAGCGCCCAGCTGCTCGACCTGGCCCCGGCGCTGGCCGCCGCGCTGGGCATCGCCGTCCGGGACGGCGAGGACGGGCGTCCCCGCGGTCGCGGTCCCCGGCGGCGCTGACCCGTCCGGTGGCCGGAAAGGTGCGGCGGGAGCCGGGGCTCGCGCCGCAGAATCACAGACATGGGAAAGACGTACGAACGCATCGACGGGCGCCTGCGCGCCTTCATCGAAGAACAGAAGGTCTTCTTCACCGCCACCGCGCCCCTGTCCGGCGACGGGCACGTCAACCTGTCGCCCAAGGGTCTCGACGGTTCCTTCGCCCTCCTCGACGACCGCACCTTCGCCTACGCCGACCTCGGCGGCAGCGGCGCCGAGACCATCGCCCACCTGCGGGAGAACGGTCGCATCACCGTGATGTGGTGTGCCTTCGCCGGTCCGCCCACCGTCGTGCGGGTGCACGGGCGGGGCGAGGCCGTCTTCCGCGACGACCCGCGCTGGGACGACCTGCTCCCGCACTTCTCCGACGACATCCGCAAGCGGACCGACCTCCGCGCCGTCATTGTCGTCACCGCCGAACGCATCAGCGACAGCTGCGGATTCGCCGTCCCCTTCATGGACTTCCGGGAGGAACGGCCGCTGCACACCCAGCGCTTCTCCCGCGAGACCGAGGAGTCCTTCAGCGACTACTGCGTGAGCAAGCCGTACGTCGCGGTCAGCCTCGACGGCCTGCCGGGTCTGCCGCTCCCGCTGCCGCCCCGCACGTCCTGAGGGAGCCCCCCCGCGCCAACCCGGTTCCGGGCCGCACGGTTTGGGACGACAGAGTCTCAAAAGCACCCTTGCGGCGGCAAGATCCCTCTGTCGTACTTGTACGGCCGTGTGTCCGGAGCCGAGAGGTGGTCCTCCCCATGCCCGTACGGCCCGTACGCGGTCGCCACCGCAGACCCCAGCCGCCGAGCCGGCTCTCGCCGGTGGCCGTCGCCGTCACCGCCGCATCCGGCGCGGGGCTCGCGCTGCCGTTCATCGCCGCCACGGGTGCGGACGCGGCCACGGCCGGTACGTGGGACAAGGTCGCCCAGTGCGAGAGCAGCGGCAAGTGGCACATCAACACCGGCAACGGCTACTACGGCGGGCTGCAGTTCGCCCAGTCGACGTGGAAGGCTTACGGCGGCACGAAGTTCGCCACCCAGGCCGACCTGGCGACCAGGTCAGAGCAGGTGGCGATAGCCGAGCGCGTCCTGGACGGGCAGGGCCCCGGGGCGTGGCCCGTGTGCGCGCGGCGCGCCGGGCTCTCTCGGGGCGGCGGTGGGGACGGGCCGGAGGCGCAGGCGGCCCCGGTGAGGAGAAGCGAGAAGAAGACCGGGAAGCGGGCCGACAGGAAGCCGGAGCCGGACCGTCACCCCGCGGCGCGGGACGACTCCTACACGGTCGTCAGCGGGGACACCCTCTCCGGGATCGCCGAGGAGCAGGACGTCCTCGGCGGCTGGCAGCGCCTCTACGACGTGAACCGCCGGATCGTCGGAGCCGACCCCGACCTCATCCTCCCCGGACAGGAACTGTCCGTGCCCGGCGCGGAGCCCGCGAAGGCCGCCAAGCCTGCGAAGCCGGGGAAGAGCGCGAAGCCGGGGAAGAGCGCCAAGCCGGGGAATGGCGCCAAGCCCGCGGAGCGGCGGGCCGCACCCGCCTCGGCCGCGGGGACGTTCGTCGCGCCGGTCGGCGGGGCGCTCGGCACCCCGTACCACCGCAGCGGATCCCACTGGGCCAGCGGTTACCACACCGGCCAGGACTTCACGGTACCCACCGGCACCTCCGTCAAGGCGGTCGCCGCGGGCACCGTCGTCGAGGCCGGCTGGGGCGGCGCGTACGGCTATCAGGTGGTGATCCGGCACCACGACGGCATGTACACCCAGTACGGCCACCTGTCCTCGCTGACCGTACGTGCCGGTCAGTCGGTGGCCGCGGGCCGCCAGGTCGGCCGCTCGGGCTCCACGGGCAACACCACCGGCCCGCACCTGCACTTCGAAGTGCGCACGGGCGAGGGGTACGGCTCCGACGTCGACCCGGTGGCCTACCTGCGGCGACACGGGGTGCGCCTCTAGCGGGACCAGGTCGCAGGGGGGGGGGGGGGGGGGGGGGGGGGGGGGGGGGGGGGGGGGGGGGGGGGGGGGGG
>NZ_JBYIQW010000061.1:0-43820 GCF_057707815.1 Actinacidiphila sp. bgisy160
CTGCTGCACCCGAGATCCAAGCAGAGGTGACTATGGAACGGCACCTGCTGGAATCGCTGTTGGCCGGTGACGACCAGGCGTCCGTGATGGCTCTGGCCACCCTCCGCAGCGGCGCCACCTACTGGGTGGCAGACCGTGCACAACCCGCAGGCCAGCATGCCGGAGTCTTCAAGCACCGACTGCAGCGCATGCGGATGCACGGACTCGAACCCCTTGGACTGGAAAGAGCAGTGCAGCTCATCCGCGAACATGGCCGGCCGGTGCGCACAGGGCTGATCGATTCTGCCGACCGGACATGGATCACCCTGCTCTTCCTCACCGAGGACGGCAGCGCACTAGTGGCCTGCGCTGGCTGGCCGCTGCCGTTGGTGGCCCAAGAGCCACCACTTCAGGAGCGAGGTGGGGCGATCACCGGCCTGAACTGTGGATTCCCCGCCTTGGACGGAGTGGCCGGCGTGTTCCCCTGCACACCGCGATGCCCCTGACTCCCCGTCCGTTCTGGCACGAGAGTGGCACGGGCCCGCACGCCAGGGCAGGAGCGAGGGAGCTCTAGCTAGGATCTTGCGGGGAGGACTTGTGACTGACGAAGACCCAACTGCAAGCGCATCCCTTGGCGTTCGTGGAGCTGCAGGCGTGATCCTGCTGATTCTTGCGCTCGTTGCCGGGGTGCTGATCGTCCTTCTGCTGCCCTACTTGCCGGCACTCGTGGAATGGGCACTCGTGGGCGAGGAAGTTTAACGCCTGCCCCGCTCCACCCGCGACCGTCCCGGCCACGCCGACCGGGGTCCGATAGCCACGGATGCCTACCGGGTCGGTACCCACAGCATGACGACTATGAAGATCCACACCGGAATGGCGAGAGCCACGACCATCCCAGCAAGAGACCCCACACGGTCAGTCTGGCGCTCGTTCTCGCGTAGTCGTCGCTCTTGGGCACACCTCATTCGACCGTTACTGGGGTCTGCTGCACGCCCGACCGAACATACCCGCGTATGGATTGTGCTCACCGGTGTCGGGGTTGATGCCTACTGCCAATAGGCGACGGGCCTCACGCACGTGAACGAAGCACGGAATCCGCCTCCGGCGCTCCACATGCCGAACTCACCCTGGAAGAGACGGAGGAGGTACTCGACCACGCCGCAGTCGTGGAAGTGCCCTCCCAGGTCGCCACGGCTCCACCCTGCCACGGGCCAGTCGGGCCGCCGGTGGTCAAGAGTGGTTGCGGCGGTTGCTGTATTTCACTGCTGTACACGCTGCCATGCCGGGACTCGCTGCTGGCACCAAGCCAAGCGATCTGTCACGGGCAATCCGGGGTGCCTGTCGACAACCTACGTTCGTGGTCGATGGAGCTGAGGAGGGGCCAGGATCGCCAGCCCGTGATCACCGAGCCTCCCGCTCGCGTTCCTTCGGTCGGCGCCGAGACGGCCCGGGCGGCCTGCCCGTCCGATCAGAGCGACGCGCTCGGCGGCGTCGTCGCTCCCGCCACCGGCGCCCCGCATCGGAGATCGGCCCACCAGCCATCAGCAGGCCCGCAAGGAACGCACAGTCCGCGAGACTCTTGGCCACGCCTAGCAGTCGTGCTAGGTCCCATGACCCGATGGTTATCAACGGCCAGGCGACCAACACCGGGCCCGCCATTCTCCGCCACAGCGGGCGCCTCTCTTCCATGTGCCGGACGGTACCTGGCCGCTGCGGCGCGGTTCTCACGCGGTCGGTGCGTAGAGGCTTTGGGCGGGAGCCGCCATGGGGCGAGAGATCGGGGCCCGTACGCTGGCCGCGAATCGGGCTGGCTCCTTGCCTGCCCGCAATAGCCCGATGTGGGCCACGATCTTCGAGGCTCGCCCCGTGGTGGCTGCCTAAAGCATCGGAGCGTCGGCCGCCCCAGCCACCGCGGTTCTCGCCTTCATGCTCTCGGCCTACCCATGCTGGCGCGCGGCGGCGGACGGCCGTGCCGAGCGGGACGGAGGCAGGAGCGTGGGCGCGGCCGGACGCGGGCCGCGCGCCCGGCGGAGCGTGAGCGACGCCGGGTGCCTTGATGAAGTAGAGAAACTCTTACCGCGCTAGTGCCTCAGTGTCGCGAGGCTGCCTTGGTTGAGCGCGATGCGTGTGGCGAGGTCGTGTAGTGAACACTCGATCTGAGCGTTCGGGATGGGCCTGAGGTCCGTGATGTCTGGGGCCCGTCAAAAAGGCCCGCACCATGATCGGTGCGGGCCTTTTCCCTTGTGCCCCAGGCAGGATTCGAACCTGCGACACCCGCTTTAGGAGTTCGATCGGGGCCTGAGGCAGCGTGCCGGAACGGGCCCTCGTGGCTACTCGGCAATCCGGTTGGAGATGCTGCTGTCCGCCCTTGTTCCGGGTCGTTGATGTCAGCTGGTGATGTCAGCCGTGCGGCCTGCGCGCTAACGGGCAGTGCTGTTGCCCGCTCGCGGCTTTGGGTGCGTGTCAGTGTGTGCGGCTATGGTGCGTCTGCCACCAAGGGCAACACTCTGGGGAGGGGCTTTGGGCGCCAAGACGGGACTGCTGGTGTACGCCGACGGCGATGTACCGGGGTTGCTGCGACGAGTGGGGGCGGCGGACCTTGATCGGACGGCCACCATGATGCGCCGGCTCTACCCGGGCTGGGGGATCGAGGAGTGCGAGGGCTCGACCCTCTGGGACGGCGTGTACCCCCCGAAGGGGACGGCGTACGCGGCCAGCTGGCCGGGCGTGGAGGTCATCGGAGATCAGAGGGTGATGATCGACGCACCTTCCCAGCTCCCCGAACACCTCGTGGCGGCAAGCGCCGGCCGACGGCTCGTCCTGCACGCCATGCACAGCGTCGTCGACTGGCTCGCGTTTGCCGTGTGGGAAGACGGACGCCTCGTCCGCTCCCTGAGTCTGTCGCCGGACAGCGGCGTCATCGAGAACATCGGCGAACCGCTCCCCTTTGAACTGCCCTACTGGGCCGGAGACCGCCCGGCCGACGTCGTCCCGTGGCCGGGCGAGGAGGAAGAGCCGTACGCCCTGCCCTTTCACCCCTTGGATCTGGGCGAAGACGCGCTGCGCGCGCTCTGCGGCTTCATCCAGGAGGGCCGTCCCGAGCCCGATGACGTCGACGCAGACGCCATCAAGCTGTACGGATTCCATGTGCGGGACCCACAAGGGCCTGATCCTGCGGAACAGGAAGCGGAGTTGCGCAGAGCTGTGGAAGCCATGGATCCGCCGCGCGTCTACACACTGGGCCCTGACGGCTCACTGATAGAGCGCGACGGCCTTTAGTTCACGACCTCTTCGTCCCGAAGCAATGCGCGCGACCCTGTGACCTGGGGTCGAATGATCCGTGACCTGCGGGAACTGTTCCTGGGCGTCCGTGGTTGTCCGCATCGGTGCGGGGTCGTTGTAGCGCAGTTAGACACTCAGCCCGGCTCGGCGCTGGGTTCGACTCTGGCGCTTGGTTGCTCGTTTTCGGAGGCTGCGGCGAGATGACGGCGGCAGAGGTCGGCGGCCGTGAGGTGGGACTCGTGTAGAGCGTGGCTGTATAGCCGCATCTCGCGGGCCGCGCGGTCCAGGTGCTGCCAGAAGATGAGCGGGAGGTTCAGGTCGTAGCCGAGATCGACCAGGCAGTCGAAAGCGAGTCCGAATTCGTTGTGATCCAGGAACTCGACCGTGGTTGATAGGTCGAGGCTCGGGAGCCCCGCCAGTTGGTCCTGGGCCGCAGCGAGGTGGGCGCGTGTCCGGTTCCAGCTGACCTGGAGGCTCTCGCGGTCGTCGTTCATTGCGCCAGTGTCGCCGGTGCTGGTGGTGTCACAGCGGATGACCCTCTCGATGCGAACTATGGGCGCGATGGTCGCTGAGGTCGGGCAGCTACGTCGGCCGGTCGTCCAAGGTTCGTGGCGGTTGGTCGAGGGCGCGGTGGTTGCTGTACTTCGCTGCTGTCAATCGAGAAAGTAAGACCAGAACGGGATCTGGACGTATCGGTGGTCATCGGGCGTCGGCACAGGGCGGCCAAACTCGTGATGGAAGTAGTCGACCAGATCGGTGCCGTAGTAAATGATGTCCGTCTGGTACATCGACAACACTGGCGTACCGGTCCGGTCTGAATCGCCCAGTAGGTACCGGTGTGAGTAAATCGGCACCATCACGGGGACTTTGGCCATGTAGGTGCGGGCCAAGTCCAACGCGTCTTGAGCGGCCGCCGGCCGCGGAACCCAGTCTGGGTGCCAGAAACCGTTTCGCTCCACGTCGAACAGCACGCCCTCCACCGGCCAGGACAGGCGCCCCGCCAGATCCTCTGGGTCCCCGTCGCGCCAATCGGGCCAACTCTGGCTGCCTACCGGCAGACCCTCACCGAGAAGGGCCCGATGCTCCGGAGCGAAACGGAATCCCCAGCGCTCCTCGACTCCATCGAGTTCCCGCTCGCTCATGCCCTGCTCGATCTCGACCCCGGCATGGAGCATGGAGAGCAGTGCGCGGGCATCTTTCGGGGTCAACGGGTTCTCAGGGCTGATTGCAGTCATGATCGGAACGGTAGAGCATCCGGGCGGCGACCAGGAAGGTCAGTTCTTCTGGAAGTGGTGCGGCAAGCGTCCCACCTGGGCGGGTCTGTCGCGCCCGGCTTATGACCTGCGTCGATGCCGTGAACGGTTGTCATCGTGTGTCAACGTTGGCTCACCTCGGACGGCCCGGAGACGGCCCACGTTCAATCGGACTCGTGTACCTCTTGATCGTCGTCATCCTCGGCCGAAGCTGCGATCAGGCGCCGACGAGCTTGCTCAAGTCGACCAACGTAGTCCGGCATGAAGATCTCTGGCAGCGTGGTTTCTAGGGTGCCCGAGATCGCGTACACAGCAGACCAGACTGCCTTGTCTGGCACGATCGCGCTCAGCTGGTCGGACTTCATCATCACTTCGTACAGCCAGTCCGACAGCACGAACGCTTGATCGCGGGTGAGCTTTATGATCACCGGTTCCTCGTCCACCCGGGCACCGTACCTCGCGGTCGGTGTGGAGAGGCTTTGGGCTGGAGCTGCCATGGGGCGAGAGATCGGGGCCCGTAAGCTTGCGGCGACTCGGGCGGTCTGTGGACCTGCCCGCTAAGGCCCGATGTGGGCCCCGATCTTCGAGGCTCGCCCCATGGTGGCTGCCTAAAGCATCGGAGCGCCGGCCGTCCCAGCCACCGCAGTTCTGACCTCATGCCCCTCGGCCTACCCTCGCTGGCGCGCGGTGGCGGACGGCGCGCCGAGCGGGGCGAAGACTGGAGCGTGGGCGCGGCCGGACGTCGGCCGCGCGCCCGGCGGAGCGTGAGCGACGCCGGGTGCCTTGATGAAGTAGAGAAAGTCTTACCGCGCCACGTTCTGGGCTGTGTTGCCGCGTTCCGCGCGGAACTCGTCCAAGAGGCTGAAGAACAGATCCAGGGGCGGAGTGCCCGCCGCTTCTGCTGCCAGTTCGATCTCCCTTGACCAGCCTAGGGAGCTCTCGTAGCCCAAGTCGAGCCGCAGCCCGAGCCACTTGTTGAACGGTCCGCCGGGGTCGAAGTCTGTCGTCGACGGAATCCCGTTGATCTCGCATGCCACGCGGTACCCGTACAGGACCGAGGCGAGGTGATGGATGGAACTGCCTCGCACGTACATGCCTGGCCGTAGGCGCACGTCATCGAGGTAGTCGTGTACGTCCTTCAGCTCGTGCAAGGGTCTCGGCCGGGGGAGCTTGGGACTGCTGGTCATGCTGATGCCTCCAGGAGCCGCCGGCCGTCGTGACTTCGGACGTGCGGCCCTGCTCCGTCCAGTGCATCGAGCAGGCGGACCGCGTAGACCTCGCCCATCCGCTCGGAGACTTCTTCGGGCGTGAGCCAGTCGACTGCCGTGGACTCGTCGGAGGTGCGCTCGGTGCCGCCGGAGGGCTTGCAACGAAAGACCAGGGCGACGATGCCGCGGGTGGTGTTCTTGTAGACCCCGGTGAGCTGGTCGACCTCGACGTGGATGCCGGTCTCTTCCCAGACTTCGCGCTTCACGCCGTCTTCGGGTGCCTCGTCCAGTTCCAGGACGCCGCCCGGGAGTTCCCAAGTTCCGTTGTCGGCACGGCGGATCGCCAGGAGCCGGCCGTCTTCGCGCACTACGGCTCCCGCCACTGATACGGAGTGCAGCGCTGGCGTCGGTGTGGGCCCCTGCGATTTACTCATGTACAGGAGCATAGGAGGGGGAGAAGGACTATGGGAACTGCGGTAGGAGGGGCGAGGTCGGTGCCTCGGTATGTGGAGATCGCCGATGAGATCGTTCTGCAGATCCGGCAGGGTGTTCTCAAGCCTGGCGATACGGTGCCGAGTGAGTCGGAACTGATGGACCGCTACGGCGTCTCCGGTGGCACGATCCGCCGAGCGATGACGGAGGTCCGCGCGAGCGGCCTGGTGGAGACCCGGCACGGCAAGGGCTCGACGGTCAAGGACCGCCCGCCTGTGCGGCATCGGTCGTCGGACCGCTTCCGTCGCTCGCTTCGCCGGGGTGGCAAGGCCGCGTACCTGGCCGAGTCCGAGCAGTCCGGCGCAACGGCGAAGGTCAGCGTCCTCTACATCGGCCCCGTGGAGGCCCCCGAGGACATCGCCGAACGGCTCGGTGTGGAGGCCGGCGCCAAGGTGCTGGCCCGGCGGCGGCTCTACTTCCGCAACGGCACCCCGGTCGAGACGGCCACTTCGTACCTGCCGTGGGACGTGGCAAAGGACATCCCCGAGCTGTTCGCCGAGAACCCGGGCGGCGGTGGCATCTACGCCCGACTGGAAGACCACGGCCACGAGTTCGCAGAGTACGTCGAGACCTTGCAGGCCCGGCCGGCCTCCAAGGCAGAGTCCTCGGAACTGGCGCTCAGCCCCGGTGCACCGGTGATCCACCTCATCCGCAACGCGGTCACCGTGGACGGCCGGGTCGTGGAGGCGTGCGACACGCTCATGGCCGCTGACCAGTTCGTCTTCACCTACCGCATCCCCGCCGTCGACTGACGCTTACTCAACTCCTTGCAGCCCGCCGTGATTTCTTCTTCGCGGCGGGTTGACTCATGTATAGGAGTCGGGCACTCTTCTTCATGTCACTCCTGTGCATGAGTGACTGAGTCGAAGCCTCTATAGAGGAGTGATCTCCTGTGCGTCAGATCCCCGTCGACACCTCCGCCGCCACCGTGATGGTCGCCCAGCCGCCCCAGCCCAAGGTCCGCGACCGCCGCACCGGCGAGATCGCCACCGACGCCGAGACCGGCGCGACGCTGATGACCGTGGACGTGATGTTCGCGGCGAACGGAGAGGTCGAGATCCTGTCGGTCACGGTCCCGCAGCCGGGCATTTCCGGTGAGCTGGTGATGGGCACCCCGGTCGCGATCACCGGCCTGGTCGCCCGGCCGTGGGAGAACGAGTTCAACGGCCAGCGCCGCCACGGGATCAGCTTTCGCGCGGTCGCGGTCACCTCGCTCGCCGCCGGCACCGCGAAGGCGGCCTGACCCATGACCCGCCTCGCGGTCGCGCTGCTGCTGGTCGCCGCCATCGCCCTGATCCTGCGGTGGCGGCGCCCCGCCTGGTACTGGCTGACCTTCGGCGTCACCCTCGCCGTCCTACGGGTCCTGGTCCGCTACGGCTCAGTGATGGAGGCGTGCGGGCTGACCGTGCCTCCGTCCCGCTGGCGCCTGGCCCTCGCCCGGGTTACCAACCGCCCCGCACCCACCTCGCGGGCCCCGCGCATCCTGCGCCTGCGCCCCACCCGCACCGGCCTGGTCCTGCGGTTAGGACTGCGCCCGGGACAGGACGCCTTCGACGTCGCCGCCTCCTGCGACCGGCTGCGGCACTCGTTCGGCATGTACGGCGTCACCTCACGCGAGCTGCGCTCGGGGGTGGTCGAGCTGCGGATGACCGGATACGACGTCCTCAAGCGGGTGCAGATGCCCGCGAAGATCGAGCGCACCCCGATGCGGGTCCCGGTCGCCCTGCGCGAAGACGGCGCCGTCCACTACCGCGACTACCGCACCGTCCCGCACGCCCTGACCCTCGGGGCAACGAAGTCCGGGAAGTCGGTGTACCAGCGGAACCTGGTCGCCGAACTGGCCGCGCAGGATGTCGCCCTGGTCGGTATCGACTGCAAGCAGGGTGTGGAGCTGTTCCCGCTGGCCCGCCGGTTCTCCGCACTCGCTGACAACCCCGACACCGCCGCCGACCTCCTCGACGCCCTCATCGACCGGATGGAGGCCGTCTACCAGCTCATCCGCGCCGAGCAGCGGATCACCGCCGACGTGCCCGATGCGGAGATCGCCGCCGACATCTGGGACCTGCCCGACCACCTGCGGCCGACCCCGGTCGTGGTCCTGGTCGACGAGGTCGCCGAACTCGCCCTGTTCACCACCAAGGACGAAGAGAAGCGCCGCGACCGCATCATCACCGCACTGGCTCGCCTCTCTCAGCTCGGCCGCGCCGCTGGCATCTACCTGGAGATCTGCGGACAGCGCTTCGGCTCCGAACTCGGCAAGGGCATCACCATGCTCCGCGCCCAGCTCACCGGCCGCACCGCACACCGCGTCAACGACGAACCCAGCGCGAACATGGCCTTCGGCGACATCGCCCCCGACGCCGTCCTCGCCGCCATCCAAATCCGCCCCGACACCCCCGGAATCGCCGTCACCGGCGACTCCACCGGCGGATGGGCCCGCATCCGCACCCCCCACACCACGCTCCGCCAGGCCGTCAACGCCTGCAACCGGCACGCCGACCGCACCCCGGACGTGCCCGAACTCGCATCGTTCCGGCCCGCCCTGGCCAACCTCGCCCCGGTGACCGCCCTGGCCGCCAAGACGACGGCCCCGGCTGCGGCCTGATCTCTCCGCGCCCCAACGGCCGGCGCGACCGCCTCGCGCCAAGGTCCCTACCCCTCCCATGCCGCATACCAGGAAGGAGACCGACGATGCCCCGCAAGCTCCGCGTGGACGCCGTCCTCGTACAGGCCGTGATCGCCGGTGCCCTGTCCTTCGCCCACCTGCACGACCTCGCAGCCGCCGCCGGACAGAGCGGCTGGAAAGCCTGGGCCTACCCGGTCTCCGTGGACCTGCTCCTCGTTGCCGCCTGGCGACGGCTCCGCATCCTCCGAACCGACGGTGCCCCGGTGCGTGCCGCGTGGCTGTGGTTCGCGGTGGCCCTGTCCGCCTCCCTCGGGGCGAACATCGCCACCGCGGGGCTCCTCGACCTGGACCACGTTCCGGGCTGGCTGAGCATCCTCGTGGCTGGCTGGCCCGCCCTGGCCTTCCTCGGCGGCACCCTTCTCGTCCACGCCCCCCGCCACCAGACACCGGCACCCGCTCCGGCCCCGGAGTCTTCCGAGACGGCCAGCGTCGAACGCGCCCCTGAGCCCGCGCCGGTGCCGGAAGCCGTCGAGGCAAGCGAGCCCGTCCCGGCCCTGCCCGCCCCCGCGCCGGCCCTTCCGGCGGTCCCGGCCGCGCTCGTGGCCCACGCCCGCAAGGTCGCCGACGACCATTACGCCCGCACCGGGACTGCGATCGACACCGACACGCTCCGCGTCCGGCTCGGCGTCCCCGCCCAGCTGGCCGACGCCATCGCCGCCCAGCTCGCCTGACCCGGAAGGAACTCGCCGCCATGACGCGTGACCCGGCCGGCCTGACCGCCGCCGACTACCTCGACAGCGCCCGCGAGATGACCACCGCGGGTCGGCCCTACCTCGCCCACCTGCTCGCCGAGGAAGCCGCCCGCCTCACCGCCGACCCGGCCACCGCCGCCAGCATCCGCGCCTCGTTCCCCGACCCGGCCACGACCCGAAAGGAGACCGACTGACATGCCCGCCCGCGACTTCTTCCACTCCGTGATGCGCATCGGCCCGGTGCAGATCGGCACCCACCGCGACCGGCACGGCCAGACCAAGCACGCCGCGGTGTGCACCAACGACCGCTGCGGCTGGTCCGCCGACTACTCCAGCCAGTCAGCCGCCCAACTGGCCGCCCGCACCCACCGCTGCACGGTCCGATAGGAGGCAGACCCGTGGACGTCCCGCTCTGGTTCGCCCTGATCGTCGTCGGCTACCTCGGCTGCAAACTCATACGCCCGCCGCTCTGGCTCGTCCTGGTGCTGCTCCTGGGCGGCTACCTCATCGCCGACAGCCTCCTCGCCCCTGCCATCGACACCGTCATCAAGTAGGGAGACCGCTCATGCTCCGCCCGAAGATCCCCACCAACCCCACACCTACCGGCACCGTGATGCCGCTGCCCGTCGAGCCCGTCGTCGGTGTCGTCCAGCCCACCCCGGCGCCGGCACCCGCGCCTGTTCCCATGGCTGCGACGTCGTCCCGGCCCGTCGTGCAGCTCACCCCGGGCGCCCTGATCGCGCTCGTCGGCAGCGGCACCGCCGTGGTCCTGGTCGTCGGCACGGTCCTGGTCTCCATGCTCCTGGCGGTCGCCGTCACCGCCGCCTCGGTCGCCGTCTGCGCCGTCGTCCTGCGCTCGATGCTCAACGGCCAGCACAAGCACCGTTGACCGGCCCCCGGGGCGGCCTCGATACCGCCAAGCATCACACCGCCCCGGGAGCCGTGCCCCTGCCCGAACCAGAGATCCGGAAGGAACCCCCATCATGACCCACCCCACACCCCCGGCACGGATCTGCCCGGCCTGCGACGGCTTCGCCTCCGCCGCCATCACCCTCGGCGGCCGCGACCGGCACGGCCACCTGCGCACCCTCACCGTCCACTGCCCGAACTGCCACGGCACCGGCACCCGCTCCCCCCGCACGGCTGCCTCAATCGCCGGGGGCCGCGCGTGACCGACACCGCGACCCTCGCGGGCCTGGACCCGACTACCCTCGGCGACCTGCTGCGGGTGGCCGGGTCCCCCGGCTTCCACCGCTGGGAAGACCAGATACGCCGCACCGGCGGCTGCTCCGACCCCATCCACCTGAGCGGCTGGACCCTCACCAAAGATCGCACGACCGGCGAGACCCTCCACCACTACTCCACCGAACACGAGCCCGGCGGACGCCTCCGTATCGCCTGCGGCAACCGCCGCGCCTCCCGCTGCCCGGCCTGCGCCTGGACCTACGCCGGAGACACCTACCACCTCATCCGCGCTGGCCTCGCCGGTGACGACCGCCGCGACATCCCCGCCACCGTGCGGGATCACCCCCGGGTCTTCGCCACCCTCACCGCCCCCTCGTTCGGGCGCGTCCACAACCGGCCCGACACCGGACGCTGCCGCTGCGGCACCCGACACGCGGCCGACGACCCGGCACTCGGGACCGCGCTCGACCCGGCCACCTACGACTACGCGGGGGCGGTGCTGTTCAACAACCACGCCGGGCAGCTGTGGCAGCGGTTCACCAACCGGCTCCGCCGCGAGATCGCCGCCCGCGCCGGCCTCACCCAACGCGCCCTGGCAGAGGTCCTGCGCGTCTCCTTCGGCAAGGTCGCCGAATTCCAAAAGCGCGGAGCCGTCCACTTCCACGCTGTCATCCGCCTCGACGGCCCCGAAGGCCCCGACACCCCGCCCCCGTTCTGGGCCACCACCCAGTTACTCGAGGACGCCGTCCGGGCTGCCGCACGCCACGGCTACACCTCGATCACCGTCCCCGCCGCCGGTGACCAACCGGCCCGCACCTTCCGCTGGGGGACCCAGCTCGACGTCCGCCCGGTCAAGGCGTTCGGGGACGGCTCCGACATCACCGAACAGGCCGTGGCCTCCTACGTCGCCAAGTACGCCACCAAAGCCGCCGAGAACACCGGCACCCTCGACCGCCGCATCGGCGAACTCGCCGAACTCGACCGCCACCAGGTGCCCGACCACGCCCGCCGGCTCATCCAAGCCTGCCGCGACCTGGACGACCTCTACCCCGACCGGCGGCTGTGGGCCTGGGCACACATGCTCGGCTTCCGCGGCCACTTCTCCACCAAATCCCGCCGCTACTCCACCACCCTCGGGGCGCTGCGCCAGGAACGCGCCGACTACCGCGCCGCCCAAGAGCACGCGGACCTCGGCCTGGAGCCCATCGAGCCGGACACCGTCCTGGTCCTGGCCGACTGGCAATACGCCGGCCACGGCCACACCCCCGGCGAATCCCTCCTTGCCGCGTCGATCGCCCGGGACCTCCAGCTCAACCGTGAAACCGCCCGTGAAGCCCTGCGCGACCAACTGGCCCTGGAAGGAGCCGCAGCATGACCACCGCCACCGCGGAACTGCTGACCGTGCCGGAAGTCATGGCCCGGCTCAAGCTCGGACGCTCCACCGTCTACGACCTGATCCGCTCGCGCCGCCTGGTCTCCATCACCATCGGCCGCGCCCGCCGCATCCCCGCCGACGCCCTACGGGACTTCATCGCCCACGAGACCGAGGAGGCCGCTGCCTGATGCCCGGACAGCGCAAGCGCAACCCCAACGGCGCCGGCACCATCACCAAGCGCAAGGACGGCCGCTACCAAGCCGCCGTCTACGTCCTCCAACCGGACGGCACCCGGGCCCGCAAGTTCGCCTACGGCAAGACCTGGGCCGAGTGCGACGCCAAGCGCCGAGAACTCCTCGATAAGGTCGACAGCGGCATTCCCGTGCCCACGCGATCCGCCAAGCTCTCCGAGTGGCTGCCGTACTGGCTGGAGAACATCGTCAAACCGCGTCGCAAGCTCAGCACGTATGACAAGTACGAAGCGCACGTGCGTCTCTACCTCGTGCCCCGGCTCGGGTCGAAGCGCCTGGAGTCCCTGAGTGTCCCTGACGTCCGCCGCTTCCTGAACGGCCTGGAGCGCGACACCACCGGCCCAACCGCCAAGGAGTCCCACCGTGTTCTGCGTACGGCGCTCTCGGCGGCCTGCCGCGAGGAACTGGTGGCCCGCAACGTGGCGGCGTTGGTCGAGCCGCCTCGGCCTCGGGCCCGTGAGCTGAGCCCATGGACACTCGACGAGACGCTGACCTTCCTCGCCGTTGCGCGCAAGGACCCGCTCTACGCGGCCTTCGTGCTCGCCATCGCCATGGGCCTACGCCGGGGTGAAATCGTCGGGCTCCGTTGGGCGGACGTCGACCTGGACAAGCGCGTCCTCTACGTCCGGCAGCAGACGCAGCGCCGGCGCGGAGTGCTCTACGACGACGACCCCAAGGGCCGCCGTCGTCGGGCGGTGCCGATGCCCGCGCTGTGCATCGCGCCTCTGCGCTGGCACCGGATGCGGCAGGCCGCCGTCCGGCAGCGTGCGGGGGAGCAGTGGCAGGGGAACGGCGACTACGTCTTCACCACCCGGACCGGTCGACCGATCGAGCCGCGCAACCTCTACCGCTCGTTCACCCGGGTCGCAGACAGCGCCCAGCTCCGCGTCATCCGGCTGCACGACGCTCGGCACGGCTGCGCCACGCTGCTGACCGCGGCCGGCGTGGCTCCCCGCGTGGTGATGGAGATCCTCGGCCACAGTCAGATCAGCATCACCATGGACGTGTACACACACGTCGTGCAGGACACTCAGCGCGAGGCCATCAGCCACATGGACCGGCTGTTGAGGAGGCGTGTCGACCGCGGCTGACCGCCGCCGTTGATGTCGAAAGTGGATGTCAAAGGCCCCGGACCTTGATCGGTCCGGGGCCTTTTCCCTTGTGCCCCAGGCAGGATTCGAACCTGCGACACCCGCTTTAGGAGAGCGGTGCTCTATCCCCTGAGCTACTGAGGCGGAAGCGTTGGACAGCCTAGCGGATGCGGCTCAGGGGCGTGCCGTCGATTGCCGTGAGTCCCGGCTGCGTGGCGCCGTGCGAGGGGCGTCAGCCGCAGGGCGGGTCGTCGTCAAGGTCGTCGTCGAGACCGGCGGCGGTGAGGTCGGCGGCGGTGAGGGCGGCGGTCAGGCGGTCGACGCGGGCGCGCAGGTCGTTGATCTCCTCCAGGCCGAGACCCGTGGCGGCGGAGATGCGGCGCGGGACCTGGAGGGCCTTGTCGTGGAGCGCGGCGCCGGCGTCGGTGAGATGGACGGTGACGGAGCGCTCGTCGTCGGCGGAACGCTCACGGCGTACGAAGCCGGTGGCCTCGAGGCGCTTGAGGAGCGGGGAGAGGGTGCCGGAGTCGAGGCGCAGGTGCTCGCCGATCTTCTTGACCGGCAGGGCGCCGTGCTCCCAGAGCACGAGCATCACCAGGTATTGGGGGTAGGTGAGGCCGAGGTCCTTGAGCACGACGCGGTAGACGCCGCCGAAGGCGCGCGAGGCGGCGTGCAGAGAGAAGCAGATCTGGTTCTCGAGCCGGAGGTGGTCCCCGGCACGGGCGGGCGCGGTGGCGGTCATGGGTCCAGGGTAGCCCGACTGCGCGTTTTAGTTGTGCACAATCAAGTTGTGTGCTCTACTTGTCGTCAACGGAACCGCAACCGATGAAAGAGGACGTTCCATGGACGCGCTGTACACCGCTGTCGCCACCGCCAACGGCCGCGACGGGCGCGCCGTCAGTTCCGACGGACAGCTCGACCTGGCGCTGGCCATGCCGCCGGCGCTCGGCGGCAATGGTCAGGGCACCAACCCCGAGCAGCTCTTCGCCGCCGGCTACGCCGCGTGCTTCGCCAGCGCCCTCGCCCTGGTCGGGCGGCAGGCGAAGGTGGACACCAGCGAGATCTCCGTGACCGCCGAGGTGACCATCGGCAAGGACGAGACGAGCTTCGGGCTGGCGGTCGTGCTCCGCGCCGAGCTGCCGTCGGAGCTGGAGAACGAGGCCGGCCGCGCCCTGATCGAGCAGGCCCACCAGGTGTGCCCGTACTCCAAGGCGACCCGGGGCAACATCCCGGTCGAGCTCGTCGTGGAGTAGTCATCGGGAAGTACGGACGGGAAGTGCTGAAGGCCCCGGGCGCGCGGTAGCGCCCGGGGCCTTCGGGTGTGCGCGGGGCCGGTCCGGAGGCGGCTCAAGCGCTGCCGCGATGACCGGTGTTGATTGTGACTCAGGTCACAAGCGGTCTCGAAATATCCGGGGAACGGCTCCCCGTTTACACCTACGTCGCACAAACGGGGAGTTGCTCCCCGGAACCGAGCGCCACCGAGACAGAGAGGAGTGCCTGCCGTGACAGTCGCCACCGTGAAGCTTCGCGCGGACGCCACGCGCAACCGTGAGCGGATCATCGTCGCCGCACGTGAGGCGCTCCTCGAGCACGGTGTCGACGCCCCGCTCGACGAGATCGCCAAGCGGGCCGGCGTCGGCAATGCCACCGTTTACCGGCACTTTGCCGACCGCCAGGAGCTCTCGCTCCACGTGACTTTGTCGGTGATGGACCGGATCACTCAGCGGGCCGAGGAGGCGCTGGCGCAGGAGCCGGACGCCTTCGACGCGCTGCGCCGTTTCGTGCACGAGGCGGCCGACGAGCGTGTGGGTGCGCTGTGCCCGATGCTTTCCACCGGATTCGGCAAGGGGGACGCGCGGCTCGAAGAGCGCCGCATACGCTTGGAGCACGCGATTGAGGAGCTGATGGCCGCCGGGCGGCGGTCCGGACGGCTCCGCGCCGACATCGACGTCGGCGACGTGATGGTGGCCGTCAGCCAGCTGACGCGGCCGCTGCCCGGTAAGCACTGCGGCAGCATGGACCGCTTCATCCGCCGTCATCTGCAGCTGTTCGTGGACGGCCTGGAGACGCCGGCGCGCTCCGAACTCCCGGGTGACTCCGCCACTTTCGAAGATCTGCGGCAATGTCGCTGAGCTCCGCCTGCCGAACGGGCGCCCTCGCGTAATTCACTCGCCCACAACATTTCCGTTACGTATCGTAAGTCCTCTTCGTCTTCAATGTCGTCATCTCTTCGTACCGTTAGTGAGTTCACCCATGCCTGATACGGCACACGCCCAGCGCTGGAAGGCGCTGGCCTTCATCGCGATAGCCCAGCTGATGGTCGTCCTCGACGGCACCATCGTGAACATCGCGCTTCCCTCCGCCCAGACCGACCTGGGCATCTCCGACGCCAACAAGCAGTGGGTCATCACGGCCTACGCGCTGGTCTTCGGTGGCCTGCTGCTCTTCGGCGGACGCATCGCCGACCTGTGGGGCCGCCGCCGCACCTTCGTCACCGGCCTGATCGGCTTCGCCGCGGCCTCCGCGGTCGGTGGCGCAGCCGCCAACGAGGCGGTCCTCTTCGGCGCCCGAGCGCTTCAGGGTGCCTTCGGCGCGCTGCTCGCGCCGGCCGCGCTGTCGCTCCTCGCGGTGATGTTCACCGAGGCCAAGGAGCGCGCCAAGGCGTTCGGCATCTACGGCGCCATCGCCGGTGGTGGCGGTGCCGTCGGTCTGATCCTCGGTGGTGTGCTCACCGAGTACCTGGACTGGCGCTGGACGTTCTTCGTCAACATCCCCTTCGCCGCCGTCGCCGCGTTCGGTGCCATGCGCTTCGTCCAGGAGCCCGCCGGCAGCCGCAACAGCAGCGGCCTGGACATCCCCGGCGTCGTGCTGGCCACCGCCGGCCTGGTCTCCCTGGTCTACGGCTTCACCCGGGCCGAGACCCACGGCTGGAGCGAGGGCACCACCATCGGCCTGTTCGTGGCAGCGGTCGTGCTGCTCGTCGCGTTCGTGGCCGTCGAGGCCCGCGTGAAGGCCCCGCTGCTGCCGCTGCGCGTGGTGACCGACCGCAACCGCGGTGGCGTCTACCTCTCGCTGGGCCTGGCGATCATCGCGATGTTCGGCCTGTTCCTCTTCCTCACCTACTACCTGCAGGTCGTCCAGGGCTACTCCGCGCTGAAGACCGGCTTTGCCTTCCTCCCGATGATCGCGGGCATGATCACCGGCTCGACGCAGATCGGCGCGCGCCTGATGACCCGCGTCCGTCCGCGCCTGCTGATGACCCCGGGCTTCCTGGTGGCGGGTCTGGGCATGCTGATCCTGACCCAGCTCTCGGTCGACAGCTCCTACGCGGGCCTGGTCCTGCCGGCCGAGATCCTGCTCGGTCTCGGCATGGGTACGGCCTTCATGCCGGCCATGAGTCTGGCCACGCACGGTGTCGAGCCGCGTGACGCCGGTGTCGCCTCCGCCATGGTCAACACCTCGCAGCAGGTCGGCGGTGCCATCGGTACGGCGCTGCTGAACACCATCGCGGCCAGCGCCACCACCACCTGGGTCGCTGCGCACGCGGCCGAGGCCCGCACGCTCGGCAAGCAGGGCTTCGTCAACGCCGCGGCCGTGCACGGCTACTCCACCGCGATCTGGTGGGCGGTCGGCATCCTGGCCCTCTCCGCGATCATCGCCTTCACCTTCGTCAACACCAGCGGTGGCGGCGGTGTGGTGGCGGCGTCCGGCAACAAGGACGCCGAGGACGCCGAGGAGGTCGCCGTCCCGGTGATCGCCCACTGACGGACGCGTCGACGACGACGGCACGCCGGACGGCGAGCACGGCGAAGGGCCCCGCTTCATGGGAGGAAGCGGGGCCCTTCGCATTGCGTGAGACTGCCGGGCACCATCGGCCCTACTGGCCGAACTGGACGGACCGCTTGGCCAGGCCCATCCAGAAGCCGTCGATGACGCTGCGCTGGTCGCCGAGGTCGTCCCCGGCCGCACCCATCGTGATGAACAGCGGCGCGAAGTGCTCGGTCCGCGGGTGGGCGAGCCGTCCGGCGGGGGACTTGTGCTCGAAATCCAGCAGGGCGTCCACGTCGTGTGCGTCCAGCGCGCGGTGCCCCCAGTCGTCGAACTCCGCCGACCAGCCCGGCACCCCGCCGGCGTGCCGCAGGGCGGCCAGGTTGTGGGTGAAGAAGCCGCTGCCGACGATCAGCACGCCCTCGTCGCGCAGGGGGGCGAGCCTGCGCCCGATGTCCATGAGCTTGTGCGGGTCGAGGGTGGGCATCGCGACCTGCAGGACGGGGATGTCCGCGTCCGGGTACATCTGCACGAGCGGGACGTACGCGCCGTGGTCCAGGCCCCGGTCCGGGGTGTCCTGGACAGGGGTGCCCGCGCCGCGCAGCAGTTTGCGGACGGAGTCGGCCAGCGCGGGCGCGCCGGGGGCCCCGTACCGCACCTCGTAGTAGCGGCGGGGGAAGCCCCAGAAGTCGTGGACGAGCGGGACGGTGGTGGTGGCGCCGAGTGCGAGCGGGGCCTCCTCCCAGTGCGCGGAGACCATGAGGACCGCCGTGGGGCGGGGGAGCCCCGGCGGACCAGGCGGCAAGCTCGCCCGGCCACACCGGGTCGTCGGCGAGGGGCGGGGCGCCGTGCGAGAGGTAGAGGGCGGGCATGCGCATCGGGGGTTCCTCAGGCCGGGAGGTCGAGGGTGTGGTGGGTGTGCTCGGCTTTGGCGCGCAGGTAGCGCACGTTGTCCTCGGACAGGTGTACCGCGGTCGGTACCTGCTCGGTGATCGTGACGCCGAGCGCGGACAGCTGCGCCGCCTTGTCGGGATTGTTGCTGAGCAGGCGGACGGCGTCGACGCCGAGGGCGCCGAGCATCTGGGCGGCGGCGGTGCAGTCGCGTTCGTCGTCGAGGCGGCCGAGGGCGCGGTTGGCGGCGTAGGTGTCCAGGCCGCCGTCCTGGAGGGCGTACGCGTCGATCTTGGCGTACAGGCCGATGCCGCGGCCCTCCTGGCGCAGGTAGAGCAGGTGGCCGCCGGTCTCGGCGATGCGCTGGACGGCTTCGCGCAACTGGGGGCCGCAGTCGCAGCGCGCGGAGCCGAAGACGTCGCCCGTCAGGCACTCGGAGTGCGGGCGGACCAGCGGCGACGCCGCGCCCTCGTAGGGGCCGAGGCCGAGCGCGATGTGCTCCTTGCCGTCGGCGAGGCCGGTGAAGGTGAAGACGTCGGCCGGGGTGCTCCAGCCGTCGGGGAACCGCAGGGGGATCCGCACCCGGGTGCGGATGGCCGCGGGCGGTGGGGCGGGGGCTGCGTCCGGTGCGGTCTGGGCGGTCGTCATACGGGTCCCTCGCCTGAAGAGTTCCTTGAAGGTTCAAGCCGGCGAGGGAAACGTACCGCGATTGCTTGAAAGTTCAAGGTCTACTTCGTAGAGTGTGGTCATGACCACGAGAGCCCCCGAACCCCGCTGGCTGAGCGAGGAGGAGCAGTGCGCCTGGCGCGCGTACATGGCGGCCACACAGTTGGTCTCGGACGCACTCGACCGGCAGCTCCAGCGTGACGCGCGGATGCCCCACGCCTACTACTCGCTGCTGGTGTGGCTCTCGGAGACCCCCGACCGCCGGATGCGCATGACGGAGCTGGCCGAACGCTCGAAGATTACGCGCAGCCGGCTCTCCCACGCCATATCCCGGCTGGAGGAGAACGGCTGGGTCCGCCGGGAGAACTGCCCCTCCGACCGCCGCGGCCAGCTCGCGGTGCTCACCGACGAGGGCTTCGCCGCCCTCGCCGAGGCCGCTCCCGGCCATGTGGAGGCGGTGCGCGGAGCGATCTTCGACCGGCTCTCGGAGGAGCAGGTGCGCCAGCTCGGTGAGATCTGCCGGGTCATCGCCGAGGGACTGCAGCCGCAGAACGGAGCGATGGACCTTCCCTGGCTGCGCTGAACGCGCGCCGGTTCAGGCCAGGTCCTTCTCGTACCAGGCGACGTCCCAGTAACGGCCGAACTTCCGGCCGACCTCGCGGTAGACGCCCAGCGGGCGGAAGCCGAAGCGGGTGTGCAGGCGGACGGACGCCTCGTTGGGCTGCGCGATCCCGGCGTAGGCACGGTGCAGGTCCTCGCCCCGCAGGGCCTCGAAAAGCGCCGTGTAGAGCAGGGTGCCTACGCCGCGGCCCCCGGCCTCCGGGGCGCAGTACACGGAGGTCTCCACGGAGGTGGAGTACGCGGCCTTCGGGCGGAACGGGCTGCTCGTGGCGTATCCGAGCAGGGTGTTCGTGCCGTCCGGTTTCGTCTCGTGGGCAACCAAAAGGCGGTGCGGTCCGTCTTCCGGGTGGGAGAGCAGCCAAGGGCGGCGCTGCTCCAGGGACAACGGCTCCAGGTCGAAGGTGATCGGCGTCTCACGGACGTAGTGGTTGTAGAGGTCGGTGAGGGCCTGTAGGTCCTCCTCCCCACCCGGCCTGACCTGCACTTCGGCGAACTCGGACAATGATCCACCTCCGGCTGTGGCCGGACAGGGTACTGCAAGATCGTAAAAAACGGGGCGGCGCTTGGGAATTGTGTCCGGATTCCAGTCGTTATCTCTTTTCGAGTGGGCAGCCGAAAGGCACGCGCGAAGCTGCTGAGGGGCAGCTCATTCGATCCGACACCCGACCGAACCTTCGCAAGGGAGCACGCATGGCAACCCGTGCCGTCGCCCGCAGCACCGCAGGCGGGAAGAGCAGCGCTCGCGCAGGCCACGGCGAGATGGCCGACCGTGACCTCGTCGGCATGTACCTCGACGAGATCGCGCGGACGCCGCTGCTCGACGCCGCGCAGGAAGTCGAGCTTTCCAGGGCGATCGAGGCCGGCGTCTACGCCGAGCAGCTCCTCGCAGGCGAGGAGCTGGGTCAGGGAGCGGACGCCGGACGAGAGGAACTGGAGGCGATAGCCGCCGCGGGTGCGCGGGCCAAGGACGTCTTCATCCGTTCCAACCTGCGCCTGGTCGTCGCCGTCGCGCGACGTTATCCGCGCAGCGGCCTGCCGCTGCTCGACCTCATCCAGGAGGGCAACGCAGGCCTGGTACGCGCCGTCGAGAAGTTCGACTACACCAAGGGCTTCAAGTTCTCCACGTACGCGACGTGGTGGATCCGTCAGGCGATCACCCGGTCCATCGCGGACCAGTCGCGCACCATCCGGCTCCCCGTCCACCTGGTGGAGGAGCTGGGCCGGGTGCGCCGGGTGCAGCGTGAGTTCAACCGTGAGCACGGGCGGGACCCGGAGCCCGCGGAGATCGCGGCCGAACTCGGCTCCACCCCGGAACGGATCTCCGACGTACTGGACTGGGCGCGCGACCCCGTGAGCCTGAACATGTCGGTGGATGACGAGGGCGAGACCCAGTTCGGCGATCTCGTCGAGGACACGTCGGCGGCCTCGCCGGAGGACTCCGTACTCGTCATGCTGCGGCGTGAGGAACTGGAGGATCTGATCGACCGGCTCGACGACCGGACGGCGTCCATCATCCGGGCGCGGTACGGGATCGTGGACGGCCGCGAGCGCACGCTGACCGAGGTCGGCAAGCAGCACGGGCTCACGCGTGAGCGGATCCGGCAGATCGAGAAGCACGCGCTGGCGGACCTCAAGCGCATGGCGCGCGCAACGGGGCTTTCCATAGAGGCGGCCTGACCCAGGCGGGCGCCGCTTCCGGCGCCCGCGCCACCACAGACTCGAGCCCCGGTGCCACCCCCCTGCGCCGGGGCTCGACCCCTTCCCCGGGGCGGCTCGATCGGCTTCATGGCCCGCCCGGCCCGGTCGTGCGTCGCTCGTGTGCGTGCGGCCGGGCCTTCGTCATGGCCGGGCGTCGCCCGCCCGTACCCTGGACGGCATGAGCAGCACCCCTGACCCTGCCACCGGGCCCGCAGCGGCCCCCGACCCACGGGCGCCGCGAGACCCCGCCGCAGCGCTGATCTTCGACGACCCGCTGGATCGGCAGTCGTCCGACGACACCGACACCGGCTGGGGCGAGCGCCCCGGCCAGGGTGGTGCGGGAGATCTCGCGCGCTTCCTCGACGAGAAGCCCCCGCACCACATCTGAGGCGGAGCTCGCTACGGATGCGTCCGGTTGGTGCCGCCGTAGCCGTAGGGGGAGGGAATCCCGGGAGCGCTGCCGTGGCCCTGCTGCTGGCGGGCCAGCAGATCGCGTATCTCGGTCAGCAGCTCCAGCTCCGTCGGAGCGGCCACTGCCTCCTCCTTGCCCGCCCTGCGCCGCTCGTTGAGCTTGTTCATCGGCAGGATCAGCAGGAAGTACACGACCGCGGCCGTGATGAGGAAGGTCAGCGCCGCGCCGGCGACCGCGCCCCACAGGAGGCCCACACCCTTCGTGAGCTCGCCGTTGACGACCGTGCAGGGCGGCTCGATGCAGAGGGTGTAGCCGTCGAGGTTCTTGGTGCCGATGGCACCGATCACCGGGTTGATGAGGCCCTTCACGAACGCGTCGACGATCTTGCTGAACGCGGCGCCGACGACGACGGCCACAGCGAGCTCGACGACATTGCCGCGCAGCAGGAAGGCTTTGAAGCCCTTCAAGGGACGATTTCCTTTCGAAGAACGACCGTGCAGTTCGGCCCGAGGGACCCGTGGGGCCCGGTGGTGTCCGCCGGGCGCCGCCGACGCGAGGGCCGGCGGTGACGGAAGTGGGTGAGCGGTTCGGCCTCCGAGGGTAAGGGGTGCGCGCCACCACCCACCCCGCCGGTTGCCTTTCCCACGCCGTACGGCTAACGCAGCGCCACAGCCAGGGGCGAGCCGGCCGCGGCACCGGACAGCGCGGCCGCCGTCCGCCGCGGGACCGACAGCACGATCAGCGCTCCGCCGCCCCCGCCGCCGTCAAGGCCGGGGGCGGCGGCGCCCTCGGCGGCGGGGAGGGGCACCGCCACCACGGGCGCCCCGCGCGCCACCACGCGCGCCGCCGCGAGGATGTCGACCCGGTCACCGGGCCGCACCAGCCCGGCCGCCGCCGCGTCCGCGATGCGCACCGGCGCCCGCACCATGTCCCGCGCCGCAGCGGCGGGCACGGGAGCGGGGCCTTCCCGCCCCGGCCGGCCGGGCTGCGAGTCCGTCCGGGCCGCCGCGGCGGCCAGCGCGGCCGCGGTCATCGCCAGGCCCGCGGCCATCATCCGCCGCCGGCGGCGCAGCACGTGGCGCAACCGGTGCCGCCCGCCGCCCGCCCTGATCGGCGCGAACACCGGGACCAGGCACGGCGCGGGCGCACCCGCCCCCGCGGGTGGCACCGGAACGCCACCGCGATCCGCCCACAGCGCGGCTCCACCGCTGTCCACCATCTCGACCACCCCCGTCATCGGGCCCTCGTCCGCCGGCGCATCCGGCCTCGCAGGACCACCATGGCGCATCGCGCCGACGCGGCCCGGCGGCCTGTGGAGTACCCACCAGTTGTGGATAACTCGGTCACCCGTTCGAGGGGACGGGCTCGACGGGTCTGGCGGTGCGGCGCCCGCGGTGGTGTGCTTGCTGGTAGCGAACCGAAGCGTCCAGTCAGTCCGAGAGCGGGAGGTGGTCGACGTGCCCAGGCAGTCATTGCGCGACGGCCCGTCCGAGAGGTCGAGAGCCCATCCGGGGGATGTCAGCCGTCGCGTCGCTCAGCGGCGAGAACAACTGGGGCTCAGCCGCGAGGAAGTGGCCGCCAAGGCCGGCATGACGCCGAGCTATGTGCGGTACGTGGAGGAGCAGTGCCACCACACCATCGGGACCAACGCCCTGCTCCGGCTCGCGGGCGCGTTGCGGACCACCGCCAGCCATCTGCTGGGGGGCGACGCCGAACACCTCCCCCCGGAGACGGAGGCCTCCGGGCCGCCGGTGATGGAGGAACTGCTGTCGGAGGAGTGCTGGACCCGGCTGTCCGGCCATGACGTCGGCAGGATCGCGCTCACCACCGGCAGCGGGCACCCCGCGGTCGTCCCGGTGAACTACGCGGTCGTCGACGGTGCCATCGTCTACCGCACCGCTGCGGACGCGCCCCCGTCCCTGGCCAGGGGCAGCGAGGTCGCCTTCGAGGTCGATCAGCTCGATGCCTGCCTCAGTGCGGGATGGAGCGTGCTCGTCCTCGGGGTTGCCGAGCACGTCGTCGATCCCGAGGACGCCCGCGCGCTGGAGACGCATCCCGGCCCGTGGTCCGGGGGTGAGGACGATCTGTGGATACGCATCGTCCCCACCCACATCACGGGCAGCCTCATACGCACTGTGTAGCGCGGAGGGGCCGTCGCGGCCCGCCGAGGGGGGATCGATCAGGCTCGGTGGAAGACCGCTACGGGACAGTGCGCGTGATGCAGCACGGCGTGCGTCACATGGGCCAGCCGACCGTCGGTGCGCTGATGCCGCCGGGCACCCGCGACGAGCAGATCGGCATGGGCCGAGGCATCCACCAGCGCACCGCTCGCGGAGGTGGCCTTGACCAGGTCCACGGTCACGGTGAGGTCCGGGTACTCCCCGCGGATCGTGTTGGCGACATGCTGTTCCGCCGCCGCCTCCCGGTCACCGACCGACGTGGCGTCGTCCAGCCCGGGCACCATCTCGCCCACCGCCCCGAGCAGGCTCCACGCGGTCAGGAGGCGCAGGGTGGCCTTCCGCAGCCGGGCCTCGTCGGCGGCGAAGCGCACGGTGGCCAGATCCGTCTCATCCTTGATCCCGACCAGGACGACACCGGTGGACGGTTGCTCGCTGCCGCGCACGACGACCACGGGCCCGTGCGCATGGGTCGCCACCCGCAATCCGACCGAGCCGAGCAGCAGGGCGTGGAAGCCTCCGCGTCCACGGCAGCCGACGACGGTCAGGCTCTCGGGCCCTGAGTGCTCCAGGAGGCTTTCTGTGGGCTTGCCCTTGTCGAGTGAGGTGGAGACCGTCAGGTCCGGGTAGCGGGCGGTGGCCGACGCCGCCGCTTCGTCCAGCAGCGCGCGGCCGCCGTCGAGGACGAGCTGTGCGGTCTCGGGGGACAGATTCCTGCCGGAACGGGTCTCGACGCCGACCGCGTGCAGGATGTGCAGCGGGCGATCGCGCAGCACGGCCTCACCGGCGGCCCACAGCACCGCAGCGGTGGCGCGGGGCGAACCGTCCGTGCCGACCACGACTGGTCCGTGGCTGGTGTCCATGGCGGTGCCTCCTTGTGGCTTTCGCTCCGCTCGGCTCCGTTCCCCACCCCGCCCCGTTCACCTCTCGGTCCACGCTTCAGCGCACGTCTCAGCCCGGCACGAGGACCGCCGCACCGTTGACGCGGTCGGCGGCCAGGTCGGACAGCGCCCGGTCCGCGTGGTCCAGGGGATAGGGAGTGGCGGTCACCTGGATCCCGATTCTGGCGGCCAGGGCCAGGAACTCCTGCCCGTCCTGGCGTGTGTTGGAGGTGACGCTGCGCAGATTGCGTTCCTGGAACAGATGGCGCTGGTAGTTCAGCGCCGGGATGTCGCTCAGGTGGATGCCCGCGACCGCCAGCGTGCCGCCCCGGTCCAGGGCCGCCAGGGCCGGCGGCACCAGATCGCCGACCGGCGCGAAGAGGATGGCCGCGTCCAACGGCTCCGGCGGCCGGTCCGCCGCCGCTCCCGCGGAGGCGGCACCGAGCTCCAGCGCGAGGTCCCGCGCCCGCTCCGACCGGGTCAGTACATGCACGGTGGCCCCCTCGGCCAGCGCGACCTGGGCGGCGATGTGCGCGGAGGCGCCGAAGCCGTAGATGCCCAGCCGTCCCCCGGCCGGCAGGTCGCTGCGGCGCAGGGCGCGGTAGCCGATGATGCCCGCGCACAGCAGCGGCGCCAGGTGCACCGCGTCCCGGCCGTCGGCGTCCTCGGGCAGCGCGTAGGCGTAGTCCTCGGGCACGGAGGTGAAGTCGGCGAAGCCGCCGTCGGCGTCCCAGCCGGTGTACAGCGAGTACGGGCACAGGTTCTCGCGGCCGGTCAGGCAGTAGGCGCACTTCCCGCAGGTGCCGCGGAGCCAGGCGATGCCCACCCGGTCGCCCTCGGCGAAGCGGCTGACGAGCTCACCGCCGCCGATGACCCGTCCCACCACCTCGTGACCGGGGACGGTCTCCCGGCGGTGCGGCGGCAGGTCCCCCTCCGCCAGGTGCAGATCGGTACGGCACACGCCGCACGCCTCCACGCGCAGCAGCAGTTCGCGCGGTCCGGGCACCGGCTTGGGGCGCCCGACGCGTACCAGCGGCTCCGTGATCATGGGCCCGGGCCGGTCGACGACCCAACCACTCAGCATGTCTCCAGTCTGCGACCGGAGGCCGGGGCGCTGCAGCACGAAACCGGTCGCGCGGGTACGCCGAAGGCCCCCGTCGCCCACGACGGGGGCCTCCTTCAGGCCAGGGTGCCGTCGGCTCCGCTCAGGCGGCCGAGGTGCTCGCCGAGCTCGTGGAGCCGCTGGAGGTGCTGGTGGAACCGGTGGATCCACTGGAGGAGCCGGAGCCGCTCTTGGAGTCCGAAGAGGACTTCGACTCCGAGGCGCTGCTCTTGGCGGCCGGCGTGCTGCTGGACGACGAGCCGCGGCTGTCGGTCCGGTAGAAGCCGGATCCCTTGAAGACGACGCCGACCGCGGAGAAGACCTTGCGCAGCCGGCCGTTGCAGGCCGGGCACTCGGTCAGCGGGTCGTCGGTGAACTTCTGCACCGCCTCGAGGCCCTCGCCGCAGGCGGTGCACTGGTACTGGTACGTCGGCACTTGCTCCTCCTGGCACTCTGACTCAGTGAGTGCTAACGACGGTCAATAGTGCAGTATTCCGCGGCGTCAGTCCACCGCGACCGGCTCGCGGTGACCGATGCCACTGCCCTGGCCGGTCCCGGCGCCGCGTGCCGCGACCACTTCGGACGGCCTCGGCGCGAGCCGTTCGCGCAGTGCCAGCACGGTGAGGAGTGCCAGCCCGGTACCCGCCAGCGGCACGGTGAATCCGGCGCTCGCCCCGATCCCGTCGGCCAGCCGCCCGGCCGCGGTGGCCGCCGCCGCCTGGCCCAGCGCCACCGCGCCGGTCAGCCAGGTGAAGGCCTCCGTGCGGACCCCCGCGGGCACCAGCGACTCGACCAGGGTGTAGCCGGTGATCAGGGCCGGGGCGATGGTGAGCCCGACCAGCAGCCCGAGCCCGCCCAGCAGCGGCACGGCGTGCGCCGCCCACAGCATCGAGGTGGCCAGGGTCAGCGCCGTGTAGCCGACGACCATGCGCCGTTTGGGCCCCGACTTCCAGGCGACCGCGCCGCACGCCAGCCCCGCGAGCATGTTGCCGGCCGCGAAGGTCCCGTAGAGCAGGCCGTTGATGCCGGGCCGCCCGATCTCCTCCGTGAAGGCCGTCACGGAGACCTGCATGCCGCCGAAGACGGCGCCGATCCCGAGGAAGGCCACGGCCAGCACCCGCACGCCGGGCACGGTCAGCGCGGAGGCCTCACGCTTCCGGGCGCCCGGTACGGACCGGGAGGGTGCGGGTGCGGTCCGCCGCTGGGCGGCGAAGAGCAGGCCGCCGGCGAGCGTCAGCACGGCCTCGGACAGCAGCCCGGCCGCCGGATGCACCCCGGTGGCCAGCGCCGTGGCCAGCACCGGTCCGATGACGAAGGTGAACTCGTCCGTGACCGACTCGAAGGCCGCCGCCGTCTGCAGCAGCGGTGACCCGGCCGGCAGCGTGGCCGCCCAGCGGGCCCGCACCATGGGCCCGACCTGCGGGACCGAGGCGCCGGTGGGCACCGCCACCGCCAGCAGCGCCCACAGCGGCGCGTGCGCCAGCGCGAGCACGGCGAGCATCGTCCCGGACGCCGCGTGGACGAGCACCCCGGGCAGCAGCACGGCACCCTGGCCGAAGCGGTCGGAGAGCTTGCCGCTCTGCGGGGCGAACAGCGCCATGGAGACGCCGGTGACGGCCGAGACGGCACCGGCGGTGCCGTAGGAGCCGGTGGTGTGCTGCACCAGCAGCACGATGCCGATGGTCAGCATCGCGAAGGGCTGGCGCGCCGCGAACCCGGGCAGCAGGAAGGTCCACGCACCCGGCGTGCGCAGCAACTGCCCGTATCCCGGGCGCGTCGCGGCACGGGAACGCCGGGAGGAACCCGAAGGACGGGGTGATCGGGACGAACGGGACGTACGAGTGACCGTGGATACCACGGCCGGGCCTTTCCGCCGCCTGGTAGCGCACCCTGGACGCCTGGTCGCGTTCCTGTGCGCCGAGAGCTGTCCTCTCGCGCATGACCGAGGTAGATACCGGGCTGTCCGGCCGCCGGGCGGTCGCGCCAGCTCTGCGTCAGGCAGAGTTGGTGGTGACTGTCGACAGTCATGCTAACGGCCGGCACCACCGCCCGATTCCAGCCATCCGGCCAGCTTTCCGCCGCGTCCCACCGCACGCAGCCGTGCCTCCGCCTTGTCCCGCACCGGGTCGGTGGCGACGACGAGAAGTTCGTCACCATGCCGCAGCACCGTCGTCGGCAGCGGGACGAAACTCTTGTTTTCGCGGACGACCAGGGTGACCGCCGCGCCCGGCGGCAGCCGCAGTTCGCTGACCTCCACGCCGTGCATGCGCGAGCGTGGCGGGATCCGCACCGACAGCAGGTGCCCGCGCAGCCGCTCCAGGGGCGCGGACTCGATCCCCAGGTCCTCCGCGGCCCCCGGGTCCCCGAGCCGGAGCCTGCGGGCGACCCAGGGCAGTGTCGGACCCTGCACGAGGGTGTAGACGATGACCAGGACGAAGACGATGTTGAAGATGCGCTCGCTCTGCCGGACGCCCGCGACCATGGGGATCGTGGCCAGGACGATGGGCACCGCCCCGCGCAGCCCGGCCCAGGACAGCAGCACCTGGTCGCGGAAGGGCGTGCGGAACGGCAGCAGGCTCGCCGTCACCGACAGCGGCCGCGCCACGGCCGTCAGGACCAGACCGACCACGAGCGCCGGCACGATGTCGTCGCCGAGCTCGTGCGGGGTCACCAGCAGGCCCAGCAGCACGAACAGGCCGATCTGCGCCAGCCAGGCGAGCCCTTCCGCGAAGCCCCTGGTGGCCGGGCGGTGCGGGAGTTTGGCGTTGCCCAGCACGACGGAGGCGACGTACACGGCGAGGAACCCCGAGCCGTGGGCGAGCGCCCCGCCCGCGTAGGCGAGGACGGCGATCGCCAGGACCGCGATCGGGTAGAGGCCGGAGGCGGGCAGCGCGACGCGGCGCATCGCGAACGCGCCCAGCATGCCGATCGCCAGGCCGATCGCGGCGCCGATGGCCAGCTCCAGGGCGATCTCGCCCAGCAGCAGGCCCCAGTTGTGCACCGGCCAGTGCTCGGAGAAGGCGACGACAAGGATGACCACCGGGGCGTCGTTGAAGCCGGACTCCGCTTCGAGCACACCGGTCACCCGGCTCGGCAGCGGCACCCTGCGCAGCACCGAGAAGACGGCCGCCGCGTCGGTGGACGAGACGACCGCGCCGATGAGGAGCGACTGCCGCCAGTCCAACCCGACCAGGTAGTGCCCCGCGGCGGCCGTGATGCCGACGCTGACCGCGATGCCCAAGGTCGCCAGGACCGCCGCCGCCGGAACCGCCGGTTTGATCTCCCGCCACTGCGTGCCGAGACCACCCTCGGCCAGGATCACCACAAGTGCGGCATACCCCAATACTTGGGTCAATGCGGCGTTGTTGAAGGCGACTCCCAGTCCGTCCTGTCCTATCGCGACCCCAATGCCCAGATAGAGGAGCAGGCTGGGCAGGCCGCTGCGCGAGGAGAGGCGCACGGCGACCACCGCTATGAGCAGCACAAGGGCGCACATCAGCAGGAGTTCGTTGAGGCGGTCGACAGTCAGGAGCCGGTCCTTTCGGCGAAGTTCATTGCCTTACCTAATATTTTACCTGTGCTTGGGGTTGTGGCGATCTCCGTCCACAGGACCGGACACCGCCTGGGGGGCTACGGGTCGGTGCGCCTAAGGTGGCCCCTAGCAATCGGTCCACCCTGCCTTTCGAAGGACATCGATGCCCGCCAAGAAGAAGTCCCGCCGCACGCGCCTCATCGTGATCGGGGTCGTGCTCGTGCTCGTGGCGGGCATCGTCTACGGGTCGTACTGGAGTGTCGCCACCGTCCGCGCCTCCCTCCCGCAGACCACCGGAACCCTGCAGCTCAAGGGCCTGGCCAGTGCCGTCCAAGTGAAGCGCGACGGCAACGGCATCCCGCAGATCTACGCCGACACCGCCGAGGACCTGTTCCGCGCCCAGGGCTACGTCCAGGCCCAGGACCGCTTCTACGAGATGGACGTGCGCCGGCACCTGACCGCCGGCCGGCTGTCGGAGATGTTCGGCAGCGGCCAGGTCGAGACCGACGCCTTTCTGCGCACGCTCGGCTGGCGCCGGGTCGCACAGCAGGAGTACGACACCAAGCTGTCGGCCACCACGAAGAAGTACCTCCAGGCCTACTCCGACGGCGTCAACGCCTACTTGGACGGCCACTCCGGCGCCGACCTGTCCGTCGAGTACGCGGCGCTGAAGTTCAGCAACGACTACGTGCCGGAGAAGTGGACCCCGGTCGACTCGGTCGCCTGGCTGAAGGCGATGGCCTGGGATCTGCGCGGCAACATGCAGGACGAGATCGACCGCTCGCTGCTGTCGAGCCGGCTGAACCGCGCGCAGATCGATCAGCTCTACCCCGCCTACCCGTACGCCCGGAACAAGCCGATCGTCGAGGACGGCAAGGTCAACGAGTCCACGGGCGATTACGAAACGGCCGGAACCATCACAAAAGCGGGCACCAGTCCCGGATCCGGTACGGGCGCCGACACGAACACGGGCGGCACCGGCACCGGAACGGAGGCCGGCACCGGCACCGGCACCGGCACCGCCTCCACCTCCGAGGCGACCTCGAACGTCCAGTCCCAGCTGTCGTCGCTCTCCGACACCCTCGACGAGATCCCGGCGCTGCTCGGCCCCAACGGCAACGGCATCGGTTCCAACTCCTGGGTCGTCTCCGGCGAGCACACCACCACCGGCAAGCCGCTGCTGGCCAACGACCCCCACCTCGCCCCGCAGATGCCCTCGCTCTGGTACCAGATGGGCCTGCACTGCAACAGCGTCGGCAAGTCCTGCCCCTTCGACGTCGCCGGCTACACCTTCTCCGGCATGCCCGGTGTGATCATCGGCCACAACCAGTCGATCGCCTGGGGCATGACCAACCTCGGTGCCGACGTGACCGACCTCTACCTGGAGAAGGTCACCGCCGACACGTACCTGTACGACGGCAAGCAGCAGCGCTTCAAGACGCGCAAGGAGACCATCAAGGTCGCCGGCGGTGGCGACCGCACGATCACGGTGCGCAGCACCGACAACGGCCCGGTGATCTCCGACCGCAGCGCCGAGCTGCGCACGGTGGGAGACCAGGCCCCGGTGCCGAACTCCGCGCCGGACCGCGGCGACGGCTACGCGGTCTCCCTCAAGTGGACCGCGCTCTACCCGTCCAACACCGTGGACGCGGTCTTCGAGCTCGACACGGCGACCGACTGGAAGCAGTTCCGGGCCGCCGCCCGCGACTTCGCCGTCCCGTCCCAGAACCTGATCTACGCCGACGACAAGGGCGCCCACGGCCACATCGGCTACCAGGCCCCCGGCTGGATCCCGGTCCGTGCCGCGGGCTACGACGGCACCTACCCGGCCCCCGGCTGGGACCCGCGGTACCAGTGGAAGAAGCCGATCCCCTTCTCCGCCATGCCGTACGACTACGACCCGAAGCGCGGCTACATCGTCACCGCCAACCAGGCCGTGGTCGACCAGCAGAAGTACCCCTACCTGCTGACGGAGGACTGGGGTTACGGCATGCGCAGCCAGCGGATCGACGACCTGATCCAGTTGAAGATCAGGGACGGCGGCCTGGTCTCCATGGACGACATGCAGGAGATGCAGGGCGACAGCTTCAGCGTGGTCGCCAAGAAGCTCGTGCCGATGCTGCTGAAGATCAACATAAAGAACGACAAGGACGACTACGTTCGCGACGCCCAGAAGCTGCTGGAGGGCTGGGATCTCAACCAGGACTCCGACTCCGCGCCCGCGGCCTACTTCAACGCCGTCTGGCGCAACATCCTCAAGCTGGCCTTCGGCAACAAGCTGCCCAAGGAACTGCGCCCCCAGGGCCAATGCCTGACCGTGCCCGCCGCCGACCAGACCGGTCCGGTCGACGACCTCGGCGGCGCGCCCAAGCTCGTGCGGGAGTGCGGCCGGCGTGCCGCCGACCAGGCGCAGCCGGACGGCGGCGACCGCTGGTTCGAGGTCGTGCTCTCGATCCTCGACGACGAGGACAACCCGTGGTGGACGACCTCGCCCACCGCCTTCTACGACAAGGACAGCGGCCGCGCCCGCACCACCCGTGACGAGCTGTTCGCCCAGGCCATGAAGGACGCCCGCTACGAGCTGACCGCCAAGCTGGGCAAGGACATCGACACATGGAGCTGGGGCCGCCTCCACACACTGGAGCTGCGCAACCAGACCCTGGGAACCGGCGGCCCGGCCGTCGTCCGGTGGCTGCTCAACCGCGGTCCGTGGCAGATAGGCGGCGGCGAGGGGGCGGTCAACGCGGCCGGCTGGAACGCGGCGGGCGGCTACGAGGTCGTCTGGGTGCCGTCGATGCGGATGGTGGTCTCGCTCGACGACTTCGACAAGTCCCGGTGGATCAACCTGACGGGAGCCTCCGGCCACGCCTACAGCTCCCACTACACCGACCAGACCACCAAGTGGGCCAAGGGCGAGCTGCTGCCGTGGGTCTTCACCAAGCAGCCTGTCGACGGGGCCACGGAGGACACCCTGGCGCTGACGCCGTAGCCCGCGCGGGCGGCGCGTGGCGACAACCGTGACGACAACGGGGGGCGGGCCGTTCGGCCCGCCCCTCAGCGCTTCCCGAAGCGCCGTACGCCCACCGGGGTGACCACCGCGTCGACCGGCCGGTCGTGCGGCTCGTCGGGCAGCCGGTCCAGCACCTCGTGCGCGTACAGCAGCACCACCAGCGCGGGCCGCACCCCCGCAGCGTCCAGCCGGGCCAGCACCCGGTCGTACGAGCCCCCGCCACGGCCCAGGCGCAGCCCCCGGCCGTCGACGGCCAGTCCCGGGAGCAGGACCGTGTCCGCCCCGGTCACCGCGGCGGGGCCCAGTCGCGGGCCGGTGGGCTCGTACAGGCCGCGGGCGGTCCGCACGAGGGCGCCGGAGCCCTCGTAGGCCGCCCAGTCCAGGTCGTTGTCCGGCAGCAGGACCGGCAGCAGCACCCGCTCCCCCCGCTCGCGCAGTACGTCGAGCAGCGCGCGCGTGCCGGGCTCACCACCCATCGACACATAGGCCGCGACCGTCCGGGCCTCCGACAATTCGGGCAGATCGAGGGCGTGTTGCGCGATCGCCCGTTCGGCCTCGGTACGGTCATCCGGAGTCAACCCGCGCCTCACCTGGAGGAGGCCTTCCCGCAATTCCCTCTTGCCGGCGTTGTTGTCACTCATCGGACGCGCAACCGCCGCCTATCGGCATCAAGCAACCGGAACTTCATCTTCACCTCATATGCAGCGGTTATCGTTGCCCCATGACTCACGCACGTACCAGGATCAGCAAGGCTGTCATCCCTGCCGCCGGGCTTGGCACCCGTTTCCTACCCGCCACGAAGGCGACTCCCAAGGAAATGCTGCCGGTGGTCGACAAGCCCGCCATCCAGTACGTCGTCGAGGAAGCCGTCGCCGCGAACCTCTCCGACGTCCTCATGATCACCGGCCGGAACAAGCGGCCGCTCGAGGACCACTTCGACCGCAACTACGAACTCGAGTCCGCGCTGTCCGCGAAGGGCGACGAGGCCCGCCTGGCGAGGGTTCAGGAGTCCAGCGACCTCGCCACCATGCACTACGTCCGCCAGGGCGACCCGCGCGGCCTCGGCCACGCCGTGCTGTGCGCCGAGCCGCACGTCGGCGACCAGCCCTTCGCGGTGCTGCTCGGCGACGACCTGATCGACCCGCGGGACCCGCTGCTCGGCCGCATGATCGAGGTGCAGGAGCAGCACGGCGGCAGCGTCGTCGCGCTGATGGAGGTCGACCCGAGTCAGATCCACCTCTACGGCTGCGCCGCCATAGTCCCCACTGGTGACGACGACGTGGTCCGCGTGACCGACCTCGTCGAGAAGCCCGCGCCGGGCGAGGCCCCCTCCTCGTACGCCGTCATCGGGCGCTATGTGCTGGACCCGTCCGTCTTCGCGGTGCTCAGCAAGACCCAGCCCGGCCGCGGCGGCGAGATCCAGCTGACCGACGCGCTGCGCGAACTGGCCCAGGAGGACGGCCCGGACGGCCCCGTGCACGGTGTCGTCTTCACCGGCCGGCGCTACGACACCGGAGACCGCGGCGACTACCTGCGTGCGATTGTCCGACTGGCATGCGAACGTGATGACCTGGGGCCGGACTTCCGGTCCTGGCTGCGCACGTACGTCAGCGAGGAGATGCAAGATTGAGCAGTGGCACGGCCGACCGCGTCTGGTCCGTCTCGGAGCACCTCGACAACATCCTGCGGCAGCTGAAGCCGCTGGAACCCATCGAGCTGCAACTCCTCGACGCCCAGGGGTGCGTCCTCGTCGAGGACGTCATGGTGCCCGTCGCGTTGCCGCCCTTCGAGAACAGCTCGATGGACGGCTACGCGGTGCGCACCACCGACACCCAGGGCGCCGACGCATCCCATCCGGCCGTGCTCACCGTCATCGGTGACGTGGCGGCCGGCAGCGGCGAACTGCCCACCGTGGGCCCCGGGCAGACCGCCCGCATCATGACCGGCGCCCCGCTGCCCCCCGGTGCCGAGGCCGTCGTCCCCGTCGAGTGGACCGACGGCGGCACCGGCGGCGCACCGGTCGTCGGCATGCCCGCCGCGAGCCGCAGCCCCGACGCCGTGGGCGGCGAGGTCCGTGTCTACCGGCCCGTGGGGCCGGGCGACCACGTCCGGGCCCGGGGCAGCGACGTCGCCGCGGGCGAGCTGGCGCTGAGCGCCGGCACGGTGCTGGGCCCGCCGCAGATCGCCCTGCTCGCCGCCGTCGGCCGGGCCACCGTACGGGTGCGGCCGCGGCCGCGGGTGGTCGTGGTCTCCACCGGAAGCGAGCTGGTCCCGCCCGGCGAGGAGCTGGGCCCGGGCCGCATCCACGACTCCAACAGCTACATGCTCACCGCCGCCGCCCGCGAGGCCGGCGCCCAGTCGTACCGGGTGGGCGCGGTCGCGGACGACGCCGAGACCTTCCGGGCCACCGTCGAGGACCAGCTGATCCGGGCGGACATCCTGGTCACCACCGGCGGCGTCAGCGTCGGCGCGTACGACGTGGTGAAGGAGGCCCTCGGCGAGGAGATCGAGTTCCGCAAGCTGGCCATGCAGCCCGGCAAGCCGCAGGGCTTCGGCTTCATCGACGCCGGCGCCCGCAGCGAGGCGGAGGGTGACGGCGGGGACGCGGAAGCCGCGCCGCCCGAGCCCGAGCGCACCCCGCTGCTCGCCCTGCCCGGCAACCCGGTCAGCGCCTACGTCTCCTTCGAGCTGTTCGTCCGGCCCGCGATCCGCACCCTCATGGGCGTGGAGCCGGTCTTCCGGACGACCGTACGGGCCGTCTGCGAGGGTGACCTGACCTCCTCGCCCAAGGGAAGGCGGCAATTCCTGCGCGGCCGCTACCACCCCGCCACCGGCCGGGTCACCCCCGTGGGCGGCGCCGGATCCCACCTGGTCAAGGCCCTCGCCCACGCGAACTCGCTGATCGTGGTGCCCGAGGACACGACGGAGGTCGCGGCGGGCTCGGAGGTCGAGGTCGTGCTGCTCGACTGAGCGGGTACCGTTACTGCCCACGCGAGCACGCGGCGAGCAGTGGGAGTGCCGTACCGATGACAGAACAGCAGCATCTGACGCACATCGACGAGGCGGGGGCGGCCCGCATGGTCGACGTCTCGGACAAGGACGTCACCGCCCGCACCGCGCGTGCCACCGGCCGGGTCCTGGTGTCGCCGCGCGTCATCGAGTTGCTGCGGGGCGAGGGCGTGCCCAAGGGGGACGCCCTCGCCACCGCGCGCATCGCCGGGATCATGGGCGCCAAGCGCACTCCCGACCTCATTCCGCTCTGCCACCCGCTGGCGGTCTCCGGGGTGAAGGTCGACCTCGCCGTCGGCGACTCCTGCGTGGACATCACGGCCACCGTGAAGACGACCGACCGCACGGGCGTCGAGATGGAGGCCCTCACCGCGGTGACCGTCGCCGCGCTGACGGTCGTCGACATGGTCAAGGCCGTCGACAAGGCCGCGGTCATCACGGACGTACGGGTCGAGGAGAAGACCGGCGGCAAGTCCGGGGACTGGAGCCGCACCCGATGAGGGCACTCGCGATCACCGCGTCCAACCGCGCGGCCGCCGGGGTCTACGAGGACCGCGGCGGCCCGCTGGTCGTCGCCGGGCTGCGGGAGATGGGCTTCACCGTGGACGGACCGCGCGTCGTCCCGGACGGGGAGCCCGTCGGCAGCGCGCTCCGGGAGGCCGTGGCCGAGGGGTACGACGTGGTGGTCACCACCGGCGGCACCGGCATCTCGCCCACCGACCGCACCCCGGAGGTCACCCGCGCCGTCCTCGACTACGAGGTCCCCGGCGTCGCCGAGGCCGTCCGCGCCGCGGGCCGCGAGAAGGTGCCGACGGCCGCGCTGTCCCGTGGCGTCTGCGGTGTCGCCGGGCGCACCCTGGTGGTGAACCTCCCCGGGTCGACCGGTGGTGTCAAGGACGGCCTGGCCGTCCTGGCCCCGATCCTCGTCCATGCCGTCGAGCAGATCCACGGCGGCGACCACCCTACGACTGGGAGACCGAGCTGAACGGGTCCTGGCCGGCCGAGCTGGCGGACGCGGACGTCCTCCTCCGCCCGATAAGGATGCGCGACCAGCGGGCCTGGCGCGAGGTGAACCGGCGCAACCGCGAATGGCTGCGGCCGTGGGAGGCCACCGTGCCCCCGGCGCCGCCCGGTCACCTCACCCAGCGGCCCACCTACCGGCAGATGGTCCGCCAGCTGCGCCACGAGGCCGCCGCGGGCCGCATGATGCCGTTCGTCGTCGAGTACCAGGGACGGCTGGCCGGACAGCTCACCGTCGCCGGGATCACCTGGGGCTCCATGTGCAGCGCCCATATCGGCTACTGGGTCGACGAGGCCGTCGCCGGCCGCGGGGTCATGCCCACCGCGGTCGCGCTCGCCGTCGACCACTGCTTCCGCGCGGTCGGACTGCACCGCATCGAGGTCTGCATCCGGCCGGAGAACATGCCCAGCCGGCGGGTGGTGGAGAAACTCGGCTTCCGCGAGGAAGGGCTGCGCCCCCGCTATCTCCATATCGACGGAGCTTGGCGTGACCATCTGGTCTTCGCGTTGACGGCCGAGGAGGTGCCGGAGGGAATGCTCCACCGCTGGCACCAGGCCCGACCTGGCACGGCTCACAAATAAAATGTCTGTTCGAAAATGACCGCCGATCCGACTCCGACTTGAACGCAATCAGAAAAAAATTTCGGAGTATCAGCCAGATCGTGCGACACACCGCGCCAAATTGCGTATGCCCTGTCGCGAACCCCCCTACCGTGTGATGCGTGAGCAGCAGCGGCCTCATCTACGCAGTCATCGTCGGGGCCTGGGCTGCCTACTTGGTGCCGATGTGGCTCCGTAGGCAGGACGAGCTCAACGAAGCGCGCCCGACGGAACGCTTCAGCACCGCCATCCGGCTGTTGTCCGGGCGTGCGGCACTGGAGCGCAAGTACGCCAAGACGGCGGACCCGGAATCGGAGGCCGAGGCGGAGCCCGCGGTCGACGTCCGGGCCCTCGCCGTACCCGCGACGGAGGTGAAGCCGAAGTCCCGGCAGAACGTGAAGGCGGGGAATCCCGGCAAGCGGGCGAAGCGGGGCGGGACGGCGAATCCCGGGAAGGCGAACAAGCCCAATCCGCGGGCCAAGGTGCTCGCCGCCCGCCGCCGCACCATCACGCTGCTCTTCCTGGGCTTCACCGCGGGCATGATCGTCGCCGCCGTCGGCGGCGTCGCCTTCCTGTGGGCCCCCGCCGCGCCCGCCGTGCTGCTCACGTTCTACATCGCCTACCTGCGCGCCCAGGAACGCCGCCGCTTCGAGGTCAAGATCGACCAGCGCCGCGCCGCCGACGCCGCCAAGCGCCTGCGTGAGGCCCGTACGACCCGCGAGCCGGTCGCCGAGGCGCCCGATGCGAACGAGCCCGCGCCGCCCGCCGAGGAGCCCGCGACGGCCGACCGGCGCGCCCTCGTGGAGCAGACCGACCACGCCGAGTGGGTCGACCAGCAGCGCATCCCCGCCGAGGACACCTGGGAGGTCCCGGCACCGCGGCCCACCTTCTCCACCGCCCCGGTCACCCCGCGCCGCTCCCGAGACCGCTCCCGCACCCCCCTGTTCGACCAGCAGGCCGACCGCGACCGCCCCCGCGCCGCCAACGAGTGACCTCCCGGCGGCGGGGGCGCGGAGCACCCCCGCCGGGATGCTAGAGTTTTCCTCGTTGCAAGGGCCTGTGGCGCAGTCCGGTAGCGCACCTCGTTCGCATCGAGGGGGTCAGGGGTTCGAATCCCCTCAGGTCCACAGCACGGGCCGTTCACGACTTAGGTCGGAAACGGTTCACGAGATCCCATCCAGATCGGTTGTCTGGATGGGATTTCCTGCATTTCAGGCTAGGTACGGCACGGATGCCGCTTCGGGAAGCCCCGTCCGGTGCCGAGGGCACGGCGAGCGGAGCCGGCGATGGTCGCGCGGGCATGGCGAAGCGGCCGTGGGACCGGAGTGCTGGTGGTCCCACGGCGCGGCGGTGTGGCTTCGCTTGTGCCTGCCGGACGTCTACGTGGCGGGGTTCTCGGGCGGCGGGGTGACGATGTCGCTTTCTTCGAGGACGTCCGTCGCCTCGTACGGATCGGGCGTCTCGGGCACCTCGCCGATCGTGTAGTACTCCGCCTTCCACAGGCGTCGCTCGCGGAGGAACGACTCGATGGTCCTCACGTTCTCGACCATGAGCTGGACGGCGGTCAGCAGGGTCTGCGCCACCCGTCCGCGACTCTGCCGCTTCTCGCGGGCGTGCAGAAACGTGTCGACGTTCTTGGCGCGGCCGTTGAGCCCTTCGATGTGGCTGCGCAGGCCGCGGTAGGCGCGTTGCCAAAGCGCCCGGCCCCAGGGGAGTTCCTGGCGCAGTTTGGGCATCACGTCGGCCGGCACTGTCACCGTGGACTGCTGGCAGATGGCGGGACGTTGGTGCTTGGGACTGTCGGGCGGTCGCACCGTTGGGCGTGCCCCCGGATGAGCGCGACGGGCGCGCGGATTGTCCAGGTCGACGGTGTGCGCGGCACGGCCTGGACGTCGAGGCTGTGTGCGACGCCGCGATCGGTCGGCGTCCGCGTCGCGCTCCTGGGCCCACGGGCAGGTGACGCGCGGGCTGGTGCCTGCTGCGGGGCACTGGCGGCGTTCCAGACCGCGGTGGTCTGCCGACTGCTTCAGGGGCAGGACGTAGGGGTCTGCCTGGACGATGAGCGGCAGCAGTTCCTCCCTCTGGGAGCTGCCCTTCGCGGCGGACATCTGGTGGTAGGCGTCGATGATCCGCTGCGGTGTGTGGGGGCACAGCAGGTCGCCCGCGATGGCGATGGTTCCCTCGGGGGCGTCCTTCTCCTTCTTGACCATGGTGGTCTTGTAGTCGAGGACGACCTTGTAACCGAGGGCGCGTACGGGGGCGTGGAAGTTCTCGACCTTGGCATCGGAGTAGGCGAGGTCCCCGGCGATGAATCCCTTGACGGGCCAGAGCCGCTGGACGATCTGCAGCAGGCGCACGGCTTGGGGACCGATGTCTTTGCTCGGCGCGTGGACGGCCATGCCCATGCACAGTTGGGGGTAGCGACGGGAGGTGGCCGGGTCGCTGTGTCCCGCCACCAACAGCGTGGCGCTGTAGCCGAAGGTCTCATCACCGCCGCCGGAGACGTGCAGGCCGGCCGTCACTTCGAGCGACGCGTGTCGCCTGGTGCTCGGCCGGGCCCAGGTAGGGACCGCGGTTGTGTCCACCGACAGATCGCCACGCCAGTCGTCCATCAGACCGCGGGCGACGGCGACGCGGACGGGCACCAGGACAAGCCGGTTGGCGATCCGCGAAAGCGCGTGCGAGGCATCGAGATTGCGCGGATGTGCCCAGGCCAGACGGTACGGCTCTGTTTCGTGGCGGGCCATCCGGGTCCGCCGGTCGTGCCGGGCCGGGTCCAGCAGAGTCGTGATGCGGGACCACGCATCGTAGAAGCGCTTCGCCGAGGCGTGCGTGGCATCGATGTCCGTCGCATCGACCGGCCTGAGCTCGAAGTACTTCAGCCAGTGCTTACGCAGCCGGAACTGCATGCACTCCCAGGCGTCGTCGATGTTCGTACTGCGTGTCTCGCGAGCGGCGAGGATCAGGCCGACCAGCACGGTTTCGGCCAGAAGACCGCGAGGGCCAGGACGGGCGGCCCCCAACGGGGCGAGGTCGTCGAGAATGCCGCTGGCCCGGACGAGGTCGCGGACCTGCCGCACATGGCGGTCGTTGAGCTTGGAGGGATGCGGTGACGGCGCGGGCCTGCGCTCTTCACGCTTGTGCGTCATGCCCACCCCCGAAGCAGGCGAACGGCGGCGTCTTTGGAGATCTCGGGCACCCAGGCCAGGTAGGGAGCGAGAGAGGCGGCGGACTGCAGGCCGGCAGCCTTGGCGACGAGGTCGGAAGGGACGCGGTCGCGGAGGAGGGAGACGATCCAGGTCGCGCGCAGGCGTCTCATGTCCGGGACGGGGACCTTGCGATCACGAGGCCGGTTTCTGTCGACCCAGTTGCTGATCGCGTTCTTCGGGTGCTCCACCTCGCGGTCCGGGGCGTACAGGTACCGGTGGCCCGCGGTGCTGGCGAGTTCGGCGAGGGTCTCCTCCCAGAGCGACCGGCAGACGATCAGCCGGTCGCTGCCAGGAACGCGGACGACAACCGCATCGCTGGTCAGGACGTGAATGTCTGTCCCGCGCACAGCGAGCATCTCTGCGGGGAACAGGCCGCAGCCGGCACCCAGAGCAAGCATCGCCCGGGCGTTGCCACGGCCGGTGGGGGTGGGCGGAAGGTTGTCCGCCCACACGGCCAGGCGGGTGAGGGCGCTCGCGCTGTAGGGCCGCGCGCGGGATCGGTCGGCGCTCAGGTGCGGCCGCGCCGGCTCGCCGCGCTCGACCCAGACCAGCACCTCGCGGACCCTGCTGAGCAGCGATGCGTAGGTCTGGAGCGTGCTCGGAGCGTGCTTCGTGCCCGTCAGCAGGCAGTGGGTGATGGTCGACTGGTCCAGCCACACAGCCGGGTCGCGGGGCACGCCCGCTCGCTCGGCATGGACAGCGAGCATCGCCACCACACGCAAGACCGTGGTGAGCCGGTACGGAACGTGGTCGGCCACGGTCGCGACCAGCATCCGCACGCCGTCGGCAACCGCCTCCCACTCCGGCGGTGCGTCTTTCGGGCGGTACCGCAGGATCGCATGACTCATCTCTGGCTCCAGCACGACATGCCACGAATAGCGGCTAATCAAATAGCCGCATTGCTGGACATAGTGCACATCGACGTGGAGGAGCGCATCTCGATGCCCGGTGGCACGCACCGCAGCACGGCCCCGAGGGACTTTGCCGTGGACCCGGACCTGTGGCCCCACGCGCCGCTGCCCGGGCACCCGCAGGCGGGTGTCGTCCAGGCCCTCGCGCGGGCCCTGGAGCGCGAGATGGCGCGTCAGGGCCTCAGCCTGAGGCAGTTGGCGCAACTGAGCGGGATCAACCGGCAGGTCATCGCGAACCTGCTCCGGGGGGACAGTTGGCCCGACGTCGTCACCGTCAGCCGCCTTGAGGACGGTCTCGGGATGCCGCTGTGGCCCGGGGCGACGAGCCCGGCGTCGGCCGTCGCTGGAGACATGAAGTGACACGTATGCCTACTTTCCGCACATTCTAAGGTGGAATGGCAGGGTGAAATCGGCCACGCGCCCCCGAGCGGAGATGCTCTCCACTAATCTCGGGTGTACGTGAACCATGATCAGGGGCACGTGAGGTGCCGCCGGGCTCCACCCCGGCGGCACCACCCCTGAAATGACGATCAAGGGCGCGTGGTCTGCGTCAGGCGGCCTCCGAGATGTTGTCGGCGCGAGCGATCTCGTAGACACCGCGGGAGACCTTGACCACAAGGCCCTTGCGTGCCAGACGATTCAGGGCCGTTCGGACGTTCTCGGTGGGCCGCTTTGAGCTGCGCAACTTGTCGGTTCTTCCCTGATCTCTCAGGCGGTTGATCGCTTCCAGGACGTCACGGACGCGCAGGGGCCGGTTCGCGCTTGCCATGAGGTTCATGATCAGGTCCGGAAGCGTTGCCGTGCCTGACTCGTTATCGACTTCCGTCACGGCAAGCTGAGGATCGTCTGATGGGGTGAGGTCCTCAGCCTCTGCGTCCTGACCCTCGACGGTTTCGCCCTCAGTCGCTTCGCGTGGTTGCTGCGGAGAGACGCCCAGGTCGGGCAGCGACTCGATGAGTGACGTGTAGAGGGCCTCGAGACGGGCCAGGCGCCCCTCGGCTTGGGCGAGTTGCGATCGCAGAGTGGAACAGCCCTCGTGCTGCTCCTTCATCTGCTCGTGCACCAAGGTCAGGGTGTCCAGCACGGCGGAATGCGCGCCTGATTCCATCGGCATGCTTCCTCCTGCGTCACGGCCAACATCAACCAGGCGCAAGCGTAGGGGACTTGTCGGGTATGACGGGCCAAGATCCAGGAAATCCGGCGACGGAAAACAGACCTTGCCAGACACGGTCGGTTCTGGACTGCACGCGACGGTTGCAACCGACCAGGCGCCTGGTCTGGTTGCGACTGCCGGACTGCCTGGAACCGAGCCTGACGGGTCGGTCTCTCCTGTCGTTGTGCGTGCTTGGGGCGGATGTACCAGTCGGCCATGCGAGCCGGCTCGGCGTAGCTCGACTGGGGTTGCGTCCGCAGCGCCGGGGCGGGTGCCGAGACGCTCGTGCCTGGACTGCGCGATCGACGTACTGAAGTCCCTGAGGGGTGCCGGCATTTGCTATCCGCTGGCTGTGACGGCCTCTGATTGCAAAGCGATCCGGCGAGCTGCGGCGGCAGTAGTCTGCTCGGGCCCGAACTCGGCGACCAAGCGGTCCAGCAGCGTGTTCAGACGCGCGGCCTCATCGGCTCGATCTCGGGACATGCCGTCCCGCAGGGCCCGAGTCGCGTACTCATCCGGATCCTGCCCGGAGGCTGCAGCGGCATATCGCACCCTCGCGTAGACCTCGTCGCTTACTTGCACACTGAGCAAGTGCATGCCGTCCTTGCCGGGATATGCGGTGGACAAGGTGTCGATGGGCAGCAGGTCGCCCAGTGCGGCCCAGACGCCGCTCAGAGCAACCTGTCGGTTCGCAGTGCTGATCACGGTGAGCAGACGGGTCCGGTCGGCCGAAACCGCCAGCGGGATTGCGCATTTGTGTCGGGCAGCCCTGAGCTCTCTCTTGAGGGCTGGGCGAATCAAGGTGACCTCGATGGCGTGCACTGGCATAGCCGCTCCTTGTGGGGGATCTATATGGGAGTCCGTCGATGGGAGCAGTCGGATACGAGTCATCGCCCGCAATTGGCCAGACGCCGCCGACGCTCTTCGACGGATCTCAGAAGAGCGTGATCGGTCCGGCCGGCAGCCACCCGTCGAGGTAGCCGTCGACGAGATCGGTGGTGCGGTCGGAGTGCGGTTCCCGAAGGACATCGCCAAGTACCGCGCGCGGCGTCCACCGAGCCGTCAGGTCAGGGCGGTCGGCGGCGAACGGGTCCGAGCGCATTGGGGAGCCGATGCGCGCCAGGAAGACGTGCTCCTCCAACCGTACGGCCGATGTGCCGTCCGGGGGACGGGCCCAGCGCCGCCCGATCACGGAGCCCCAACGCACGGCTCGCCCTCTGAAGTAGCGTTCCGCCACTCGAGCAGCGGCTTCCGCGTAGGACTCCGTGGATCTGACGGAACTTTGCGGCAAGGCCCAATGCGAGGGGTCCGACTCAGGGCGCTGGAAAAGAGCCACTTTCTCATCAGCGTCGATCGCGACGAGGGCGGCGATGCGGCGAAAGCGAGGAGCAGGGACATCCATGAGAGCAGCATTGAGTGTGGTTAGACAAATAGCCACTGGATTGAGCCGGGAGGGTGGTCGGGGTCCTCGCAGCGGGCCGCAGTGCCAGGCCAGGCTGACGTCACTGCCAGAGAGCCGGCTCTCCAGCGGCGCTGAGCTCGTGGGTTACTGGCGGCAGCATGGCCAGGTGAGAGTCGGCGGCTCTGGTCGACCGCCTATGGGCACAGCTGGTAGCCCCATGAATGTGTCCGGCGGTGTCGAGACCCTGCGGGGCTTGGAGTGTCC
>NZ_JBYIQW010000062.1:0-41188 GCF_057707815.1 Actinacidiphila sp. bgisy160
AGGTGCGGGCGCTCGTCGCCGAGCGTGGTGTCCTTGCCGTGACCGGGGTAGACCCAGGTCTCGTCCGGGAGCCGGTCGAAGAGCTTGGCCTTGACCCCCTCGAAGAGGCTCGAGAAGTGGTCCGGGTTGTTGTGCGTGTTGCCCACGCCGCCGGGGAACAGGCAGTCCCCGGTGAAGACGTGCGGGTGCCCGTGGGGGTCGTCGTAGATCAGGACGATGCTGCCCGGCGTGTGACCGACCAGGTGCCGGGCGGTCAGTTCGACCTGGCCGACCCGGATCCGGTCACCGTCCCCGACCGGCACGTCGGTGGGGACGGGGATCCCCTCGGCGTCGTGGCGGCCCGCGTAGGTGCGCGCGCCGGTCGCGTCGAGCACGGCCTGCAGCGCCTGCCAGTGGTCGGCGTGCCGGTGCGTGGTGACCACGGACGCGAGACCGTCGTTGCCGACGACCTTCAGGAGTGTGTGCGCGTCGTTCGCCGCGTCGATGAGCAGTTGCTCGTCGGTGGCGCGGCAGCGCAGCACGTACGCGTTGTTGTCCATGGGGCCGACCGCGACCTTGGTGATGATGAGGTCCTTGAGTTCGTGCACGTCGGGCGCGCCCCCGACCGTGACCTCGCCGCTGTACGTCATGGCGTCAGCCTAGTGGCGGCAGCACCGGCAGGGGCACGTCGGGCCGGGCGGTCAGTCCCTCGCCCTCGGAGCGGCCGCTGACCCAGGCGAGCAGGGCGTGGCGGGGCCCGGCGACGGTGAGTTCGGGCTCGTTGGCGGCACCGATCACCCACTTCTCGCCGCTGTCGGTGTCGTGGATGCGCACGGCGGCGACGCCCTCGTGGCCCGCCAGGTCGTCGATGATGGCGCCGAGTTCCCGGGTCGCGAAGTCCTCGGGGAGGTGCGCGCAGGTGTACTCCAGGCCGAGGTCGACGTGGTGGAAGTAGATCTCCATGAGCCGGAGGTACGGGATCTCCGCGGCGGCGATCACCCGGCCGGAGCGCATGACGACCTGCGCGGCCCAGTTCTGGGCCGGGAGCTCCTCGATGGCCAGCGCCAGCCGGTCCGCCGAGACGCGAAGGTCGTCCAGGTGCTCGGCGAGCGTGCGGCCGGCGCCTTCCTCGATGTCCTTGTTCCGGCTGTCGGTGCTCTCGTACTGCGGGGTCTCCTCACCGGTGCGCGCCCAGGTCATCAGGTTCACCAGGGAGTCGGCGTTGCGCGCCAGGTGGGCCAGCACGTGGCCGCGGGTCCAGCCGGGCAGCCGTGACGGCTCGGCGACGCACGCGGGGGGCATGGCGGCCACCGTGTCGATCAGTCGTTCGGTGGCCTCTCGGAGCTCGGCCGCATCGTGGTCGGGGTCGGGTCGTTGGACAGACACGGGGCCTCCTGGTCGGACCGGTCGACGTCGCCACGCAGACGCTAGCGCGGGACACTCATTCGGGTGAAGCTGCCGCACCGATGCCGGAAATCGAATGTGCGTGCTATAGGCTCGCTGTCATCGCAACCGGAAGAAAACTCGTCGGCGCCCCGTTTACGCTGTCTGGGGGTGCTGTCCCCTTGTCTGCCTTTTGAAAGGTGCGCACTGGCGTGGCCGATCGTCTCACCGTCCGTGGCGCTCGCGAGCACAATCTGAAGAACGTCTCGCTCGACCTGCCACGGGACTCGCTCATCGTGTTCACCGGCCTCTCGGGGTCGGGCAAGTCCTCCTTGGCGTTCGACACGATCTTCGCCGAGGGCCAGCGCCGTTACGTGGAGTCGCTCTCCTCCTACGCACGGCAGTTCCTCGGCCAGATGGACAAGCCGGACGTCGACTTCATCGAGGGCCTGTCGCCCGCGGTCTCGATCGACCAGAAGTCCACCTCGCGCAACCCGCGCTCGACGGTCGGGACGATCACCGAGGTCTACGACTACCTCCGTCTGCTCTTCGCGCGCATCGGCAAGCCGCACTGCCCCGAGTGCGGCCGGCCCATCTCCCGGCAGTCGCCCCAGGCGATCGTGGACCGGGTGCTGGAGCTGGAGGAGGGCACCCGCTTCCAGGTGCTCTCGCCGCTGGTGCGCGAGCGCAAGGGCGAGTTCGTGGACCTCTTCTCAGACCTGCAGACCAAGGGCTACAGCCGGGCCCGGGTGGACGGCGCGACCGTCCAGCTGACCGACCCGCCGAAGCTGAAGAAGCAGGAGAAGCACACCATTGAGGTGGTGATCGACCGCCTCACCGTCAAGGAGAGCGCCAAGCGCCGGCTGACCGACTCGGTCGAGACAGCCCTGGGCCTCTCCGGCGGCATGGTGATCCTGGACTTCGTCGACCTGCCCGAGGACGACCCGCAGCGTGAGCGGATGTTCTCCGAGCACCTCTACTGCCCGTACGACGACCTGTCCTTCGAAGAGCTGGAGCCACGCTCCTTCTCCTTCAACTCGCCCTTCGGCGCCTGCCCGGAGTGCACCGGCATCGGCACCCGCATGGAGGTCGACCCGGAGCTCATCGTCCCCGACGAGGACAAGTCCCTCGACGAGGGCGCCATCGCCCCCTGGTCGCTCGGTCACACCCGGGACTACTTCCAGCGCCTGATCGGCGCGCTCGCCGACGAGCTGGGCTTCCGTACCGACATCCCCTGGGCCGGGCTGCCGCAGCGCGCGAAGAAGGCCCTGCTCAACGGTCACAAGACGCAGATCGCGGTGCGCTACCGCAACCGCTACGGGCGCGAGCGCTCCTACACCACCTCCTTCGAGGGCGCGATCCCCTTCGTCCGGCGCCGGCACGCGGAGTCCGAGAGTGACTCCAGCCGCGAGCGCTTCGAGGGATACATGCGCGAGGTGCCCTGCCCCACCTGTGAGGGCACCCGCCTCAAGCCGATCGTGCTGGCGGTCACCGTCCAGGGGAAGTCCATCGCCGAGGTCGCCGCGATGTCCATCAGCGACTGCGCGGAGTTCCTGCGTGGCATGAAGCTGAGCGCGCGCGAGAGGACCATCGCCGAGCGGGTGCTCAAGGAGGTCAACGAGCGGCTGCGCTTCCTGGTCGACGTCGGCCTGGACTACCTCTCGCTCAACCGGGCGGCCGGCACCCTCTCCGGCGGTGAGGCCCAGCGCATCCGGCTGGCCACGCAGATCGGTTCGGGTCTGGTGGGTGTGCTCTATGTGCTGGACGAGCCGTCGATCGGCCTCCACCAGCGCGACAACCACCGGCTCATCGAGACCCTGGTGCGGCTGCGCGACCTCGGCAACACCCTGATCGTGGTGGAGCACGACGAGGACACCATCAAGACCTCCGACTGGGTCGTGGACATCGGTCCGGGCGCCGGCGAGCACGGCGGCAAGGTGGTGCACAGCGGTTCACTCAAGGAACTGCTGCGGAACAAGGAGTCGCTGACCGGCCAGTATCTGGCGGGCAAGCGCCAGATCCCGATCCCGGAGATGCGCCGCCCGGTCAACGGCGAGCGCCGGCTGACCGTGCACGGCGCCCGGGAGAACAATCTGCGGGACATCGACGTGTCCTTCCCGCTGGGCGTCTTCACGGCGGTCACCGGGGTCTCCGGGTCCGGAAAGTCCACCCTGGTCAACGACATCCTCTACACCCATCTGGCCCGTGAGCTGAACGGCGCCAGGGGCGTCCCGGGTCGGCACACCCGGGTCGCCGGGGACGACCTGGTCGACAAGGTGGTCCACGTCGACCAGTCGCCGATCGGCCGCACCCCGCGGTCCAACCCGGCCACGTACACCGGGGTCTTCGACCACGTCCGCAAGCTCTTCGCGGAGACGATGGAGGCGAAGGTGCGCGGCTACCTGCCGGGCCGCTTCTCCTTCAACGTCAAGGGCGGCCGCTGCGAGAACTGCTCCGGCGACGGCACCATCAAGATCGAGATGAACTTCCTCCCGGACGTCTATGTGCCGTGCGAGGTCTGCCACGGTGCCCGGTACAACCGGGAGACCCTGGAGGTCCACTACAAGGGCAAGTCCATCGCCGAGGTCCTGGACATGCCGATCTCCGAGGCGCTGGAGTTCTTCGAGGCCGTCCCGACGATCTCACGGCACCTGCGCACCCTGACCGAGGTCGGGCTGGGCTACGTGCGGCTGGGCCAGTCCGCCACGACCCTGTCCGGTGGCGAGGCGCAGCGCGTGAAGCTCGCCTCCGAGCTGCAGAAGCGCTCCACCGGCCGCACGGTCTACGTGCTGGACGAGCCGACGACGGGTCTGCACTTCGAGGACATCAGCAAGCTGATCAAGGTGCTCTCCGGACTGGTCGAGAAGGGCAACTCCGTGATCGTCATCGAGCACAACCTCGATGTGATCAAGACGGCGGACTGGGTCATCGACATGGGCCCCGAGGGCGGCAGCGGCGGCGGTCTGGTGATCGCCGAGGGCACCCCCGAGCAGGTCGCGGGGGTGGGCGCGAGCCACACCGGCAAGTTCCTCAGGGACATCCTGGGCGCCGAGCGGGTCTCCGACGCCCCGCCCGTCCCGGCGAAGAAGCGGGCGGCCCCGCGGAAGCGGGCGGCGGCGAAGGCCTGACAGCCGGCTCAGAGTTTCGGCACGTAAGGTGCAGGTTTCAAGCTCTTTCCTTACGTGCCGAAGCGGAGTCCCCCATGGCTGACGTCACCGAACTGCCCCCCTGCCGTCGTACCGTCCTGAAGGGCGCGGCCCTTGCGGGCGTGGCCGGGGTCGGCCTCACCGCCTGCGGTGGCTCCGGCGCCGCGGTCTCCGACGGCCCCGTCGAACTGGGCGCGGCCACCGAGGTCCCGGTCGGCGGCGCCAAGCTCTACCGCGAGGCCAGGATCGTCGTCGCACAGCCCACGCAGGGCAGCTACCAGGCCTTCAGCGCCGTGTGCACCCACCAGGGCTGCACCTGCGACAAGGTGGAGGACACCGCCCTGTCCTGCCCCTGCCACGGCAGCGTGTTCGACGCCGCCACCGGCGCCGTCCGCCAGGGCCCGGCGACCAAGCCGCTGAGCAAGGTCGACGTCCAGGTCAAGGGCGGCAGGCTCGTCGCCGTGACAGGGGGCTGACACGGCGGGAATGTCACCGTCAATCAGTAGGGTGGGGGCATGGCCGATCCCTCCAGCTACCGCCCCAAGCCGGGACAGATTCCGGACTCTCCCGGGGTGTACAAGTTCCGGGACCAGCACGGCCGGGTGATCTACGTCGGGAAGGCGAAGAGCCTGCGCCAGCGGCTCTCCTCGTACTTCCAGGACCTCGCGAACCTGCACCAGCGCACCCGCACGATGGTCACCACCGCCGCCTCCGTGGAATGGACGGTGGTGACCACCGAGGTCGAGGCGCTGCAGCTGGAGTACTCCTGGATCAAGGAGTTCGACCCGCGCTTCAACGTGAAGTACCGGGACGACAAGAGCTACCCCTCGCTCGCCGTCACCCTGAACGAGGAGTTCCCCCGCGTCCAGGTGATGCGCGGCCCCAAGCGCAAGGGCGTGCGCTACTTCGGCCCTTACGCGCACGCCTGGGCGATCCGCGAGACCGTGGACCTGCTGCTGCGGGTCTTCCCCGTACGCACCTGCTCCTCCGGGGTGTTCAAGCGCTCCGCGCAGATCGGCCGCCCCTGCCTGCTGGGCTACATCGGCAAGTGCTCGGCCCCCTGCGTCGGCCGGGTCAGCGCCGGGGAGCACCGCGAACTGGCCGAGGAGTTCTGCGACTTCATGGCCGGCCGTACCGGCACCTACCTGCGCCGCCTGGAGCAGCAGATGAGGGACGCGGCGGCCGCGATGGAGTACGAGAAGGCGGCCCGGCTCCGCGACGACATCGAGGCGCTCAAGCGAGCCATGGAGAAGAACGCGGTCGTCCTCGCCGACGCCACCGACGCCGACCTGATCGCCGTCGCCGAGGACGAGCTGGAGGCCGCCGTCCAGATCTTCCACGTCCGCGGCGGCCGGGTGCGCGGTCAGCGCGGCTGGGTCACCGACCGGGTCGAGGAGGTCGGCACCGCCGAGCTGGTCGAGCACGCCCTGCAGCAGCTGTACGGCGACGAGCGGGGCGAAGGGGTGCCCAAGGAGGTGCTGGTGCCCGCGCTGCCCGAGCCGTACGAGCCGGTGCAGCAGTGGCTCACCGGGCGCCGAGGCTCCCAGGTCAGCCTGCGGATACCGCAGCGCGGTGACAAGAAGGACCTGATGGCCACCGTGCAGCGCAACGCCCAGCAGGCATTGGCGCTGCACAAGACCAGGCGCGCCTCCGACCTCACCACGCGCTCACGCGCACTGGAGGAGATCGCCGAGGCGCTGGACCTGGACTCGGCCCCGCTGCGCATCGAGTGCTTCGACATCTCCCACCTCCAGGGCGACGACGTCGTGGCCTCGATGGTGGTCTTCGAGGACGGGCTGGCCCGCAAGAGCGAGTACCGCCGCTTCCAGATCAAGAGCTTCGCCGGCCAGGACGACGTCCGGTCGATGCACGAGGTGGTCTCCCGGCGCTTCCGCCGCTACCTGCTGGAGAAGCAGAAGACCGGCGAGTGGGTCGACGGGGACGGCGACGGCGGCAAGGGGAACGGCGGCGAGGGGAACGGCGGCGAGGTCGCCGGCGGTCCCATCGACCCGGACACGGGCAGGCCGCGCAAGTTCGCCTACCCGCCGCAACTGGTCGTCGTCGACGGCGGGCAGCCGCAGGTCGCCGCCGCCCGGCGGGCCCTGGACGAGCTCGGCGTGGAGGACGTGGCCGTGTGCGGCCTGGCCAAGCGCCTGGAGGAGGTCTGGCTGCCCGGCGAGGACGACCCGGTGATCCTCCCGCGCACCAGCGAGGGCCTGTACCTGCTGCAGCGGGTCCGTGACGAGGCCCACCGCTTCGCCATCGCCTACCAGCGCAACAAGCGTTCCAAGTCGATGAAGGCCGGTGCCCTGGACTCGGTGCCGGGCCTCGGCGAGAGCCGCCGGCAGGCGCTGCTGAAGCACTTCGGCTCGCTCAAGCGGCTGCGGGTGGCGACGGTCGAGCAGATCTGCGAGGTCCCCGGGGTCGGCCGGCGCACCGCCGAGGCCGTGCTCGCCGCGCTGGCCGGGGCCGCCCCGGCCGGACCGGCGGTGAACACCGCCACAGGAGAGATCATTGAGGAAGAGGGACGGCCGGTCCGGTGACCGTCCCCACGGAACGGGGGCACGACTCATGAACGCGAACGACGGAGACGGAGAACAGGTGACGACCGGAGGAGCGGGCGAGGCGGCCGAGGCCATCCCCGAACTCGTGATCATCTCGGGCATGTCGGGTGCCGGCCGCAGCCACGCGGCCAAGTGCCTGGAGGACCTCGGCTGGTTCGTCGTGGACAACCTGCCGCCGGCCCTCATCCCCACCATGGTCGACCTCGGAGCCCGCTCCCAGGGCAACGTGGCACGGATCGCCGTGGTCGTGGACGTCCGCGGCCGGCGCTTCTTCGACAACCTCCGCGAGTCCCTCGCGGACCTGGACTCCAAGGGCGTCAAGCGCCGGGTGCTCTTCCTCGAGGCCTCGGACGAGACGCTGGTGCGCCGCTTCGAGTCGGTGCGCCGCCCGCACCCGCTGCAGGGCGACGGACGCATCGTCGACGGCATCGCCAAGGAGCGGGAGCTGCTGAGCGAGCTGCGCGGGGACGCCGACCTGGTGATCGACACCTCCAGCCTCAACGTCCACGAGCTGCGGGCCAAGATGGACGCTCAGTTCGCCGGCGAGGAGGAGCCGGAGCTGCGGGCCACCGTCATGTCCTTCGGCTTCAAGTACGGCCTTCCCGTCGACGCCGACCTGGTCGCCGACTGCCGTTTCCTGCCCAACCCGCACTGGGTGCCGGAGCTGCGCCCGTACACCGGTCTCAACGACGAGGTCGCCACCTACGTCTTCAACCAGCCCGGCGCCAAGGAGTTCCTGGACCGCTACGCGGAGTTGCTGCACATCGTCAACGCCGGCTACCGCCGCGAGGGCAAGCGCTATGTGACCATCGCGGTCGGCTGCACCGGTGGCAAGCACCGCAGCGTCGCCATGTCCGAGCGTCTCGCCGCGCGACTGTCCGCCGACGGAGTGGAGACGGTGGTCGTCCACCGGGACATGGGGCGCGAGTGATCAGGACGACTCGGCGCTTGCGCCGGTCGGCAGGGCGCAGTGGGGCCACGCCCAAGGTCGTGGCATTGGGAGGCGGGCATGGACTGTCCGCCTCCCTGTCCGCCTTGCGCCGCATCACCCAGGACCTGACCGCGGTGGTCACGGTCGCCGACGACGGCGGCTCCAGCGGCCGCCTGCGTCAGGAGATGGGGGTGCTGCCGCCCGGAGATCTGCGCAAGGCGCTGGCCGCGCTGTGCGGGGACGACGAGTGGGGCCGCACCTGGTCCCAGGTCGTCCAGCACCGCTTCGTCAGCCAGGGCGAACTGCACGGCCACGCCGTGGGCAACCTGCTGATCGTGGCCCTGTGGGAGCAGCTCGGCGACCCCGTGGCGGCCCTGGAGTGGGTGGGCCGGCTGCTCGGCGCCCACGGCAGGGTGCTGCCCATGTCCGCTGTGCCGCTGGAGCTCACCGCCCTGGTACGAGGCCACGACCCGGCGAAGCCGGACGAGGTCACGACCGTGCACGGCCAGGCCACCGTCGCCCTCACCCCCGGTGAGGTGCAGGAGGTGCAACTGGTGCCGCACGACCCGCCGGCCGTCCCCGAGGCGGTGCAGTCCGTGCTCGACGCGGACTGGGTGGTGCTCGGCCCGGGTTCCTGGTTCTCCTCCGTGATGCCCCACCTGCTGGTGCCCGATCTGGTGGCCGCGCTCATGGAGACCCGGGCCCGCAAGGTGCTCGCGCTCAACCTCGCACCGCAACCGGGTGAGACCGAGGGCTTTTCTCCGCAGCGTCACTTGGAGGTTTTGGCCCGACACGCCCCTAAACTCACCATCGACGTGGTGCTGGCCGACGAGGCCGCCGTACTCGACCGCGACAGCCTCATACAGGCAGCCGAGCGTTTGTCGGGCACGGTGGAGCTGGCCCGGATCGCCGCCCCCGACGGGCCGCGGCACGATCCGGAACTGCTGGCGGCCGCGTTCGACCGGATTTTTCGTATGCATGGAAGGATCGGCCCATGGCGATGACGGCAGCGGTGAAGGACGAGATCTCCCGGCTTCCCGTCACCCGGACCTGCTGCCGCAAGGCGGAGGTCTCGGCGATCCTGAGGTTCGCGGGCGGACTCCACCTGGTCAGCGGGCGCATCGTGATCGAGGCGGAGCTGGACACCGGTATCGCCGCGCGGAGGCTGCGCAAGGACATCCTGGAGATCTTCGGGCACTCCTCCGACCTGGTGGTCATGGCGCCCGGCGGGCTGCGCCGCGGCAGCCGGTACGTGGTGCGGGTGGTCGCCGGCGGTGACCAGCTGGCCCGCCAGACCGGGCTCGTGGACGGCCGCGGCCGCCCCATCCGGGGCCTGCCCCCGCAGGTCGTCTCCGGGGCCACCTGCGACGCCGAGGCCGCCTGGCGCGGGGCGTTCCTGGCCCACGGCTCGCTGACCGAGCCGGGCCGTTCCTCGTCCCTGGAGGTCACCTGCCCCGGCCCCGAGGCGGCCCTTGCCCTGGTCGGTGCCGCCCGCCGGCTGCAGATCGCCGCCAAGGCGCGCGAGGTCCGCAACGTCGACCGGGTGGTCGTCCGTGACGGTGACGCCATCGGCGCGCTGTTGACGCGGCTCGGCGCGCACGAGTCCGTGCTGGCGTGGGAGGAGCGGCGGATGCGGCGCGAGGTGCGCGCCACCGCCAACCGGCTCGCCAACTTCGACGACGCCAACCTGCGCCGCTCGGCCCGCGCCGCGGTCGCCGCGGGCGCGCGCGTGCAGCGGGCGCTGGAGATCCTCGGCGACGACGTGCCCGAGCACCTCGCGGCGGCCGGCCGGCTGCGCATGGACCACAAGCAGGCCTCGCTGGAGGAGCTCGGCTCGCTCGCCGAACCGCCGCTCACCAAGGACGCGGTGGCGGGCCGGATCCGGCGACTGCTGGCGATGGCCGACAAGCGCGCCTCGGACCTCGGCATCCCGGGCACCGAGTCCAACCTGACCGAGGAGATGGTGGGCTGAGCCCGTCGCGGCCTGCCCGCCCCGTCCGGTTACCGGTCCGTACGGCGGGCACCCGTGGCGCCGATGTCACCGGCGGGTGCCCGGGGAGGTAGGGTCGTCCTTGGTCGGGGACATCCCAATACGTCGCAGCCGGAGCGAAATGGCCTCCGGCACACCAGCGAGGAGATCGGTTCGTGACGATCCGCGTAGGCATCAACGGCTTTGGTCGCATCGGTCGCAACTTCTTCCGTGCCGCCCTGGACCAGGGTGCGGACATCGAGATCGTGGCTGTCAACGACCTGGGTGACACGGCGACCACCGCCCACCTGCTCAAGTACGACACGATCCTGGGCCGCCTCAAGGCCGAGGTCTCGCACACCGCCGACTCCATCACCGTCGACGGCCACACCATCAAGGTGCTGTCCGAGCGCAACCCCGCCGACATCCCGTGGGGCGAGCTCGGGGTCGACATCGTGATCGAGTCCACCGGCATCTTCACCAAGGCCGCCGACGCCAAGAAGCACCTCGACGGCGGCGCCAAGAAGGTCATCATCTCGGCGCCGGCCTCGGACGAGGACATCACCATCGTGATGGGCGTCAACAACGAGAAGTACGACCCCGCGAAGCACAACATCATCTCCAACGCGTCCTGCACCACCAACTGCGTGGCGCCGATGGCCAAGGTCCTCGACGAGAACTTCGGCATCGTCAAGGGTCTGATGACCACCGTGCACGCGTACACCAACGACCAGCGCATCCTGGACTTCCCGCACAAGGACCTGCGCCGCGCTCGTGCCGCCGCGGAGAACATCATCCCGACCTCGACGGGTGCCGCGAAGGCGACCGCCCTGGTGCTGCCGCAGCTGAAGGGCAAGCTGGACGGCATCGCCATGCGCGTCCCGGTCCCGACCGGCTCCGTGACCGACCTGGTCATCGAGCTCGAGCGCGAGGTCACCAAGGACGAGGTCAACGCCGCCTTCCAGAAGGCCTCCGAGGGCCAGCTCAAGGGCATCCTGGAGTACACCGAGGACCCGATCGTCTCCTCGGACATCGTCAACTGGCCGGCCTCCTGCACCTTCGACTCCTCGCTGACGATGGCGCAGGGCAAGCAGGTCAAGGTCATCGGCTGGTACGACAACGAGTGGGGCTACTCCAACCGTCTCGTCGACCTGACCGTCTTCGTCGGCGGCCAGCTCTGACACCCGCTCGACCACCCGTCATGCGATGAGGACAGGGTCCGAACGACGTGCTGTCGTCCGGGCCCTGTCCCATGACGTGGCGGTGCGAGCGATCCGACCCGTCAGGACCAAGGCAGGGGAGCCTCCACCATGAAGACGATCGACGAACTCGTCGACGAGGGGGTCGGTGGCAAGCGCGTGTTCGTGCGCGCCGACCTCAACGTGCCGCTGTCCGGCACCACCATCACCGACGACGGCCGCATCCGCGCCGTCGTGCCGACCATCGCCAAGCTGGCCGCGGCCGGCGCCAAGGTGATCGTCGCCTCCCACCTGGGTCGCCCCAAGGGTGCGCCCGACCCGCAGTTCTCGCTCGCTCCCGTCGCGGCGCGCCTGGGCGAACTCCTCGGCACGCAGGTTGCCTTCGCAGCCGACACGGTCGGCGAGAGCGCCCGCGCGACGGTGGCCGCCCTCGCCGACGGCTCGGTGGCGCTGCTGGAGAACCTGCGCTTCAACCCGGGCGAGACCAGCAAGGACGACGCCGAGCGCGGTGCCTTCGCCGAGCAGCTGGCCGCGCTGGCCGAGCTGTACGTCGGTGACGGCTTCGGCGCGGTGCACCGCAAGCACGCCTCCGTCTACGACCTTCCAGCCCGGCTGCCGCACGCCGCCGGCCTGCTGATCGCCACCGAGGTCGCGGTGCTGAGGAAGCTCACCGAGGAGGTGTCCCGTCCGTACGCGGTGGTGCTGGGCGGCGCCAAGGTCTCCGACAAGCTGGGGGTCATCGACCACCTGCTGGAGCGCGCCGACCGGATCCTGATCGGTGGCGGCATGGTCTACACCTTCCTCAAGGCCCAAGGCCACGAGGTGGGCAGCAGCCTGCTGCAGGAGGACCAGCTCCCCGCGGTCACCGAGTACCTGGAGCGCGCGAAGGCCAAGGGCGTGGAGTTCGTGCTGCCCGTGGACGTCGTCGCCGCGCCGTCCTTCCCGGACCTGAAGAACCCGGTCGCCGGCAACCCCGTGACCGTGCCCGTCGACGCCTTCCCCGGCGACCTGATGGGCCTGGACATCGGTCCGGAGTCCCGCAAGCTCTTCGCCTCGAAGCTCGCCGACGCGGCCACCGTCTTCTGGAACGGCCCGATGGGCGTCTTCGAGCACCCCGACTACGCCGAGGGCACCCGCGCGGTCGCCCAGGCGCTCATCGACAGTCCAGCGTTCACCGTGGTCGGCGGCGGCGACTCGGCCGCGGCCGTCCGCATCCTGGGCTTCGACGAGACCGCTTTCGGCCACATCTCGACCGGTGGTGGCGCGAGCCTCGAATACCTCGAGGGCAAGACGCTCCCCGGCCTCGCCGCACTGGAGGACTGATCCGATGACCACGCGCACGCCGATCATGGCGGGCAACTGGAAGATGAACCTCAACCACCTCGAGGCCATCGCCCACGTCCAGAAGCTCGCCTTCGCGCTCAACGACAAGGACCTCGACGCCGTCGAGGCCGTCGTGCTGCCGCCCTTCACCGACCTACGGGGTGTGCAGACCCTGATCGAGGCCGACAAGCTGAAGATCAAGTACGGCGCCCAGGACCTGTCGGCGCACGACTCCGGCGCCTACACCGGTGAGATCTCCGGCGCGATGCTGGCCAAGCTGAAGTGCTCGTACGTGGTCATCGGCCACTCGGAGCGCCGCCAGTACCACCATGAGACCGACGAGCAGGTGAACGCCAAGGTCAAGGCGGCGTTCCGGCACGAGCTGACGCCGATCGTCTGCGTCGGCGAGGGTCTGGACGTCCGCAAGTCCGGCGAGCAGGTGGCGTTCACCCTCGCCCAGGTCGACGGCGCGCTGAAGGACATTCCGGCCGAGCAGGCCGGGACCCTGGTCATCGCCTACGAGCCGGTGTGGGCCATCGGCACCGGCGAGGTCGCCACTCCCGAGGACGCCCAGGAGGTCTGCGGGGCGATCCGCGGTCGTCTGGCCGAGCTGTACGGCCAGGAGGTGGCCGACGCGATCCGCATCCAGTACGGCGGCTCGGTCAAGGCCGGCAACATCGCGGCGATCATGGCGCAGCCGGACGTGGACGGCGCCCTGGTCGGCGGCGCGGCGCTGGACTCGGAGGAGTTCGTCAGGATCATCCGCTTCCGCGACCAGTAAGTTTCGCGGCAGTAGGCTGTCGGGCCCTGCCCGAAGTACTCTGTCGGGGGTCGGAGCGCTGCGCGGCAGCGGCCCGGCCCCCGCGTCGTCCTAGGTCACCGAGAGAGTTGGTCCAGCTGTGGTCATCGGGTTCTCCATCGCCCTCATCATCTTCAGCCTGCTGCTGTTGCTGCTCGTGCTGATGCACAAGGGCAAGGGCGGCGGTCTGTCCGACATGTTCGGCGGCGGCATGCAGTCGTCCGTCGGCGGTTCCTCGGTGGCCGAACGCAACCTCGACCGGATCACGGTTGTCATCGGTTTGCTGTGGTTTGCCTGCATCGTCGCTCTCGGCCTTCTGCTGAAGTTCCAGAAGTGACCGAGTCCCCGGCTTCCGGGGAGAACTGACGCCTCGTCGCCGGCGCGGCTTATCATGGGAGCGCGTCATGGGATACGGTGCCCTTTCCCCGCAGGCGCGGGGGTGAACCGGTCTCCGTAAACTGGGCGACCTCGCAGCACCATCACGCAGGGAGTTACGACCGTGGCAAGTGGCAACGCGATCCGTGGCAGTCGGGTCGGGGCGGGGCCGATGGGAGAGGCCGAGCGGGGCGAGTCCGCGCCGCGGCTGCGCATCTCCTTCTGGTGCTCCAACGGGCACGAGACCCGGCCGAGTTTCGCGAGCGACGCGCAGATCCCGGAGACCTGGGACTGCCCGCGCTGCGGCTTCCCGGCCGGACAGGACGAGGAGAACCCCCCGGCGCCACCGCGCACCGAGCCGTACAAGACGCACCTGGCGTACGTGCGGGAACGGCGCAGCGCGGCCGACGGCGAGGCGATCCTCGCCGAGGCGCTCGCCAAGCTGCGCGGCGAGATCTGAGCCGTCCCGGCAGAAGCTCCACGGGCCCGGCCCGCGAGGAAGACCCTTCTTTCGCGGACCGGGCCCGTCGCGTCCCTTCGACTGTGCGTAACCAAAACGTATACTCCGTGTCGTGTCTCTGGTGATCGGCATCGATGCGGGCGGAACCCGGACGCGCGCCTACCTGGCCGAGGCGACGCCCGACGGCGTGGTGCTCGGCGAGGGTGAGGGCGGGCCCGGCAACGCGATGACCGTCGAGCGCGTGGCGCTGACGCAGCACCTCGCGGACGCCATCCGCGGCGCGGTCCCGGAGGACCGCAGGGGCGAGGTCACGGCCGTCGTGGGCGGCTTCGCCGGCGCGGCCCTCGGCACCGGCCCCGAGACGGGGCACGAACTGGCCACCTCCTGTCTGCGGGCGGCGCTCGACGGTCACGGCGTCGGCACTTCCGACGTGACGGTCTGCGGCGACATCGAGGTCGCCTTCGCCTCCGCGCCGGGCACGCCGGCGGACGGTCTGGCCCTGGTCGCCGGGACGGGGGCCGTCGCGTCGCGGATCGAGAAGCGCCGCCAGACCCTCGTCGCGGACGGCAACGGCTGGCTGGTCGGCGACGAGGGCAGCGGCTTCTGGCTGGGCCGCGAGGTCATGCGTGCCGCCCTGCGCGCGCTGGATGGTCGCGGGCCGTGGACGATCCTCGTCGAGGCCGTGCTCTCCCACTACATGGGCTCTCCCGGAGGCCCGTACCTGGCGCAGGAGCGTCCCGGCGGACACGAGTGCCATGTGCTGCGCAACCGTCTGGTGCCGATGGTGTACGCCGAACCCCCCGTCAGGCTGGCGCGGTTGAGCCCGCTCGCGGTCGCCGCCGACCGGGACGGCGACGAGGTCGCCGCGGCCCTGCTGGACGACGCCGCCGACGAACTCGCCGTCACCGTCGCCGCGCTCGATCCGCGCCCGGGCGAACCCCTGGTCGTCACTGGCGGGTTGCTGGGGCCGACGGGGCCGCTGCTCGGCCGGGTCGTGGCCCGCGCGGAGGAGATGGATCTGAACGTCCTGCCGGTGCACGACGGCGGCGCGGGCGCGCTGGCGCTGGCCCGGCTGCGGGTGAACGGGGACTGAGCGGGAACGAAGCGGACGGTTCGGACGGCCCCGACAGGACGTGCGCGCCGGGGGATTGACGTGGACTAGACCTCTCGTCCATCGTTTCGGGGGAGCATCCGCCGGATCACTGGACTCAGGGGGACTCGGCCATGGCCGACGACGTGACGACCACCGCCGCACGCTTCGCCGACGAGGCGAGGACGGTCATCGACCGCGTGGTCGCCGCCAACAAGGACTCCGTGGCCGCCGCCGCCCGGCTGCTCGCCGACTGCGTCGCCGCGGACGGCATCGTCCAGGCCTTCGGGACCGGCCACTCGCAGGCCACGGCGCTGGAGATCGCCGGACGTGCCGGCGGGCTCATCCCCACCAACCGCATCGGGCTGTCCGACCTGGTGCTCCGGGGCGGTGAGGACCTCTCGGTGCTCTCCGACCCGCTGCTGGAGCGTTCGCCGGGGCTCGGCAAGCGGCTGTACGAGCTGGCCGCCCCGCATCCGCGGGACGTCTTCGTCGTGATCTCCAACTCCGGCGTCAACAACTCGATCGTCGACTTCGCACTCCACGTGAAGGATGCCGGGCACCCGCTGATCGCCCTCACCTCGCTGCGGCACACCCGTTCCGTCCCGGCGCTGCACGCGAGCGGCAAGCACCTGGCCGACCTGGCCGACGTCGTCCTGGACAACGGGGCGCCGACCGGTGACGCCCTGCTCCCGCTGCCCGACGGCGGCTCGCTGTGCGGGATCTCCACGATCACCTCGGCGATGCTCGTCCAGATGACCGTTGCCGAGGCCGTCGGCCTGATGACCGCCGAGGGCCACCAGGCGCCGGTGTACGTCTCGGCCAACGTTCCCGGCGGCTTCGAGCGCAACCTCGTCCTGGAGCGCCACTACGGGGAGCGACTGCACCGCGGGGGCTTCTGACCCGGGCGGACGCGGCATTGTCAGTGGCCCCCGCTACGGTCTGTGACGAAGGTCGAGGACCGGTGAGCGGGGGGATCGATGAGCGTCGGCATCGCGTACGGGCAGGGGCGCGTGCCCGGGTGGCGAGGCGGGTTCGGGCGGCTGTGGACGGCCGCGGCGGTCTCGCGGTTCGGTGACGGGCTGCGCGCGGCCGCGCTGCCGCTGCTCGCCGTGGGCCTGACCGACTCGCCGCTGCTGGTCTCGCTGGTCACCGCCGCCGGTTTCGTGCCCTGGATCGTCTTCGGACTGCTCGGCGGGGCGGTGGCCGACCGGGTGGACCAGCGGCGCGCCATGTGGGCCGTGGACGCGGTACGGGGCGCGCTCACGGCCGCCTTCACGCTCGCGGTGTGGCTGGACCGGGCGGGCATCGGGCTGCTGCTCGTGCTGGCGTTCGCACTGACCACGCTGCAGACCCTCTTCGACAACGCCGCGACCTCCCTGCTGCCGGCGGTCGTACCCTCCCGTGCCCTGGGACGCGCCAACGCCCGGCTGATGACCGATCAGAGCATAGCCGCGACCTTCCTCGCCGCGCCGCTGGTGCCGGTGCTGTTCGCTCTCACGGCCGCGCTGCCCTTCGGGGTGGACGCGCTCACCTACGCCGTCGCGGCCGGGCTGGTGGCGTCGCTGCGGCGGCCCGCGCCCGAACGGGCCGCGCGGGCCGCGGGCCGCACGCTCCGGCAGGACATCGCCGAGGGCATACGGGCGCTGTGGCGGGATCGCGTGCTGCGGGCGCTGTGCACGGCCAACACCGTGGTCAACGTGGGCATCGGCGCCCTGGTGGCGACCCTGGTCCTCCAGGTCACCGGCTGGCTCCACGCGGGGCACACGGGATACGCCGTCGTGCTTGTGGCCTACGGGGCGGGCAGCGTGGCCGGAGGCGCGGCCGCGGGGCGGCTGTCCGCGCTGCTGGGCGGCCGCGTCAGGAGCCTCGCGCCGGGCCTGGCCCTGCAGGCCGGCTGCCTGGTCCTGGCAGGCACCGTGCGCTCCCTGCCGGTGACCGCGGGCACCCTGGCCGTCTTCGGCGCCCTCGGCACCGTGTGGAACGTCAACGAGACCACCCTGATGCAGCAGCGCACCCCCGAGAACTTGCTGGGCCGGGTCAGCGCGGCCATGCGCACCCTGGGAGTCGCGGGGGCCCCGCTCGGCGCCTTGCTGGGCGGCGCCGCGGCGCAGACCCTGGGGCCGAACACCCCGTTGCTGCTCGCGGCCGTGCTGCTGGGCTGCGCGTTGCCCGCTCTTCGCCCGATCGTCACCGCGCCGGACCGCGGACGTGAAACAACGACGCCCACGTAATCAACTAGTTTGGACCTGCAGCAGGAGGACGAGGAGAAGTGGACTGATGTCCGATACCAACACGCAGGGCCGAACCCGTCTCGACCAGCGGCCCGAGTGGCACGCGCTCGCCAGGCACCACGAGGAGCTGGGCGCCACCCACCTGCGGGAGCTGTTCGCCGCCGACCCGGACCGCGCCCGGCGCTTCACCGTGCAGGTCGGCGATCTCCATCTGGACTACTCCAAGCACCTGGTGACCGACGAGACGCTGCGTCTGCTGCGAGACCTCGCGGCGGCCACCGACGTCGCGGGGCTGCGGGACGCCATGTTCCGCGGCGAGAAGATCAACGTCACCGAGGACCGCGCCGTGCTGCACACGGCGCTGCGCGCCCCGCAGTCGTCCGACATCACGGTCGACGGCGTCAATGTGGTGCCCGGTGTCCACCATGTGCTCACCCGGATGGGGAGCTTCGCCCACTCCGTCCGCGCGGGCAAGTGGGTCGGCTCGACCGGACGCCGCATCAAGAACGTGGTGAACATCGGCATCGGCGGTTCCGACCTGGGACCGGCGATGGCCTACGAGGTGCTGCGCGCGTACACCGACCGCGGGCTCACCTTCCGGTTCGTCTCCAACGTGGACGGCGCCGACCTCCACGAGGCGCTGCACGACCTGGACCCCGCCGAGACGCTGTTCATCGTCGCGTCCAAGACGTTCACCACCATCGAGACCATCACCAACGCCACCTCGGCGCGCGAATGGCTGCTCAACGGGCTCGGCGGCGACGAGAACGCGGTGCGCTTCCACTTCGTGGCGGTGTCCACGAACGCGGCGGAGGTCGCCAGGTTCGGCATCGACACCGACAACATGTTCGAGTTCTGGGACTGGGTCGGCGGCCGCTACTCGTACCCGTCCGCCATCGGGCTCTCGCTGATGATCGCCATCGGCGAGGCGCAGTTCCGGGAGATGCTGGCCGGCTTCCACCTGGTCGACGAGCACTTCCGCACCGCCCCTCCGGAGGCCAACGCGCCGCTGCTGATGGGCCTGCTGGGCGTCTGGTACGGCCAGTTCTTCGACGCGCAGGCGCATGCGGTCCTGCCGTACAGCCACTATCTGTCGAAGTTCACGGCCTACCTGCAGCAACTCGACATGGAGTCCAACGGCAAGTACGTGGACCGCGAGGGACGGCCCGTCGACTGGCAGACCGGCCCGGTCGTGTGGGGCACGCCCGGCACCAACGGCCAGCACGCCTACTACCAGCTGCTGCACCAGGGCACGAAGTTCATCCCCGCGGACTTCATCGGCTTCGCAAACCCGGTCGACGAGCTGCAGTCGGCCTTCGCGGCCCAGCACGACCTGCTGATGGCCAACTTCTTCGCCCAGACGCAGGCACTGGCCTTCGGAAAGACCAGCGAGGAGGTCCGTGCCGAGGGCGTCCCGGAGGCGCAGGTACCGCACCGCACCTTCCGCGGCAACCACCCGACGACGACCATCCTCGCCAAGGAGCTCAACCCGTCGGTGCTGGGCCAGCTGGTGGCGCTGTACGAGCACAAGGTCTTCGTGCAGGGCGCGGTCTGGAACATCGACTCCTTCGACCAGTGGGGCGTCGAGCTGGGCAAGGTCCTCGCAAAGCGCGTGGAGCCCGCCCTGACCGAGGGCGCCGAGGTGCCCGGCCTGGACGCGTCCTCCAAGGCCCTGGTGGCCACCTACCGGTCGCTGCGCGGCCGCTGAGGCGTCTGACGCCCGGACGCCGAGGAACGCCGGAAAGAGAACGCCGGGCGGGCTCCGAGGAGCCCGCCCGGCGTCTTGCGTCGCCTCCCGCGCCGGTTATCGCCTCACGGCGAGGACGGCGGGTACAGCTGCGGGGGCAGCTTCGCCGCGGCCGTACGGTCCAGCAGCCACAACGTGCGGGCCCGCCCGTGGGCACCCGCCGCCGGAGCCTGGATCTCGCCGGGCCCGGACAGCGCGATGGCCACGGCGCCCGCCTTGTCCTCGCCCGCCGCCAGCAGCCACACCTCGCGGGCGGCACGGATGGCGGGCAGGGTGAGCGAGATCCGGGTCGGCGGCGGCTTGGGGGAGCCGTGCACGCCCACCACCGTGCGCTCGGTCTCGCGGACCCCCGGGTGCCCGGGGAAGAGCGAGGCCACGTGCGTGTCCGGCCCCACGCCGAGCATCAGCACGTCGAAGGAGGGCACCGGCCCGTGGTCCTCGGGCCCGGCCGCCGCCGCCAGCTCCTGCGCGTACGCCTCGGCGGCGGCGTCCGCGTCGTTGCCGAGCGGCCCGTCCGAGGACGGCATGACGTGCACCCGCGCGGGCTCGACCGGGACCGCGTCGAGCAATGCCTCACGGGCCTGGGTGTCGTTGCGGTCCGGATCGCCCGAGGGCAGGAACCGCTCGTCGCCCCACCACAGATCCAGCCGCGCCCAGTCCACCGCGTCCCGGGCCGGCGAGGCGGCCAGGGCGGCGAGCAGGGCGTTGCCGTTGCGGCCGCCGGTCAGCACCACCGAGGCGGAGCCGCGGGCGGCCTGGGCGTCCACGATCTTCGTGATCAGCCGGGCCGCCGCGGCCTGCGCCATCAGTTCCTTGTCCCGGTGGACGACCACCTGGGGTGCGGTCACTGGGCGGCCGCCTTCTTGCCCGAGCCGCCGTTCCGGCCCGGGCCCGCCGCTGCCGCGGCGGCCGGCTCGGCGGTCGCGTCCTCGGCCCGCAGCAGCTGGTCCACGCCGAACTTGACCGCGGCGGCGTACGCCTCGTCGGGGTCGAGTCGGCGCAGCTCCTCGGCGATCAAGTCCGAGGTCGCCCGCCGCTGCAGCGCCACGTGCCGGTCCGGCTGGCCGGGGATGGCCAGCTCGGCCAGCGAGCCGGTCGGCCGGTCCAGGCAGATCTCGCCGTCCGCGGTCGCCAGCCGTACGGCGGTGATGCCGGGGCCGTCGGAGATCTTCCGCTTGACGGGCACACCGAGCCGCCGGGCGAGCCACAGCCCGAGCAGCTCCGTGCTCGGGTTGTACGCCTCGCCCTCGACGACGGCGCCCTTGACCGCGGCCTGCTTCTGGTCCAGGGCCGCGGCCAGGACGCTGCGCCACGGGGTGATCCGGGTCCAGGCGAGATCGGTGTCGCCGGGGGTGTACGTCTCGGCCCGCAAGCCCAGGGCGGCGACCGGGTCCTCGGTTGCCCCCGCGTCGGTGATCCGGCGCGCCGCGAGCCGGCCCAGCAGGTCCTCGGCGGGGTTCGCCGGGGCGTCCTCGGGCCACCACACCACCACGGGGGCGTCGGGCAGCAGCAGCGGCAGGACCACGCTCTCGGCGTGGTCGGCGAGTTCGCCGTGCAGGCGGAGCAGCACCGTCTCGCCGGTGCCGGACTCGCCGCCGACGCGGACCTCGGCGTCGAGGCGGGCGCCGCGGCGGTCGCGGGGGGAGCGGCCGGGCCGCTTGATGACGACCAGGATGCGCGAGGGGTGCTCGCGCGAGGCGTCGGAGGCGGCCTTGAGGGCGTCGTAGTGGTTGCCCTCGTCGGTGACGATGACCAGGGTCAGCACCATGCCGACGGCCGGGCTGCCGATCGCGCGGCGTGCCTTGATCAGCGCGGAGTTGATCTTGCTTGAGGTGGTCTCGGTCAGGTCGATGTTCATGGCCGGCGCCAGCTCCTGCCGTCTCGTGCGAGCATCTCGTCCGCCGCCTTCGGACCCCAGGTGCCCGCCGTGTACTGCTCCGGCTTGCCGTGCCGGTCCCAGTACTCCTCGATCGGGTCCAGGATCCGCCAGGACTCCTCCACCTCCTGGTGCCGGGGGAAGAGGTTGGCGTCGCCGAGCAGCACGTCGAGGATCAGCCGCTCGTAGGCCTCCGGGCTGGACTCGGTGAAGGACTCGCCGTAGGCGAAGTCCATCGTCACGTCCCGGATCTCCATCGAGGTGCCCGGCACCTTGGAACCGAACCTGATCGTCACACCCTCGTCCGGCTGGACGCGGATGACCAGGGCGTTCTGCCCCAGCTCCTCGGTGGCCGTGTTGTCGAACGGGGAGTGCGGGGCGCGCTGGAAGACGACCGCGATCTCGGTGACGCGGCGGCCCAGGCGCTTGCCGGTGCGCAGGTAGAAGGGGACGCCGGCCCAGCGGCGGTTGTCGATGCCCAGCTTTATCGCGGCGTAGGTGTCGGTCTTGGACTTGGCGTCGATGCCGTCCTCCTCCAGGTAGCCGAGCACCTCCTCCCCGCCCTGCCAGCCGTGCGCGTACTGGCCGCGCACGGTGTGCCTGCCGAGGTCCGCCGGCAGCTTGACCGCCTGCAGCACCTTCAGCTTCTCCTGCACCAGCGACTTGGCGTCGAAGGAGGCGGGCTCCTCCATCGCGGTCAGCGCGAGCAGCTGCAGCAGGTGGTTCTGGATGACGTCGCGTGCCGCGCCGATCCCGTCGTAGTAGCCCGCGCGGCCGCCGATGCCGATGTCCTCGGCCATCGTGATCTGCACGTGGTCCACGTAGGAGCGGTTCCACAGCGGCTCGAACATCGTGTTCGCGAAGCGCAGCGCCAGGATGTTCTGGACCGTCTCCTTGCCCAGGTAGTGGTCGATCCGGAAGACGTCCTGGGAGCGGAAGACCTGGTGGACGACCTGGTTGAGCTCCTGGGCGCTGGCCAGGTCGTGGCCGAAGGGCTTCTCGATGACGGCCCGCCGCCAGGAGCCCTCCGGAGGATCGGACAGCCCGTGCTTCTTCAGCTGCTGGACCACGCTCGGGAAGAACTTGGGCGGCACCGAGAGGTAGAAGGCGAAGTTGCCGCCCGTACCGCGGGCCTTGTCCAGTTCGTCGACGGTCGCGCGCAGCTTCTCGAAGGCCTGGTCGTCGCCGAAGTCGCCGGGGACGAACCTCATCCCCTCGGAGAGCTGCTGCCAGACCTCCTCACGGAAGGGGGTGCGCGCGTGCTCCTTGACGGCGTCGTGGACGACCTGCGCGAAGTCCTCGTCCGCCCAGTCGCGGCGCGCGAAGCCGACGAGCGAGAAGCCCGGCGGCAGCAGTCCGCGATTGGCGAGGTCGTACACGGCAGGCATCAGCTTTTTACGTGACAAATCACCCGTGACGCCGAAAATCACCAGGCCCGACGGCCCCGCGATGCGCGGGAGCCGTCGGTCCGATGCGTCACGCAGCGGGTTGGCGCTGCTCAACGTGCTTACGCCTCCTTCGGCGCCAGGCGCTTGAGCTCGGCCTCGGTCGAGCCGAGCAGCTCGTTCCAGGACGCCGCGAACTTCTCGACGCCCTCGTCCTCCAGCAGCTGGACGACGTCGTCGTACGAGATGCCGAGCGCGCCGATCGCGTCCAGCTCGCCCTGGGACTGCTCGTACGTGCCGCGGATGGTGTCACCGGTGATCTCGCCGTGGTCGGCCACCGCGTCCAGCGTGGCCTCGGGCATGGTGTTGACGATGCCCGGGGCGACCAGCTCGGTCACGTACAGCGTGTCCGGGTAGGCCGGGTCCTTCACACCGGTGGAGGCCCACAGCGGACGCTGCTTGTGCGCGCCCTCGTGCTCCAGCGCCTGCCAGCGGTCGGAGGAGAAGACCTCCTCGTACGCCTGGTAGGCCAGCCGGGCGTTGGCGACGGCGGCCTTGCCCTTGAGGGCCCTGGCCTCGTCGGTGCCCAGCTTCTCCAGGCGCTTGTCGATCTCGGTGTCCACGCGGGACACGAAGAAGGAGGCCACCGAGCGGATCAGGGAGAGGTCCAGGCCCGCGGCCCGGGCCTTCTCCAGGCCCGCCAGGTAGGCGTCCATGACCTCGAGGTAGCGCTCCAGCGAGAAGATCAGCGTGACGTTGACGCTGATGCCCCTGCCGATCACCTCGGTGATGGCCGGCAGGCCCGCCTTGGTCGCCGGGATCTTGATCAGGGTGTTGGGCCGGTCCACCAGCCAGGCCAGCTGCTTGGCCTCGGCGACGGTGGCGGCGGTGTTGTGGGCCAGGCGCGGGTCGACCTCGATGGACACCCGGCCGTCCTGGCCACCGCTGGCGTCGTACAGCGGGCGCAGCACGTCGGCCGCGTCGCGCACGTCGGCGGTGGTGATCATGCGCAGGGCCTCGTCCACCGTCACCTTCCGGGCGGCGAGGTCGGCGAGCTGCTGCTCGTAGCCGTCACCGCCGGCGATCGCCTTCTGGAAGATCGAAGGGTTGGTGGTGACGCCGACCACGTGGCTCTGGTCCATGAGTTCGGCCAGGTTGCCGGAGGTGATCCGCTTGCGGGACAGGTCGTCGAGCCAGATCGCCACGCCCTCGTCGGAGAGGCGCTTGAGTGCGTCTGTCATGGGTTCTGCATCTCCTCGGTACGTCGTATGCGTCTGTGCGTCAGCGAGCGGCGGCGGCGATCGAGTCGCGTGCGGCGGCGGCCACGGCCTCTGAGGTCAGACCGAACTCGCGGTAGAGGACCTTGTAGTCGGCGCTTGCCCCGAAGTGCTCCAGGGACACGATCCGTCCCGCGTCACCGACGAAGCGGTGCCAGGTCAGCCCGATGCCGGCCTCGACGGCGACCCTCGCCCGGACGTTCGGCGGCAGGACGCCTTCGCGGTACGCCTGGTCCTGCTCCTCGAACCACTCCACGGACGGCATGGAGACCACGCGCGCCGGGATGCCGTCGGCCTGCAGCTGCTCGCGGGCCTCCACGGCCAGCTGCACCTCGGAACCGGTCGCGATCAAGATGACCTGCGGCTGACCGCCCTCGGCGTCGAGCAGCACGTACCCGCCCTTGGCCGCGTTCTCGTTGGCCGGGTAGGTCGGCACGTTCTGGCGGGTCAGCGCCACGCCGTGCGGGGCGGGCTTGGCGGTGTGGCGGCGCATGATCTCGGCCCAGGCGATCGCCGTCTCGTTGGCGTCGGCCGGCCGGACCACGTTCAGGCCGGGGATGGCGCGCAGCGCGGACAGGTGCTCGACCGGCTGGTGGGTCGGGCCGTCCTCGCCCAGGCCGATGGAGTCGTGCGTCCACACGTAGGAGACCGGCAGCTTCATCAGCGCGGCCAGGCGCACCGCCGGGCGCATGTAGTCGGAGAACACCAGGAAGGTGCCGCCGTAGACGCGGGTGTTGCCGTGCAGCGCGATGCCGTTCATCGTCGAGCCCATGGCGTGCTCGCGGATGCCGAAGTGCACGGTGCGGCCGTACGGGCTCGCCTCTGGCAGCGGGTTGTCCGCCGGGAGGAACGAGGACGAGGCGTCGATGGTGGTGTTGTTCGAGCCGGCCAGGTCGGCGGAGCCGCCCCACAGCTCGGGGATCACGCTGCCCAGCGCCTTGAGGACCTCACCGGAGGCCTTGCGGGTGGCGACGTCCTTGCCCGCGGGGAACTCGGGGACGGCGTCCTCCCAGCCGGCCGGGAGCTCGCCCGCGTGGACGCGGTCGAAGGTCCGGGCCCGCTCCGGGTTGGCGGAGCGCCACTCCTCGAACCGCTTGGTCCACTCCGCGTGGGCCTCGCGGCCGCGGTCGGCGACCTTGCGCGCGTGCGCCAGCACCTCGGGGGCGACCTCGAAGTCCTGCTCGGGGTCGAAGCCGAGCACCTTCTTGGTGGCCGCGACCTCGGCGTCACCCAGCGCCGAGCCGTGGGCGGCCTCGGTGTTCTGGGCGTTCGGGGCGGGCCAGGCGATGATCGTGCGGGCCGCGATGATCGAGGGGCGGTCGGTGACGGCCCGCGCCTTCTCGAAGGCGGCGTACAGGGCCTGGACGTCGAAGTCGCCCGAGGGGTCCTGGTCGATGCGCTGCACGTGCCAGCCGTAGGCCTCGTAGCGCTTCAGCACGTCCTCGGAGAAGGCGGTCGCGGTGTCGCCCTCGATCGAGATGTGGTTGTCGTCGTACAGGGCGATCAGATTGCCCAGCTTCTGGTGCCCGGCCAGGGAGGACGCCTCGGCGGAGATGCCCTCCTCCAGGTCGCCGTCGGAGACGATCGCCCAGATGGTGTGGTCGAAGACCGACTCGCCGGGAGCCGCGTCCGGGTCGAACAGGCCGCGCTCGTAGCGGGCGGCCATCGCCATGCCCACCGCGTTGGCGATGCCCTGGCCCAGCGGGCCGGTGGTGGTCTCCACACCCGTCGTGTGACCGTGCTCGGGGTGGCCGGGGGTGCGCGAGCCCCAGGTGCGGAAGGCCTTGAGGTCCTCCAGCTCCAGGCCGTACCCCGAAAGGAAGAGCTGCGTGTACAGCGTCAGGGATGTGTGTCCCGGCGAGAGGACGAAGCGGTCGCGACCGGTCCACCCGGCGTCCGAGGGGTCGTGCCGCATCAGCTTCTGGAACAGCAGGTAGGCCGCGGGGGCGAGGCTCATCGCCGTACCCGGATGGCCGTTGCCGACCTTCTGCACGGCATCCATCGCCAGAACCCGGGCGGTGTCAACCGCACGCTTGTCCAGCTCGGTCCACTCCAGCTCGGTGGTGGTCGGCTCGGTGCTCACCTGAGAGGGCTCCTCTCCACATGTATTACGCCGGTGACGAAGTGCACACCGGGCGTTGCCGAGCCTACCCCTGCACGTACGTGCACCTTTTCGAGTGTGGGCTCGACGGCTGCGGCAACCGATCCCCGGGCAGCGGCATTCCCTCCCCGGCACCGGTGGTGAGACCAGCGTGCCCTGGTCAGCGTTTCTTCGCCTGTTGAACACGGAACACCTTCAGGTTGCCGCGCTCTTGCGCTATGGAGGCCAACACGTGGCACCCCCGAGCGCGGCCGGAGTATCCGCTACGTCTAAAGTGGCGTGGTACGCGCAAGCGGAGCCGCTTGCTGGACTTTTCCTCAGGGGTGTTCGTGACGGCCGTCGAATCCCGGCCCGCCGGAGCCATCGGGTCGAGCCACGGCCACCGGCCGTTCGGTGCCCGTGTGATGGCGTTCGTGGCGCTGACCAAGCCGCGCATCATCGAGTTGCTGCTCATCACGACGGTTCCGGTGATGTTCCTGGCGGCGGGCGGCGTTCCCGACCTGTGGCTGGTCGCGGCGACGATGATCGGCGGCTACATGTCGGCGGGCGGCGCCAACGCCCTCAACATGTACATCGACCGCGACATCGACGCGCTCATGCACCGTACGGAGCAGCGTCCGCTGGTCACCGGCATGGTCGCGCCGTGGGAGTGCCTGGTCTTCGGCGTCACGCTTTCGGTGGTTTCCACCGCCTGGTTCTGGGTGCTGGTCAACCCCCTGTCCGCGGCGCTGTCCCTGGCGGCCATCCTCTACTACGTATTCGTCTACACCCTCGGCCTCAAGCGCCGCACCGCCCAGAACATCGTCTGGGGCGGGATCGCCGGCTGCATGCAGGTGCTCATCGGCTGGTCGGCGGTGCGGAACGAGCTGGCCTGGGCGCCGTTCGTGCTCTTCCTCGTCCTCTTCTTCTGGACGCCGCCGCACTACTGGCCGCTGTCGATGAAGGTGAAGGACGACTACGAGCGGGTGGGCGTGCCCATGCTGCCGGTCGTGGCGGGCAACGTCGTGGTGGGCCGGCAGATCGTCATCTACAGCTGGGTGATGGTGCTGGTCTCGCTCACCCTGTGGTGGCCGCTCGGCGCGGCGAGCTGGTTCTACGCGGCCGCCGCCGTGCTGCTGGGCGCCTTCTGGCTGGTCGAGGCACACGCCCTGTACGCGCGGGCCAAGGCCGGCGTGGTGGGTGCCAAGCTCAAGGAGATGCGGCTGTTCCACTGGTCCATCACCTACGCGACGCTGCTGTTCGTCGCCGTGGCCGTGGACCCCTTCCTGCGCTGATTACCGGCGGGTAGCATTCCTGCCATGGCAGAGACCCAGGAAGCAGTCACCCAGGCCGCGGACCGCAGGGCCGCGGCCCGAGCCGAGCGCCGCGCCGCCCGCCTGGCGAGGCAGATCAGCGCGTTCGCCAAGAGCCACGGCGGCGGCGCCGAGGGCCAGATCGCCTACATCGGGGAGGTCGGCACCCGCATCGTGCTCGTCGGCGAGGACGGCGAGTGGGGCGACCTGGTGGCTCCCACGTACGACATCGCCCGCAGCGCCGTGGAGCGCTCCGGGATCACCGCGCACGAGTCCTTCGACGGCGACTTCGCCGCCAAGGTGCGCACCGGCCGCTACGAGTGGTCGCGGATGGCCGGAATCCAGATCGGCGGCCCCGCCAACACCTGACGCCGGGCCCGTCCGCCGGGACCATGGACCATGGGAGTGGTCCGGTTGACGCGCGGGAACGAGGAGGCGCCGGTGGAGACCGAGGAACGCGACGAGCGGCGGCTGACGGCCCGCCGGGAAGCGGCGCGGCTGTCCGCGGAGGGCGTGCGCGCCGTGGCCGTCAGCTGGGTCGACAACGCGGGCATCAGCAGAGCGAAGACCGTGCCGACCGGCCGGTTGCCGCACGCGGCGCACCGCGGCGTGGGTATGTCGCCGGTCTTCGACGTCTTCACCTCCGACGACTCCATCACCTCCTCCGCGCTCATCGGCGGCCCCGACGGCGACCTGCGTCTCTTCCCCGACCTGGACCGGCTCACCGTCCTGGCCGCCCGGCCCGGCTGGGCCTGGGCCCCGGCCGACCGCTACGACCAGGACGGCCGCCCGCACCCCGCCTGCCAGCGGCTGTTCGCCCGCCGCATGACGGAGCGGGCCGCCGAGCGCGGCCTGGAGCTGCGGATGGGCTTCGAGACCGAATGGGTCGTGGTCAAGGACGACGGCAGCGGCGACTGGGCGTCCCGCGGCCCGGCCTACGGCCTGACCGGGGTGATCGAACTCTCGGACTACCTGCTCGAACTCCACGACGCGCTCGCCGAGCAGCGCATCGAGGTCCTGCAGGTGCACCCCGAGTACGCGCCCGGCCAGTTCGAGGTCTCCACCGCGCCCGCCGACCCGGTGCGCGCCGCCGACGAGGTCGTCCTCGTCCGCGAGACCGTACGGGCGGTCAGCGCCGCCCACGGCCTGCGCGCCTCCTTCGCCCCGACCGTCGTCGCCGGGCAGGTGGGCAACGGCTGCCACCTGCACCTGAGCCTGCGCGAGCACGGGCACAACCTGCACCGCGACCCCACCGCCCCGTACGGCCTGGCGCCCGCCGCGAACGCCTTCCTGGCCGGCGTGCTCGACGCCCTGCCCGCCCTCTGCGGCATCGGCGCCCCGTCCCCGGCCAGCTACCTGCGCCTGGTCCCCTCCCGCTGGGCCGGCGTGCACCGCTGCTGGGGCGTGGAGAACCGCGAGGCGGCGCTGCGCCTGGTCCCGGGCGAATCCGACGACCCCGACGGCGGCCACGCCGAGCTGAAGCCCTTCGACGCCGCCGCCAACCCCTATCTGCTGGTCGGCTCCGTCATCGCGGCGGGCCTGGCCGGCCTGCGCGACGGCGGGGGGACCCTGCCCCCGCCGGTCAGCGGGGACCCGGTCGAGCGCGGTGACCAGAAACGGCTGCCGACCTCGCTCAGCGAGGCCGTCTCGCACCTGGTGCGCAGCGCGGCGCTGAAGGAGGCACTGGGGGAGGCGCTGTTCGGCGCGGTGGTCGCGGTGCGGCGGGCCGAGTCCGAGGCGCTGGCCGAGTACGGTCCCGCCGAGCTCGCGGAGGCCACCCGGTGGCGGTGGTGATCGAGCCGCCGCCGCTGGTCGACCACCACTGCCACGGTGTCGTCCGCGGCGAGCCCGGCATCGCGGCCTTCGAGGGGTACCTCACCGAGTCCGACGCGCCCGCGGCGCCCGGACCACCTTCTTCGACACCCAGACCGGCTTCGCCGTCCGCCGCTGGTGCCCGCCGCTGCTCGGTCTGGAGCCGCACTGCCCGCCGGTGAACTACCTCGCCCGGCGGCGCGAACTCGGGGCGTACGAGACCACGCGCCGCCTGCTGCGGGGCAGCGGGATCGGCACGTACCTCGTCGACACCGGTCTGCCCGGCGACCTGACGACTCCCGCGGAGCTCGCCGCGGCGGGCGGGGGAGCGCAGCGGGAGATCGTGCGGCTGGAGCGGCTCGCTGAGGACGTCGCCGCGAACTGCGACTCGGCCGGGGCACTGGTCGAGGGCATCGCCGAGGCCGTCCACGCCGCGGCGCGCACCGCCGCCGGCTTCAAGTCGATCGCGGCATACCGCCACGGCCTCGGCCTCGCCCCGGATCCTCCGGCGCCCGGCGAGGTCCGGCACGCCGCAGGGGCCTGGCTGGACGCGCGCCGCGCCGGCCGCGCCCGGCTCGACGACCCCGTTCTGCTGCGGCACCTGCTGTGGGCGGCCGTCGCGACCGGGCTGCCGCTGCAGCTGCACACCGGCTTCGGCGATCCGGACCTGCGACTCGACCACGCCGATCCGGCGCTGCTGACGGAATTCGCCCGGGCGACCGCGGGCACCGGCACCGACCTGGTGCTGCTGCACTGCTACCCCTACCACCGTCAGGCGGCGTACCTGGCCAACGTCTTCCCCCATGTGCACGCGGACGTCGGCCTCGCCCTCACCCACGTGGGGGCGCGGGCCGGCGCAATCCTCGCGGAGTTCCTTGAGCTGGCGCCGTTCGGGAAGCTGCTGTTCTCGACGGACGCCTACGGGCTGCCCGAACTCTATGTGACTGGCGCCGAGGCCTTCCGCGGCGCGGTGCGCGACGTACTGGGCGGCTGGGTCGCGGACGGCGCCTGGTCGGCGGCCGACGCCCGGCGCGTCGCGGCCATGGTGGCGGCGGACAACGCGCGACGGTTGTACCGGCTCCCGTGAGCGGCGCCGGTGGGCGCGTTTGCGGTATGCCGGTGCCAGTGCCGCTGGGCGGGTGCGGGTTCGTCCCGCGGCGAGGCACCGGGACAGCCGCCCGCTGCCCCAGCCCCGGTGCTAGGGGCAGGCAGGCCCCTACCCGGCCGGTGCCGGCTCCGGGGCCGACGCGGCGGACACCGGGAGCGGCGCCTCGCCGGGCTCGGTCGCCGGACGCTCGCGCATCGAGAGCAGCACCCGCAGCACCGCGATCCACACCAGCGTCGAGCCGAGCATGTGGAGGGCCACCAGGACCTCGGGCAGCTTCGTGAAGTACTGGACGTAGCCGATGACGCCCTGCGCCAGCAGCACGACCAGCAGGTCCCGCACCCGCCCCCGCGGCCCCGCGGGGGCGTCGACGGCGCGCAGCACGAACCACAGCGCGATGGTGAGCCCGCACACCACCCACGCCAGGTCGGCGTGGAGCTGCGAGACCGTCTCCCACTTCACCGGGACGCGCGGCACATCGCTGCTGTCGCCGGCGTGCGGCCCGGCCCCCGTCACGAGCGTGCCGACCGCGATCAGCGCCCCGGAGGTGGCGATCAGCACCCACGCCAGCTGCCTGACCGGCTTGCCGACCAGGGGGCGCGGTGCCGCGTCGCCCTCGTCGGCACGCTGCCACATCAGCAGCGCGACGGCGATCAGCGCGCTGGAGAGCAGGAAGTGCGCGGCGACGGTGTACGGGTTGAGACCGGTCAGGACGGTGAAGCCGCCGAGCACGGCGTTGCCCATGACGACCCAGAACTGGGCCCAGCCGAGCCGGGGCAGCCCGCGCCGCCACGGCTTGGCGGCCCGCGCGGCGATGATCGCCCAGCCCACGGCGGCGCACAGCACGTACGTCAGCATGCGGTTGGCGAACTCGATGGCTCCGTGCAGCCCCATCTCACCGGTCGCGGTGAGGCTCTCGTCGGTGCACTTGGGCCAGGTCGGGCAGCCGAGGCCCGAACCGGTCAGCCGGACGGCACCGCCGGTCACCACGATGACGACGCTCATCACGAGCGCGGCCAGAGCGGCCCGCCGGACCGTCTCCGGGGACGGGGTCCAGCGCTGGGCGATGAAGGCCAGGGGGTTTCGCACGGCTTGGCCTGCTTGGCTGAGATTCGGCACGACCACCATCGTAGGCGCCTCCTTGTGCAATCCTTCACGAGGGGGACGCCCAGGGGAGGGGATGGGGACATGACCGATGTCGACCGGCGGAAACTGCTCTACGGAGGAGCCGCCGCGGCGCTCACGGGGATCGGCGCGGCCGCGTACTCCGCCGCCGGAACGCCCGCCGCCGAGGCCGTACGGCAGCCGCGGAGCACCACGCACCCAGGCGTGGTCGACGTCGTCGCCGACTTCGGCGCCAAGGGCGACGGCAGCACCGACGACAGCAAGGCCTTCGCGGACGCCTACCGGTACGCCGAGTCGCGTCTGGACGACCACACCGGCCGTACGGTGATCGACGTCCCGCCCGGCAAGTACCTGATCACCGAGCCCGGCGCGCTCCTGGACGGCGACGACCCGGCCAACGCCGCCAACGGCCTGCGTTTCCGCGGCGCGGGTCTGCGGATCAGCGAGATCGTCTTCGCGCCGCGGGAGCCCGCGGACGCCTTCCTGTGCCGCAACGACGACATGTGGCAGAACCTCGCCTTCGAGGGCCTGCGCTTCACCTCCGGCACCCCGGGCGCCTCCTTCTTCTCCTCCTACTCCACCGGCGGAGCGGCGAACTACCGCTTCACCGACTGCGAGTGGATGGGGGAGTGGGAGTACGGCATCGCCCTCGACGGCACCAACACCAACTCCGAGATGCGCTGGGAGGCCTGCCGGGTGGGCGGCGCCTACCGCAGGGCGTTCCTCTACTCGGGCCTGTCGAAGCGCTCGGAGAACCCGGAGCAGCAGGACCAGTTCCTCAACTACTGGTTCACCGACATGAACGTCACCTACGAGTGGGGCAACTTCCTGGAGTTCCCCTACGGCGGCTCGGTCACCTGCCGCGCCGGGAGCTACATCGTCACCGGGCGCCGCCCCGCCCCCCACCCCGACTACGGCTACGAGAGCGCCTTCTTCCGCTTCCCCCGCAAGCAGCACTTCAGCTCGGTGCAGCGCTTCCACGCCGAGGACATCCGCTTCGAACTGCGCAACGCCGACACGGTCGTCATCGACTGCGAGTGGGGCGCCGGCACCGTCCACTTCAACGACTGCGACGACACCGCCAACGCCTTCAAGTCCTTCGCCCCCGGGCTGCGGGCCCACCGCTACACGCTGGGCCCGCGCGGGCCGCTGGTGCGCTACGACTCCTGCCAGCTCACCGGCGCCCACCGGTACCGCACCGACGGCTCCGCCGACCTGCCCACGACCGTCCGCTACGACATGTGCCTGCTGGCCAGTCATGCTCCGGAGAGCGGCTTCCTCGCCCTCGACGAGGGGCAGGGCACCGGCTTCGCCCGCTTCGTGGACTGCGTCAATCCCACCTGAACCAGCGCGCCGCCGCGCCGAGGCCCAGCACGGCCCACGCGGCGAGGACGCCGAGGTCGCCCCACGGCACGCCCGCTCCGTGCTGGAGGACGTCGCGTAGGCCGTCCGACAGGGCCGAGATCGGCAGCAGCTCCAGGACGGAGCGGGCCGCCGCCGGGAACCTGTCCAGCGGCACGATCACCCCGCCGCCGACGAGTAGCAGCAGGAAGACCAGGTTCGCGGCGGCGAGCGTGGCCTCGGCGCGCAGGGTGCCCGCCATCAGCAGGCCGAGGCCGGAGAAGGCCGCCGTGCCCAGGGCGAGCAGCAGGAGCACCGAGAGCGGATCGCCGTGCGGCGACCAGCCCAGCGCGAACGCGATCACGGTGAGCAGTACGACCTGCAGTATCTCGGTGACCAGCACGGAGCCGGTCTTGGCGGTCATCAGCGCCCAGCGCGGCAGCGGTGACGCGCCGAGCCGCTTGAGCACCCCGTAGCGCCGCTCGAAGCCGGTGGCGATGGCCTGGCCGGTGAAGGCGGTGGACATCACGGCCAGCGCGAGGATGCCGGGGGCGAGGAAGTCGACGGCCTCGCCGGCGCCGGTGTCGACGATGTCGACGGCGCTGAACAGGACCAGCAGCAGCGTGGGGATGACGACGGTCAGCAGCAGCTGCTCGCCGTTGCGCAGCAGCATCCGGGTCTCCAGTGCCGTCTGCGCGCCGATCATCCGGGGCAGCGGGGCCGCGCCGGGGGCCGGGGTGAAGGTGCCGGTGGCGGTCACGAACGCAGCTCCTTGCCGGTGAGCTCGAGAAAGACGTCCTCCAGGGTGCGCCGCTCGACCGCGAGGCGGTCCGGCATCACGCCGTGCTGAGCGCACCAGGAGGTGACGGTGGCCAGCATCTGCGGACCGACCTTGCCCTCGATCCGGTAGCTGCCCGGGGTGAGCTCCACCGCGGCGGAGTCGGCGGGCAGCGCCTTGAGCAGGGAGGCCAGGTCCAGACCCGGGCGGCCGGAGAAGCGCAGGGTGTTCTCCGCGCCGCCGCGGCACAGCTCCTCGGGGGTGCCGCCCGCTATCACGCGGCCCTTGTCGATGATCGCGACGTCGTCCGCGAGCTGCTCGGCCTCGTCCATGAAGTGCGTGGTCAGGACGACGGTGACCCCGTCGGTGCGCAGCTCGCGGACCAGTTCCCAGGTGGTGCGGCGGGCCTGGGGGTCCAGTCCGGCCGTCGGCTCGTCCAGGAACACCAGCTCCGGGCGGCCAACGACCGCCATCGCGAGCGCCAGGCGCTGCTGCTGGCCGCCGGAGAGCCGGCGGTACGGGGTGCGGCCGCAGGACTCCAGGCCGAGTCGTTCCATCAGCAGGGCGGGGTCGACGGGGTCGGCGTGCAGCTTGGCGGTGTGCCGCAGCATCTCCTCGGCGCGGGCGCCGGCGTACACGCCGCCGGACTGCAGCATGACGCCGATCCGGGGCCGCAGCGCGGCGGCCTCCCGTACGGGGTCGAGCCCCAGCACCCGCACCTGGCCGCCGTCGGGACGGCGGTATCCCTCGCAGGTCTCGACGGTGGTGGTCTTCCCGGCTCCGTTGGGTCCGAGCACGGCGGTCACGGTGCCCCGGGCGATGCTCAGGTCGAGCCCGTCCACCGCGGTCTTGGCGCCGTAGCGCTTGACCAGTCCCGTCACCTCGACCGCGGGGTCCATTCGCATGACGGGAAGTCTACGAACCCGCGCGGGGTGCTTTGCCGGGAGGGCGGTGCCTGGCCTCGCCGCCGCAGGGTCGCTCCTGGTGGGCGGCGGGCGCGGCGCGGGCACCGGGGAGATCGTTTCCGCAGGCCAGGTCAGGTTCCCCTAAGTGACGCAGCAGACATGCGCCCGAGGGGCCGCCGCTTGCCTCTCCGAGATGAATTACGCAACACTGGCCTTGTGAAAAACGCGTCCGAGGCTCAGGAGGAGCAGACGACCGGGGAGCGGAGCACCCGCAACCGGGTCGCCAGGTCCGTCCTGCTCCATGGGCCGTCGACGGCCGCCGACCTGGCGGAACGTCTCGGGCTCACTCAGGCGGCGGTACGCCGCCATCTGGATGCGCTCCTCGCCGAGGGCATGGTCGAACCGCGTGAGAAGCGGGTTTACGGGAACCGCGGCCGCGGCCGCCCCGCCAAGGTGTTCGCGCTGACCGACTGCGGCCGCGATGCCTTCGACCAGGCCTACGACCAGCTCGCCGCCGACGCCCTGCGCTGGATCGCCGAGTCCGCGGGCGGTGGGCAGCAGGGGGACGCCGCGGTGTCCGCCTTCGCCCGCGCCCGGGTCGCCGCCCAGGCCGAACGCTACCGGGCGGTCGTCGAGGCGGCCGGCCCCGAGGAGCGCACACAGGCCCTGGCCAAGGCGCTCAGCCAGGACGGGTACGCTGCCACCACGCGCAACGCGCCCGCCTCCGCCGGCGAGCAGCTCTGCCAGCACCACTGCCCGGTGGCCCACATCGCCGAGCAGTTCCCGCAGCTGTGCGAGGCGGAGGCCGAGGTCTTCTCCCGCCTGCTCGGCACCCATGTACAACGGCTGGCGACCATCGCCCACGGAGACGGTGTCTGCACCACCTTCGTGCCGAAGGCCGCGCCTCCGGCCGGATCGAACGCACCAACCAACACCGCAAGCAACGCCGGGAGGAACCCCGCATGACTGCCCCCCTGGAGACGGCTCACCCTGAACTCGAGGGTCTGGGCAACTACGAGTACGGCTGGGCCGACTCGGACGTGGCCGGTGCCGCCGCCCGTCGTGGTCTGAACGAGGACGTCGTCCGCGACATCTCCGCGAAGAAGAACGAGCCCGAGTGGATGCTCAAGCTGCGTCTCAAGGGCCTGAAGCTCTTCGAGAAGAAGCCCATGCCCACGTGGGGCTCGGACCTGTCGGACATCGACTTCGACAACATCAAGTACTTCGTGCGGTCCACGGAGAAGCAGGCGGAGTCCTGGGAGGACCTGCCCGAGGACATCAAGAACACCTACGACAAGCTGGGCATCCCCGAGGCGGAGAAGCAGCGGCTGGTCGCGGGCGTGGCGGCGCAGTACGAGTCGGAGGTCGTCTACCACCAGATCCGCGAGGACCTGGAGGAGCAGGGCGTCATCTTCCTGGACACCGACACGGCGCTCAAGGAGCACCCCGAGCTGTTCCAGGAGTACTTCGGCACGGTCATCCCGGCGGGTGACAACAAGTTCGCCTCGCTGAACACCGCGGTGTGGTCCGGCGGCTCCTTCATCTACGTGCCGAAGGGCGTGCACGTCGAGATCCCGCTGCAGGCCTACTTCCGGATCAACACCGAGAACATGGGCCAGTTCGAGCGGACGCTGATCATCGTCGACGAGGACGCCTACGTCCACTACGTCGAGGGCTGCACCGCGCCGATCTACAAGTCGGACTCGCTGCACAGCGCCGTAGTCGAGATCATCGTGAAGAAGGGCGGCCGCTGCCGCTACACGACGATCCAGAACTGGTCGAACAACGTGTACAACCTGGTCACCAAGCGCGCCGTGGCGTACGAGGGCGCGACCATGGAGTGGGTCGACGGCAACATCGGCTCCAAGGTGACCATGAAGTACCCGGCCGTGTACCTGATGGGCGAGCACGCCAAGGGCGAGACCCTGTCGATCGCCTTCGCCGGCGAGGGTCAGCACCAGGACGCCGGCGCCAAGATGGTGCACATGGCGCCGAACACCTCCTCCTCGATCGTCTCCAAGTCGGTGGCCCGCGGCGGTGGCCGCACCTCCTACCGCGGTCTGATCGAGATCGGTGAGGGCGCCGCCGGCTCCAAGTCGAACGTGCTGTGCGACGCGCTGCTCGTGGACACGATCTCGCGCTCGGACACCTACCCGTACGTCGACGTCCGCGAGGACGACGTGTCGATGGGCCACGAGGCGACCGTCTCCAAGGTCAGCGAGGACCAGCTCTTCTACCTGATGAGCCGCGGCCTGGAGGAGACCGAGGCGATGGCCACCATCGTCCGCGGCTTCGTGGAGCCGATCGCGCGAGAGCTGCCCATGGAGTACGCGCTGGAGCTCAACCGGCTGATCGAGCTGCAGATGGAGGGCGCGGTCGGCTGACGCCGCCCCCTCCGCCCGGGGCCACCCCCTGGCATGGCAACCCCGACAAGCTCGTGAGCGAGCCGAAGGGCGCGCCGCCGCCGAAAGTGACGCGAGACCGAGCGACCGAGGAACGAGGGAGCGAAGTGTCGAGGAACGTCGGCGGCGGGTCGCAGCGCCCGGAGGCGAGCGAACACAGAAAGAGGCAGTAAGACAGCCATGGCTGAAACCATCCCGGCCGCCGGTGCCACCACCGAAGGCGCCATCCAGGTCGGCCAGCCCCGGGACGCCCGGGTCAGCGCGCCCGCGTCCTACGACGTGGCCGACTTCCCCGTGCCGCACGGCCGCGAGGAGGAGTGGCGCTTCACCCCGCTGGAGCGGCTGCGCGGTCTGCACGACGGCACCGCCGTCGCCACCGGCGGCGTCAAGGTCGAGGTGAGCGCCCCCGAGGGCGTCACCGTCGAGACCGTCGGCCGGGACGACGCCCGGGTCGGCAAGGCGGGCAAGCCGGTGGACCGGGTCGCCGCCCAGGCGTACAGCTCCTTCGAGAAGGCCGGCGTCGTCTCCGTCCCCAAGGACGCGGTGCTCTCCGAGCCGGTGCGGATCTCCGTGCACGGCCAGGGCGGGGTGGCCTTCGGCCACCAGGTCATCGAGGTCGGGGCGTTCGCCGAGGCGGTCGTGGTGATCGACCACACCGGAGACGCCACCCTCGCCGCCAACGTCGAGTACCTGATCGGCGACGGCGCCAAGCTGACCGTCGTCTCCGTCCAGGACTGGGACGACACCGCCGTGCACGCCGCCCAGCACACCGCCCTGGTCGGCCGCGACGCGACCTTCAAGTCCGTCGTCGTCACCTTCGGCGGCGACGTGGTGCGGCTGCACCCGCGGGTCGTCTACGGTGCCCCGGGCGGTGAGGCCGAGCTGTACGGCCTGTACTTCACCGACGAGGGCCAGCACCAGGAGCACCGCCTCTTCATCGACCACGACACCCCGCACTGCCGGTCGAACGTGGCGTACAAGGGCGCGCTGCAGGGGCGGGACGCGCACGCGGTGTGGATCGGCGACGTGCTCATCCGCGCCGAGGCCGAGGGCACCGACACCTACGAGCTCAACCGCAACCTCGTGCTCACCGACGGCGCCCGCGTCGACTCGGTGCCGAACCTGGAGATCGAGACCGGCGAGATCGTCGGCGCCGGCCACGCCTCGGCGACCGGCCGCTTCGAGGACGAGCAGCTGTTCTACCTCATGGCCCGCGGCATCCCGGCCGACGAGGCCCGCCGGCTGGTCGTGCGCGGCTTCTTCGCCGAGCTGATCCAGCAGATCGGTGTCGCCGACCTGCAGGAACGCCTGCTGGAGAAGATCGACGCGGAGCTGGAGGCGTCCGTCGTATGACCACTGCTGAAGGCTTCGTCCGCGCCTGTGCGCTGAGCGAGCTCGAGGAGGACACGCCCAAGCGTGTCGAGCTCGGCGGCGTACCGGTGTCGGTCGTGCTCACCGGGGGCGAGGTGTTCGCGATCAACGACATCTGCTCGCACGCGAACGTCTCGCTGTCCGAGGGCGAGGTGGAGGACTGCCAGATCGAGTGCTGGCTGCACGGCTCCTCCTTCGACCTGAGGACCGGCAAGCCGTCCGGGCTGCCCGCGACGCGGCCCGTCCCCGTGTACCCCGTTCAGATCCAAGGGGACGATGTGCTCGTCTCCGTCACCCAGGAGTCCTGAGACACCCATGGCAACGCTTGAGATCCACGACCTGCACGTCTCCGTCGAGGCCGAGAACGGTCCGCGGGAGATCCTCCGCGGCGTCGACCTGACCGTGAAGCAGGGCGAGACCCACGCCATCATGGGTCCGAACGGCTCCGGCAAGTCGACCCTTGCCTACTCGCTGGCGGGCCACCCGAAGTACACCGTCACCAGTGGGACCGTGACCCTGGACGGCGAGGACGTGCTGGCCATGTCCGTCGACGAGCGGGCCCGGGCCGGCGTCTTCCTGGCCATGCAGTACCCGGTCGAGGTCCCCGGCGTCTCGGTCTCCAACTTCCTGCGCACCTCGGCCACCGCCATCCGAGGCGAGGCCCCCAAGCTGCGCACCTGGGTGAAGGAGGTCAAGGAGGCCATGGAGCGCCTGCACATGGACCCCTCCTTCGCCGAGCGCAACGTCAACGAGGGCTTCTCCGGCGGTGAGAAGAAGCGCCACGAGATCCTCCAGCTCGAGCTGCTCAAGCCCAAGATCGCGATCCTCGACGAGACCGACTCCGGCCTGGACGTCGACGCGCTGCGCATCGTCTCCGAGGGCGTCAACCGGGTGCGCGAGAGCGGTGAGGTCGGCACCCTGCTGATCACCCACTACACGCGGATCCTGCGCTACATCAAGCCCGACCACGTCCACGTCTTCGCCGCGGGCCGCATCGCCGAGTCCGGCGGTCCGGAGCTGGCGGACAAGCTGGAGGCCGAGGGCTACGAGGCCTATGTGAAGGGAGGCGCGTCCGCGTGACACCGCAGTTGCCGGGCCTGCTGGACACCGAGGCGATCCGCAAGGACTTCCCGGTGCTGGACCGTCTGGTCCACGACGGGAAGAGGCTCGTCTACCTGGACAACGCCGCGACCTCGCAGAAGCCGCGCCAGGTCATCGACGCCCTCAGCGAGTACTACGAGCGCTACAACGCCAACGTCCACCGCGGTGTGCACACGCTCGCCGAGGAGGCCACGGCGCTGTACGAGGGTGCCCGCGACAAGATCGCGTCCTTCATCAACGCGCCGAGCCGCGACGAGGTGATATTCACCAAGAACGCCTCGGAGTCGCTGAACCTGGTCGCCAACATGCTGGGCTGGGCCGACGAGCCCTACCGCGTGGACAGCGACACCGAGATCGTCATCACGGAGATGGAGCACCACTCCAACATCGTCCCGTGGCAGCTGCTGTCGCAGCGCACCGGCGCGAAGCTGAAGTGGTTCGGCCTGACCGACGACGGCCGGCTCGACCTGAGCGACATCGAGCAGGTCATCACCGAGAAGACGAAGATCGTCTCCTTCACGCTGGTCTCCAACATCCTGGGCACGATCAACCCGGTCGAGGCGCTCGTCCGCCGCGCCCAGCAGGTGGGTGCCCTGGTGCTCATCGACGCCTCGCAGGCCGCGCCGCACATGGTGCTGGACGTGCAGGCACTGCAGGCCGACTTCGTGGCCTTCACCGGCCACAAGATGCTGGGCCCGACCGGCATCGGCGTGCTGTGGGGCCGCCAGGAGCTGCTGGAGGACCTCCCGCCGTTCCTGGGCGGCGGCGAGATGATCGAGACCGTCTCCATGCACGAGTCGACCTACGCGCCCGCGCCGCACAAGTTCGAGGCGGGCACGCCCCCGATCGCCCAGGCCGTCGGCCTCGGCGCCGCGGTGGACTACCTGAACGCCGTCGGCATGGACCGGATCGCCGCGCACGAGCACGCGATCACCGAGTACGCGCTGCGCCGGCTGAAGGAGGTGCCCGAGCTGAGGATCATCGGCCCGGACACCCCCGAGGGCCGCGGGTCCGCGATCTCCTTCACGCTCGGCGACATCCACCCGCACGACGTGGGTCAGGTCCTCGACGAGCAGGGCATCGCCGTGCGGGTCGGGCACCACTGCGCCCGGCCGGTCTGCCTGCGGTACGGAATTCCCGCGACCACGCGAGCGTCGTTCTATCTGTACTCCACGCCGTCCGAGGTCGACGCCTTGGTCGAGGGCCTGGAGCACGTACGGAACTTCTTCGGCTGAGGGACGGACGGCGAAGCCTGTGAAGCTGGATTCGATGTACCAGGAAGTCATCCTGGACCACTACAAGAACCCGCACGGCCGCGGCCTGCGCGACGGTGACGTCGAGGTGCACCACGTCAACCCGACGTGTGGTGACGAGATCACGCTGCGCGTCAAGCTCGACGGCACGTCCATCCGGGACATCAGCTACGAGGGCCAGGGCTGTTCCATCAGCCAGGCCAGCGCCTCGGTGCTCAACGAACTGCTCGTCGGCCGCCAGGTCGACGAGGCCGTGAAGGTCCAGGAGGTCTTCCTGGAGCTGATGCAGTCCAAGGGCAAGCTGGAGCCCGACGACGCGATGGAGGACGTCCTGGAGGACGCGGTCGCGTTCGCCGGCGTCTCCAAGTACCCGGCGCGCGTGAAGTGCGCGCTGCTGAGCTGGATGGCGTGGAAGGACGCCACCGCCCAGGCGCTGGGCGATGGCGCGGTCAGGGAGTCCGCATGAGCGACAACGCAGAAGTGACGACGACGAAGCCGGCGAGCGAGGAGGAGATCCGTGAGGCCCTCTACGACGTCGTCGACCCCGAGCTGGGCATCGACGTCGTCAACCTCGGGCTGATCTACGGCATCCACATCGACGACAGCAACGTCGTCACCCTCGACATGACGCTCACGTCGGCGGCCTGCCCGCTGACCGACGTCATCGAGGACCAGGCCAAGTCGGCCACCGACGGCATCGTCAACGACCTGAAGATCAACTGGGTCTGGATGCCGCCGTGGGGCCCCGACAAGATCACCGACGAGGGCCGCGAGCAGCTGCGCGCGCTCGGTTTCAACGTCTGACCCTCGCGGGCCCGCACCGGGCCCGCGAGGGACCACGACCGCGGGGGGGGGGGGGCCGGGG